>JAKBJU010000003.1 GCA_021835845.1 Pseudomonadota bacterium | reverse complement strand
TGTCGAATACGTACGCCAGCCCCGTGCACCCAGCCTGCTTCACCCCAAGGCGCAAGCCGAATCCCCCTGCCTTGCCCACCTCATGCTGCACATGCTTCGCAGCTCGCTCGCTCATCATGACGCTCATATCGACTCTTCCTCAGACCGAAAACGAGCTGCCGCAACCGCACGTGGTCGTGGCATTCGGATTCTTGATGATGAAGCGCGAACCTTCCAGCCCTTCCTGGTAATCGATCTCGGCGCCTGCGAGATACTGGAAACTCATGGGGTCGACGACCATGTCCACGCCGTTCTTGGTGACGACGGTATCTTCGGTGTTGGCTTTCTCTTCGAAGGCGAATCCGTACTGGAAGCCAGAACACCCTCCTCCTGTGACATAGACGCGCAGCTTCATGTCGACATTGCCTTCTTCGACCAGGATTTCCCTCACCTTGTCGGCGGCATTGTCAGTGAAGATGATGGACATGGCTTACCCTTTCGAAAATTTGACAATTCCTGTCAAGCAATTCCCGTACCAATATTCAATTCCTTGTTTTCATTAGAATGCATATTTCTCCTCCTGTCGCATTCGCTACGCTTCAACGACAAGGCAGCTTGCGCCGACGGTCATTGTTGCAAACCCTACAAATCCCGACAAAGCCGCCCTGCGCACATGCCATGGTCATGATCAACACAATGATTCATAAGAAACATTCGTATCTGGCACAGCAATTGCTAAAGGCCGGGCAAGGGATTTTCAAAGGGCTTTCCAATGGTAATGATCAATGACGTGACTTTAAGGGATGGCGAGCAGACGGCCGGCGTCGCCTTCAATGCCACTGAAAAGATCGGAATCGCGCAGGCTCTTTCCGAATCCGGCGTGAGGGAAATGGAAGTCGGCATTCCGATACTCGGTGCGGAAGAGCGCGAGATCATACGCGCCATATCCGGGCTCGGCCTTCCTTCGAAGCTCATGGTCTGGGGCAGGATGAGGCAGGAAGATCTGCTGGCATCCCTGGGATGCGGGGCGGATATCGTCAATCTTTCGATTCCCGTTTCGGATACCCAGATCCATCACAAGCTTTCACGGGACAGGAACTGGGTATTGCGCGCCATCACCCGCCACGTCAGCGAAGCGCGCGAATTCGGAATGGAAGTCAGCGTGGGCGGCGAAGATGCGTCCCGTGCGGATCCGGATTTCCTGCTAAGGGTGATGGAAACGGCGCAAACCGCAGGTGCGCGCAGGTTCCGTTTCGCGGACACACTCGGACTGCTCGACCCTTTCACCACTTTCGACCGTATCAGGCGGATGAAGGAAGCCTCTGACCTTGAAATCGAAATGCATGCCCACGACGATCTCGGGCTTGCCACGGCCAACACCCTGGCCGCCATCCTCGCTGGGGCGAGCCATGCCAACACCACCGTCAACGGTCTGGGGGAACGCGCCGGGAATGCGCCTCTCGAAGAAGTCGTGATGGGGCTACGCCATATTTACGGCATCGATACCGGCATCGACACGAAGCTTTTCCCCGGGATTTCGGATCTTGTCGCACGCGCCTCGGGACGGCCGATACCCGCCAACAAGAGCATAGTCGGGGAATCGGTATTCAGCCATGAGGCCGGCATCCATGTCGACGGCCTGTTGAAGAATTCCGACAATTACCAGAACTTCGATCCGGCCGAAGTCGGGCGCGAGCACAGGCTGGTGCTGGGCAAGCATTCCGGCTCGAAGTCGGTGATGGACGCCTATGCAAGGATCGGCATCACGCTCACCGAACTGGAGGCAAAATCGATTCTGCAGCGCATCCGCAACCATGCCGTGATCCACAAGCGGACGCCTGTTTCCAAAGACCTGGAACGCTTCTACCTCGAAGCCTTCACCTGCCTTTCGGTGAGCTGACATGATCGATTTTTTCAAGCATCTGAATGAAGACATCGCCTGCGTATTCCAGCGCGACCCCGCAGCGAGGACCAAATGGGAAGTCATGACCACTTATCCCGGCGTGCATGCCGTGATGATCCATAGAATCGCGCATGCCCTGTGGGAAAGGAACTGGCGCTACATGGCGAGATTCCTGAGCTTCATGGGGCGCATGCTCACCCAGATCGACATCCATCCCGGAGCCGCCATAGGAAGGCATTTCTTCATCGATCATGGCTGCAGCGTGGTGATCGGGGAAACTGCGATCATAGGAAACGAAGTGACGCTCTACCACGGCGTGACTCTGGGCGGCACCTCATGGAATCCCGGCAGACGCCACCCGACTCTGGAAGACGGCGTGGTGGTGGGAGCCGGCGCAAAAATCCTCGGCCCCATCACCGTCGGCAGCCGCGCCCGGATTGGAGCCAATTCGGTGGTGATTCAGGACGTACCCTGCAACATGACCGTGGTCGGGATTCCCGGAAAAGTCGTGCTGCCCGTAAGCCGCCGCCAGATCGACAAGAACGGCATAGACCTCGACCATCACCTGATGCCCGACCCTGTCGGAAAGGCGATTTCCTGCCTGCTGGATCGGATAGATGCGCTGGAAAAACAGGTCGCCGATCTCGGGAAAATCGATGCAGTCATGAATTCCAGCCTCTACGGCGACAATCGCCCGGAAAAACTTCACTGAAAGGAACGCAATGAACACCCTGTCACAGCAAATGGGCAATCTTTCCTCGGCAGAGGAATTTCTCGATTTCTTCTCGATCGAGTATGACCAGGCCGTAGTCAACGTCAACCGTCTGCACATACTGAAGCGCTTCAACCAGTACCTGCGCGCGACTCCTGGGACGGAAAATATAGGCGACGAACCGCTGCGAAGCATCTGCAGGGATCTTTTGATTCGCGCCTATGGCGACTTCGTCAGGTCCACGCCTGCGCAGGAAAAGGTATTCAAGGTATTCCAGGACCAGGACGGGAAAAGCATCGGGCTGGATTCGCTGAGAAGCACCCTGCCTTCTCAGCAGCGCCTCTAGAGGAGTTCGAAATGCATATCGTCGTTTGCATCAAGCAGGTACCGGACAGCGCTCAAATCCGCGTCCATCCCGTGACCAACACCATCATGCGCCAGGGCGTGCCGGCCATCGTCAATCCCTACGATCTTTATTCCCTGGAAGAGGCGCTGCGCATCAAGGACCAGTACGGCGGGCGTGTGACGGTGCTTTCCATGGGACCGCCGCAGGCCGAGGCCGCCCTGAGGAAAGCCATTTCCTTCGGCGCTGACGATGCGATCCTGGTCACCGACAGGGCTTTTGCAGGCTCGGATACGCTCGCCACCAGCTATGCGCTCGCCTCGGCCATCAGCCAGATCGAAAAGGACATTCCGATCGACATGATTTTCGCAGGCAAGCAAACCATAGACGGGGACACCGCGCAGGTCGGCCCGGGCATCGCCAAGCGCCTCGACATGCAGCTTCTCACCTATGTCTCGAAAGTGAGGGAAGTCGACCTGGAAAACAGGACGATCACCGTTGAGCGGCGCGCCGAAGGCGGCGTTCAGGTGCTGAAAACCAGGCTGCCCTGCCTCGTCACGGTGCTGGAAGGAACGAACGAGATGCGCTTTGCCACCATGAGCAACATGTTCCGCGCAGCGCGCTATCCGCTGAAAACCTGGGACAAGGAAAAGGCCGGCATCGAAGATCTGACGAAAATCGGCCTCAAGGGTTCCCCCACCATCGTGAGCAAGGTTTTCGCCCCAACGCCCAAATCGGTGAAGGCGGAAATCATCGACACGGAAAGCAATCAGCCCAAAGATCTCGCCGTCACGCTGCTTGCCAAGCTTTTCACCAAAAAACCGAATCTCGTGCGGGACATCGCAAAGAATGCCCCCTGATTCCATTGCAAAGGAAATGCCATGAGCGAAGATAACGAACCCAGAAAACCGGCAAGAAGAAAGGTCGAACTCGACCCGAAACTTGCCGCCTACAAGGGCGTATGGGTATTCGTCGAACACGAGCGGGGACAGGTGCATCCCGTTTCGTGGGAACTGATGGGCGAAGGCCGCAAGCTTGCCGACAGGCTCGGGGTCGAGCTCGCCGGAATCGTGATGGGTACGCCGGGTCCTGAGTCGCGCCAATTCTGCAGCGAAGCGATCCACTACGGCGCGGATCTTTGCTACCTGATGGAAGACGAGCTGCTGAAGGACTACAGGAACGAACCCTACACCAAGGGATTGACCGACCTCGTCAACAGCTACCAGCCCGAGATCCTGCTGATCGGTGCCACGACCCTGGGCAGGGATCTGGCAGGAAGCGTCGCGACCACCCTGAAGACGGGACTCACTGCGGACTGCACCGAACTTGCCATCGACATGGAAAACCGCAGCCTCGCCGCAACCCGACCGACCTTCGGGGGAAGCCTGCTTTGCACCATCGTCACGCTCAACTACAGGCCGCAGATGGCAACCGTCCGGCCGAGGGTGATGGCCATGCCGGAAAAGGACGGCAACCGGACCGGACGGATCATCGAACATTCCCTGGGCATGGTCGAAGAATCCATCATCACCAAGGTGCTCGAATACATCCCGGACAACCTGCAGGGCAAGCCGCAGCTCGCATTTGCCGACATCATCGTTTCCGGGGGCCGGGGAATGAAGAAGCCGGAAAATTTCCAGCTGATATGGGACCTCGCCAAAGTGCTCGGCGCCGAAGTGGGCGCCACGCGCCCGATCGTTCAGGCGGGCTGGGTGGAAGCGGACCGCCAGGTCGGCCAATCGGGCAAGACCGTCAGGCCCAAGCTCTACATCGCAGCCGGCATTTCCGGGGCCATCCAGCACCGGGTCGGCATGGAGGATTCCGATGTGATCATCGCAATCAACTCGGACCCGAACGCCCCCATTTTCGATTTCGCAACCTACGGCATCGTCGGCAATGCGATGGTCATTTTGCCGGCGCTCACCGAGGCATTCCGGCAACATTTATCGACGGCCAGGATGGCTGGCTAAGGAGCTGACATGGAGAAATTTGACGCAATCGTGGTCGGAGCCGGCCCTTCCGGGAACGCGGCAGCCTATACCCTGGCAAAAGCCGGACTCAAGGTGCTGCAGATCGAGCGCGGGGAATATCCGGGATCCAAGAACGTGCAGGGCGCGATCCTGTATTCCGACGCGCTGGAGCGCATCATTCCGGATTTCAGGGATGACGCCCCGCTTGAGCGCCATATCGTCGAGCAGCGGATGTGGGTTCTGGACGACGAGTCCTATGTCGGCAGCACCTACCGCTCTGCCGAATTCAACCGGGAACCCTACAACCGCTATACCATCATCCGCGCCCAGTTCGACAAGTGGTTCTCGAAAAAGGTGCAGGATGCCGGTGCTCTGCTGATTTGCGAGACCACCATCAGCGACCTGATCCTGGATGGCAACCGGGTGATCGGTGTCCAGGCCGACCGGGAGGGCGGGGCGATTTACGCCGACATCGTGATCCTGGCAGACGGCGTCAATTCGCTTCTGGCCAAGAAGGCAGGGTTTCATCCCGAACTCGATGCCAAGGATGTCGCGCTCGCGGTGAAGGAAATCCATTTCCTTCCCCAGGAAACCATCGAGTCCCGCTTCAACATCGGCGAAGACGAGGGCGTGGTGATCGAAATGGTGGGGAAGATCACGAAAGGCATGATGGGAACGGGATTTCTCTATACCAACAAGGAATCGATCACCCTGGGTGTGGGGTGCATGCTGTCGGACTTCAAGCAGCAGAAGACCACGCCCTATGCGCTGCTCGAAGAAATGAAGGCGCATCCTGCCATCAAGCCGCTGATCGCAGGAGGCGAGATGAAGGAATACACCGGACACCTGATTCCCGAAGGGGGATACAAGGCGATCCCGAAGATCTACGGAGACGGATGGCTGATGGTGGGAGACGCCGCCATGTTCGTCAATGCCGTTCACCGTGAAGGATCGAATCTTGCCATGACGTCCGGCAGGCTCGCCGCGGAAACCGTGATCGCCCTGAAAGAGCAGGGTAAATTCATGACCGAGGCGAATCTCGCCCTTTACCGGGAAAAGCTCGACGAGAGTTTCCTGATGAAGGATCTGAAAAAATACAAGGAAATGCCCGGAATACTGCACAAGAGCCCGCAGTTTTTCACGACCTATCCGGAGCTCATCAATAAAGCCGCGCATTCCATGCTGACCGTGGATGGGGTAGACAAGAAAACCAAGGAGCGCGAAATCAGGCGCAATTTCGTCGGCAAGCGATCGCTGTTCGGGCTCATGGGCGATGCATTCAAAATGTGGAGGGCTTTCGAATGATCAAGGTCGAAAACAAACTGTTCCAGAACCGGTACAAGGTCGATGCCGGGCATCCCCATATCAGCATCAAAAATCCCGATATTTGCCAGAACGACTGCAAGAGCATGGCCTGCACGGTGTGCTGTCCTGCCGGCTGCTACACGGAAGAGGGGAACGGAAAAATCGTGCTGATTACCGACGGCTGCCTGGAATGTGGAACCTGCCGCATCATCTGTTCCGAGCATCGCAACGTCGATTGGGAATACCCCCGCGGCGGCTACGGCATCCTGTTCAAATTCGGTTGAGCGCATTCATGGAAGATATCAACCTATTCCTCGCCCATGCTGTCGAACTTGAACGCGAGGCTGCCCGGCGCCATGAAGAACTGGCCGAAAGCATGCGCGCCGGCAGCAACCTGGAGATGGAAACGTTTTTCCGAAAAATGGCTGCCTTCTCCCGCAAGCATCTGGCCCAAGCGATGGCTAGGGGAGGTTTTCACCAGTTGCCGGCCCTGTCCACGAAAGACTATGTATGGCCTGATGGCATCAGCCCCGAGCAGTTCGACTGGATCGGCGTCGACACCATGATTGATATGAGACATGCGCTCGAAATCGCCCTCGACGGGGAACGTCGCGGCCAAGCTTTCTATGCCCATATCGCAGAAAACACCCGCGACCCAGAGGTCAGGGCCATGGCACTCGAATTCGCCGACGAGGAAGCCGAGCATGTGTGCGAACTGGAAAAATGGGTCGCCAGATACGAGGATCGTCGGGATGAATAATCACGCCTGCGACCACCAGCGCGCCAAATATTTTAAAAATAATTGAGGAAACAGTCATGCCAAAACCCAGGAAACATGTATTCGTCTGCAGCCAGAGCCGCCCCCCCGGGCATCCCAAAGGCTCATGCGTCCAGAATGGCGGCAGCGAACTGCTGCAGGCATTCTGGCAGGAATTGCAAAAGCGCAATCTGTTCGATCAAATCGCGGTGTCCTATACGGGATGCATCGGCCCGTGCGACATAGGGCCCAATGTGCTCGTCTACCCGGAAGGCACTCTCTACGTCCGGGTGGAGAAATCGGACATAGCCGAAATTTTCGACCAGCATCTTCTGGGCGACACCCCCGTGGAAAGGCTCCTCGCACCGACGGAAATCTGGAATTAATCATTAACTAGGAAAAGGCATCATGACAGTCATAGAAAAACTCGAGCAGGAAAAGAAGCTTCTCTCTCCGGTCTTTTCCGGCAAGACCGGAAAATCCGGCACCTTCGGATTTCGCGGCAATCTGGTTCTGAAGGAAGCGGCCAAGTTCGCTGACGAAGCAAGGCCGCCTGAAATCATGGCGGATCAGGTCATCCTCTGGACTGATTCCGAAAAAATCCGCTTCATGGGCTGCCATGTCGATTCCCTTGCCCATCTCGAACTGATCGTCGAAGCCCTGAAACCCTATCTCGATGCCAATGGCAAGTATTTCGTCTTCGCCGGGAACATCGACATTTCAGAGAAATATCATATCGAGCTGGGAGGAATCGGATTTCATGTCCTGCCCCTGGATGAAGCGACCGTCTGGAACGAACTGCTCGAATGCCTCAACCTCGACCGCGGCGACATCAAGCGCCTGGGTTCGGGAGAAAAAATCGATGCCGTCGCAGAGGCCGCAGCCAATTTCAGCGGAAAATTCAGGAACATCACTTTCGCGGAAGGGCTGGCCGCGATGGGACCGGTACGCATTCCGGAAAACAGGCCGGTATGACTCTTGAGCTGTACGGCGGCGCAGCGCCCGCCGGCATTGCCGAGTTGATTCTCGATGCAATGGGGCACTATGGCGAAACTGAAACTGCCGAAGCGAAGCTCCTCGAGGCAAAGAAAATGGCGCCCGGGAGCCTCGCCGTCCATTTCTCGCTGTACAAGTTCTATTTCTACAAGAAGCGGCTCGCCGATGCGGAGCAAATCGCAAGGGAATCCCTGATCGAAGCAGCCCGCCAGGGAGGATTCGATCCGGATTGGGATCATCTCGACGCCGATTCCGCAAACTGGTCGAATGAAGCCGCCCACTTCTACCTCTTCAGCCTCAAGGCGCTCGCCTTCATCAGGCTGCGCCGGGGGGACGAATCCGGATGCAGGCGCATTCTCGACAAACTTTTCGAACTGGATTCCAAGGACAGCGTGGGCGCATCCGTCATCAGGGAAATCGCTGCAGGCGCCCATTGAACAGAGATACAGACAGGATTTGAATATGTTCTCATCATCGAAGCTACGCGCAGAACTTCAGGAAAAAAATGGTGAAATTGCCAAGCTCACCCAAATTCTCGACTGCCTCGACAATATCGTGATGCTATGCGACACCGGGCACGAAAACAGAATCTTCTACATGAACAAGGCCGCTCGCGGCGCATTGCAGCGCTACCATGGGGACCTGAGTCGCGCAACGGGAACGGACGTGAACCTGGCTTTCGGCAATTCCATCCACCAGTTCCACAAGGACCCGGACCGCATCAGAAAGATTCTGGCCGGACTGTCGTCCGGAGGCATGCACGATGCGGAGATTCCCATCGGGAAAGTGACCTTTCTTGTCCGCACCTATCCCATCTGGCACTCGGTCAAGCAGAACGAAGTGCTATGCTACATGGCCTGCTGGACAGACATCACCGCAGACAAGACGGTACAGGCAATCGAGCGGGAATCGACACAGCGCAGGAATTATCTCGAAGAACGCATTGCCCAGATTGCAGTGGCCATGGAACAGATGAGCGCTTCGGTATCCGAAGTGGCCAGGAATACGGTTTCCGCATCCGATCTCGGCGCAAGCATGCTCGGCAATGCCGGCAGCAGCAGGGAAATCGTCCGGCAGGCCCTGGCCGGCATGCGCCAGGTCGCCGAAATCGTTCGCTCCGCCTCCGAAACCATCGAGCAACTGGGCGGTCAATCCAAGGAAATCGGCAACATCGTCGGCGTGATCAAGGAAATTGCAGAACAGACCAATCTGCTCGCTCTGAACGCAGCCATCGAGGCAGCCAGGGCGGGAGAACAGGGGCGTGGCTTCGCCGTCGTCGCAGACGAAGTGCGGAAACTCGCAGAGCGCACCACATCGGCCACAACCGAAATCGGGAAAATGATCGAAGCGACCCAGAGCAGCACCCGCCATGCCGTCGAAGTCATGGAGAACGGGCGCAGCGAAGCCGAGAAAGGCGAGATGCTGTCCCACGAGGTGGAATCCTCGCTCGAACAAATCGTGCGCGACATCGAGACCATCCAGTCGGTCGTCACCGATATCGCATCAAGCGCCAAGCAACAGGCAAATGCAGCCAGCGAAATCGCGGAAAACCTGGAACAGCTTCGTCGATAGCATTGCCATGAAACGGCTTGCCCTGTCCCTCCTGCTCGGCCTCATGGCACTGGAAGCTTTCGGCGCTCCCCCCGCACGAACCGGGATAACACTCCCTCCTGAAATCCGCGAACAGTTCCTCATGAACATGCGCGATCATCTCTCGGCCATTTCAGAAATTCAGGCGGCGCTTGCCAAAGGGCGGTTCCATCAGGCTGCGGATATTGCCAAGGACCGCATCGGTCTCGGGGCGTCTTCGTCCGAAGCCTGCCGAATGTCCGGCATGGCAATGCACAAAGAAGCAAGCCCGAACCCCCTAACGGATAACCGCGCGCTTTCCGGATTCATGCCTGAATCCATGCACAAAATCGGGTTCGGCATGCACGCGGCCGCAGACCAGTTTGCGCAGGACGCAAGAAAAGCGGCCAAAACCGGGGATTACCGGATGGCCATCGCCTCGCTCTCCAGAGTCACCACCCAATGCATCGCCTGCCATGCCAGGTTCAAACTGAACAGCCGTTAGGCTGTTTTGCAACAATCCCTGTAGGAAACCCGACAACCCACCCCGAAGAAAAATCAAAGCGAAAAAATACTTTTCATTCACATTCAACAAGATAAGTTCCTGGCATCGTTATTGCTCAACGCCAATTGCAGTGTTTCGCCATCCGCTATATAGCAGACTTACTAGCGAAAAATGCTTTCATCTCATTTTGATAAAGGGAATATCATGCTTACGGTTGCAAGAAGCCTTACCCCGACACTCGGGCTCGCCCTCTTTTCATGCGCTTTCAGCGCGTTTGCCGAATCGGGTGCAGAAACTTCATCGCAAAATTCGGATGGTTCGAATGACAGCGGCTGGTTCGCTGTCGTCAACAAGACGCAAGAAGAGCAGCCCCACTGGATGACGCCGCTCGTGACCATTACACCAAGGCTTGAAGAGGAATATCGCTACGATCAAACCCGGCAATACAAGGCCGGAAACACCACGCTGACAAACTACGGGGGCGGCAAAGGGCTGGAACTCATTCCATCCGAAAATGTGGAGACGATCATTGGACAGCCCGGCTATCTGGTTCAGCAAACCCCCACGACAACGACGCGCGGATGGGCAGACGAAACCTTCCTGGTGAAATACCGCTTTCGTTCGGCAAATGAAGAACACGGCAATTACATCGTGACCGGCTTTCTGGGTCTGAGCACGCCTACAGGCAATCATCCCTTCACTGCGGGCCAGACGATCGTCACCCCCACTCTTTCAGTCGGGAAAGGCTGGGGGTCGCGTGAACAGGGCATGGACATACAGAGCACACTCAGCGCCAGCATTCCGGATGCAAATCAGAATGTGGTCGGTCTTCCCGTTGTCTGGAATACCTCGCTTCAGGCGCATGTTTCCAATCTGCTCTGGCCGGAAATCGAGGCGAGCTATACCCACTGGAAATCAGGGCCGCTTGCGGGTAAAAATCAGCTGATCATGACCTACGGCGTCATTCTGGGCAGGATTCCGCTCGAAGGAAGAACAAAGCTCATCCTCGGCGTCGGCTACCAGGACGCGGCAGCGACCGCCTTCAGCACCTATAACCGCGGCTGGGTAACGACCGCGAGAGTGGCTTTCTAGCTTTCAAGAAATCAATTCTTCAGCAACCGGTTCGGGTCAAGAATGCACATCGCCTGGGACGAATACCTGCCCGCCGAATACCTGGATCAGTCCACGGTACCGGTCAGTTTCGAACGTTTCGAGGATCCCGAAGCTCAGGCGGTGAAGTATCTGGGGTACGACGGCAGGATGCAATGCTGTTTCTATCGCCACCAGTTCGTCCTGACCCGTGCGGTCATGGAAGAGGATGAAAGCTTCAGTGAAGAGGAAACCTATTTCGAGGAAGTGTTGGCATGGCGCATCAGGAACGGAACCTGGCTGTGCCGCACGACGACCCGGGGAGCTGCAGGCGATTGCAGGAGGCGCCTGTCGCACCCTCAGTATGAAATAACGGCAGATCGTCCTCGCTGAAAAACCACAGGCCACATTGAATTTCTGATTTAAGGAGATTGGACATGAAAACAAGCGCACGCAACGAGTTTCTGGGGAGAATAAGGGAACTGAAAAACGGACCGGTGAATGCCGAAGTAATACTGGATATCGGCGGAGGGAGCGAACTTGCGGCCATCATCACTCAGGAAAGCATGGCCGAACTGGGGCTCAAGGTGGGTGAAGAAGCCTATGCGCTGATCAAGGCGCCATGGGTGATAGTCACCACGGACAGCAAACTCAGGACCAGCGCCCGCAACCAACTGTGCGGCAAGGTGACTCACTGCCAGGCAGGCGCAGTAAACGCAGAAGTAGTGATAGAAATCCCGGGGGGCAGGAGCATTGCCGCCATCGTCACCCAGGAAAGCATCGAGAGCCTGGGTCTGAAGGTGGGCGCATCCGCCTGCGCACACATCAAGTCCTCCCACGTTATCCTGGCCGTAGCAGGGTGATTGAAATGGAAGAAACCATCATGAAACGCATTGTGTTCGGCCTGCTTCTTCTCTGCAGCGCGTCAGCTTCTGCCGATGAAGTCCGGGTCGCAGTTGCCGCCAATTTCGCAGCGCCCATGCAGAAAATCGCTGCCGATTTCGAGAAAGATACCGGACACCAGGCAGTGCTTTCCTTCGGCGCCACCGGCCAGTTCTATGCCCAGATCAGAAACGGCGCACCATTCGACGTGCTTCTTGCCGCAGACGAGGAGACGCCAATGAGGCTGGAAAAGGACGGGGCTGCGATGGCAGGCAGCCGCTTCACTTACGCCATAGGCAAGCTGGTGCTGTGGAGCCCGAGCCCCGGTCTCGTTGACGCCAGGGGTGCCGTACTCGAGAAGGCTGGCTTCGGACATCTGGCAATAGCCAATCCCAGGCTTGCGCCCTACGGGGCCGCTGCAATGGAAACCCTGACCAAAATGAATCTCGCCGACAAACTGCAATCGAAGATCGTGGAAGGGGAAAATATCGGCCAGACTTTCCAGTTCGTCGCCACAAAAAATGCAGCGCTGGGCTTCGTTGCGCTTTCCCAGGTGACGAAGGACGGCAAACTGGAATCGGGCTCGGCATGGGTCGTGCCTGGTAAGCTTTATACGCCGATTCGCCAGGATGCGGCGATATTGTCCCGCGGCAGGAATAACCCTGCGGCCCTGGCCCTCGCGAAATACCTCAGGGGCGCCAAAGCCGGCGCCATAATCCGCTCTTACGGCTACGACCTGTAAACATGCCAACTTCCGAAGATTTCGGTGCGATACGCCTGACCCTGGAACTCGCCACGGTCGTCACTTTGCTCCTCCTCATCCTGGGCACTCCCATCGCCTGGTGGCTTGCCCGAACCCGCTCCCGGCTGAGGTCGTCGGTGGGCGCGATAGTCACCCTGCCGCTTGTCCTGCCCCCCACGGTTCTGGGCTTCTATCTGCTGCTCCTGATGGGCCCCAGTGGTTTTCTCGGCCACCTGACCCAATCCCTTGGGCTGGGTCTTTTGCCTTTCACCTTCCCGGGGCTCGTGATCGCATCCACCCTCTATTCCCTGCCCTTCTTCGTCCAACCCCTGCAGAACGCCTTCGAAGCGATCGGAGACCGACCGCTGGAAGCGGCCGCCACCCTGCGCGCATCTCCGCTGGACGCCTTCTTCAGCGTGGCCGTGCCTCTGGCAAAGCCCGGCTTCGTCACTTCTTCCTTCCTGAGCTTCGCCCATACGGTAGGAGAATTCGGCGTGGTGCTCATGATAGGCGGCAACATCCCGGACAAGACCCGCGTTATTTCGGTGCAGATATACAACCATGTCGAGGCGCTTGAATACACGGAAGCCCACTGGCTCGCAGGCGGCATGCTGGCGTTTTCCTTCCTGGTTCTCGTTGCCATGAATGCGTTAAAACCCCGCCAAAAGGCCGCCGAGCCATGAAGCCTGTCGATGCCCGGCTCAAGCTTGAGCGGAATGAATTTACTCTGGATGTCGACCTTTCCCTGCCCGGACGGGGCATCACCGCGCTTTTCGGCCCTTCCGGTTCCGGCAAGACCACGCTGCTGCGCTGCCTGGCGGGCTTGGAGCGAGCGCCCGGCGGCTACCTTTATGTAGCGGGCGAGATCTGGCAGGACGGCGACTATTTTCTGCCTACCCACAAACGGCGGCTGGGCTATGTTTTCCAGGAAGCGAACCTTTTTCCCCATCTCGACATCAGGCGCAACCTGGAATACGGGATGCGCCGCAGCGGAATCCGCCGGATCGATCTCGACAACGCCCTGGACCTGCTGGGAATCAATCATCTCCTAGAGCGTCGACCTGAAAATCTTTCCGGCGGCGAGCGCCAGCGGGTGGCTATCGCCCGCGCGCTTCTCGTCAATCCCGGGATACTGCTCATGGACGAGCCGCTCGCAGCCCTCGACTTGGCCCGCAAGCAGGAAATATTGCCCTACCTCGAACGGCTGCACGAAGAGCTCTCCATTCCCATCCTCTATGTCAGCCATTCTCCCGACGAAGTGGCGAGGCTCGCGGACCACCTGGTCGTCATGGAAAAGGGCCGAGTAGTCGCCGATGGTCCCCTCTCGGAAACCCTGGCCAGGCTCGATCTGCCCATTCGCCTCGGGGAAGACGCGGGGGTAGTGATCGACGCCGTGATCGGCGCGCGCGACGAGGCATGGCACCTGGTCCGGGCCGATTTCGCAGGAGGGGAGCTTTGGGTGCGGGACAACGGCATGACCCTCGGCCATCCTGTCCGCGTGCGCATCCTCGCTCGAGACGTGAGCCTCGCGGCTGCGCATACGGAACACACCAGCATACTCAACCTGATGCAGGGAACGATTGCTGAAATAGCGGACGACGCCCACCCTGCGCAGTCCCTGGCAAGGGTGGATGTGGGCGGCACCCCCATCGTCTCGCGCCTCACCAAACGCTCCGCCGCAGCACTCGGCCTTTCCCCCGGCCAGCCCGTCTGGGTCCAGATCAAGACCGTGGCACTGATCGGCTGACCGAGCGCTCCGGGAAGGTGACAAAAGGCACACGCCGCGCTAAACTGGCCACCGTGGAAAATATTCTGATCGCAGATTTATCCATTCCGGCCCACGCAGAGGCTGTCGTTTATCTCTTGAACGAATACGCCAAGGATGAAATGGGTGGCGGCGCGGAACTTTCCGCTTTCGCGAAGCAGAACCTGGTTTCCGAACTTGAAACACGCCAGGGCATTTATTCCGTCATTGCTTTTGTTCACGAAAAACCCGCCGGACTTGCCATCTGCATGGAGGGCTTTTCCACTTTCGCTTGCAAGCCATTGCTGAACGTGCATGACATGGTCGTTGCCCCGGAATTCCGGGGGCGTGGGATCTCGATGCGTTTGCTGGCAAAAGCGGAGGAAATCGCAAGAAGCCTGGGGTGTTGCAAACTGACCCTCGAAGTTCTGGAAGGCAACCAAGTTGCCCAGGCAGCATACAGGGCTTACGGTTTTGATGGCTACGAACTTAACCCAGAAACCGGAAAGGCCTTGTTCTGGCAAAAGAAAATTGCATGACCCTTGACTGCATGCACATATAGCATCAATCCTGCAGCACCAGCCTGATGTCGATGTCCCGTGCCAGCCAGCCGAGAGTGACCGCGCGGAAAGCCATGTCATCGGCCTCCCCCCAGATCACGCAAAGCTTGGCTTCTTCCCTGGTGAGGAGCTCGTCCCGTCCCAGTTTCTGATTGGCCGCTGCACAATCCGCCGGATCGACATGGTGGCTTGAAAACACCCTGTTCGCGGCATTGAGTCCTGCGGATATCTCCTCCTCTGAGGCGATATGGGCGTGTTCGCCCGCGAATCCCATTTTGGCCTGCATAGTCATCATCATGTGTACCCTCCGGAAAATTGTCGAAGCGCTACCGGACGAGCGCGAGAATCACGCTGGATGCGTTGAACATCGCGCAGGCGGAAGCGCCTTCGACAAGCCCCAGCCTGTTGAACGTGTCCAGGGTGACAATGGCCGTCACCGTCTTCTCGTTCCCCAAAACCAGCATCACTTCCGCATTCACTTCGCCCACATGGAGGCGGGAAACAGTGCCGCAAAGTCTGTTCTCCGCGCTGAAGCGCCCGGCCAAATCGGTAGTGAGGATAACCGAAGGCGCCTTGACGAGCGCATAAACTTCCATCCCGATTTCGAGCCCGAGAGAATCCGCGCTGTCGACCGTCACGACGGAAGCGATCTCGTTCTTTTCATCCAGTTTGATGCGGACGTCGACGTTCACCGCCCCCCTGGTCAGGTGCGCAATCCTGCCTGCGAACTGGTTGCGCGCGCTGGTGCGCATGGAAAATCTTCCGAGAAAATCCTGCAGAGCATCGAAATCCTCCACACCTTCGATCAGGGCAGCCAGAATGCGCTGATACTCGCCTTCTCCTCTCCTGAAGAGACGTATGATGTTTCTGCCATACCCGGTAAGCTCTGTCCCGCCACCGTGTTTGCCGCCGATGGAGCGCAGCACCAGGGGTTGATCCGACTGGTTGTTCATCGCGTCGATCGCATCCCACGCACCCTTGTAGCTCATTCCGACTGCTTTTGCAGCGGAAGCTATGGAACCATGGCGATCTATGGCCTCCAAAAGTTCGATGCGCTTTCCGCCGAGATAGGCCGCTCCATCCTTCTCAAGCAGAAGCCTACCCTTCAGTCCGGGCTTGCCGTCCATGGCTTTCCCATTGTGCACAGGCTACATGGCACCGGACACCTCTGGGCCGAAGCAGTTGTCGTGATCCCTGCATACCGCGCAACTTGGCGATCTGCAGGCATTCACTTCCATTCTTTCGCAAAGCTGCTTGTAAAAGAATTTCTTCCATTTCATGTTGGCGACATTCTTGAGAAACAGGGGATGGAAATGCTCATCGAGCATGTCCGAAAGACGCTGCCTGTCGGCAAGCCCCAGATCCTGCCAGAGATGGTTGCCCCCAAGGCAGGCGGTCGCGATCTCGCGGGCCAGTTCTTCCGCCTCAAGGCTGCTTGCGTGATCGAGCAGCAGCGCAAGCAAATCGTCGTATTCGTCGGCCCTGCCTGCCGCAGAACGCGACTCGAATGCTGCCGCTTCCATGATTATTCGCTCATGGCCTCGTGGGTATAGCATTTCTTGGGGCAGATCTTCGAACAGGCTTCGCACCCGACGCAATTCATCTGGTTGGCAATGGTCATCACCTTCTTTTCATACTCGTCATCCTCGTCGTCTTCCCCGACCGCGACATACTGCCCCTCGTCGTCGATGCCCACGAGTTGCAGCACGTCCCGCCCGCAGACCTTGAAGCATCGTCCGCAACCTATGCACTTTTCCTGACTGATCTCCTTGACGAATTTCGGCGTCCAGGTCCGCCCGTCAGGCATGGTGATGGTGATGTCGCTCATGTTCAGTTGCCTGCGGCCGCAAGGCGTCTTTTCGCCGCATCCAGGCTCTGATAAGCATTGTAGGCTTTTCCGGCCACTTCCATTATTTTCTCCCAGCCTGTCGGCAAATCTTCCGAAAGGTCGTGCAGATCCATCTTCAGCGCAGTTGCCTGCGCGTTCAGCTTCTTGACCTGGGCCTTCATTTCGTCCACTTCTTCCATGCCTTGCTTTCCTTTCCAGAGTTTCTCGATTTCCGCATCGCGCATGATGGACAGCCAATGCTGTGCATCATCCATTTCAATGGAGCATTCGATCAGTTCCAACATGGCAGCCTCCTAGCCGTATTTGGCGACCTCGGGGTACTTGTTGATCATTTCCACCCCTGCAGCCACCAGTTTTTCACCTTCCTCGGCCAGCTTTTCCAGGCTGAGGAACCCGAAACGATGTACATCCCGCAACTGCTTGTTCACGACAATAAGTCGCCCCGCGATCAGGACCATGCGACCGAAACCTTCGTGGTGCATCTTCATCATGGGGCTCACCATGACCCCTGCCTGCTTTTCTATGGCCATCCCTACCGCGTTGTAGAAAAGCTCGAGACGCCAGAGCGTTTCAGGATCCGGGTCGCCCATGATGGGCAGCGTCTTGCGCTTTTCCTTGTCGACGACATAGGGTTCGAGCAGCAGTTCGTCGCTTTTCTTCTCCCAGGTTCCGAAGGAATCCTGGGCGCGCCACTGCTTGACGAGTTCCCCGACGAACAGGGATTCCATAGGGCTTGCTTCGACTGCCTCAACCATGCTCCACCTCTTCTTCGAAATCGAAATTCTTTTCCTGCCCCTTCATCAACACCTTGCGCAGCCAGGGCGGCGGGGTTCCCTTCAATACGTCCTGCAATTTCTGCAGTAGCTCGGCTATCTCTTCGGGCTGATGCACCTTGATCGGATGGATCTTGTTCGCAACCACCCTGGCTGCGCCCGAGCCGCCTATCGCAGCCACATACAGGATGGCGCAATCCCTGATCGCCTCGATCTTGGGTGCCAGCTTGTCCTCGTTGCCGTCTTCCTGAAGGTCTCCCTCGAACTGGATCGCCTCGACGAAATGGCTCCCCTCCGGCATGACCTCGTAAATGGCGATGTTTTTCGCCCAGCCGAAATGGGCATCCACCCTTTTCAGATCCTGCGTTGCAAATGCGACTTTCATGCAGCCTCCATCGTTCCGTTCCGATCTAATGAGTCGCAGCCTGCGCACCTGCGCTCTCCCTTTCCTTCACCCAGCTTTCCGGGCCGACTTCGTGGTCATTCGCCATGAACAGGTTTCCGATTTCGAAAATCAGGTCGCGCATGCCGCGATATCCCACGGAGAGCCTGTGCGCCGATCCCAGCCTGTCGAATATGGGCAGCCCCATCCTCAGAAACGGTATTCCCAGCCGCTCAGCCATCTGCCTGCCATGGGAATGGGTGATCAAAAGATCGCATTCCCCTGACCTCATTTCGAGATCTTCCAGATCGCCTATCAGCACCTCTCTTGCAGGAACCCGCTCCAGCAAGGGGGAAGCCGTCGTGGTGACCGCTGCCGCTATTTCGCATCCCATCTCGGCGAGCATGGCAGAAATCCCCCACAGCAGATCGGGCTCGGCGCCGATGGCGATTTTCTTGCCTCCAAAAAAGAAATGGCCATCCAGCATCGCATCCAGAAGCTGGCTGCGCAGGCGCCTGTATTTCCCGGGAACGGGCTTGCCGCTCGTCTTCGAAAGAAAGGCAATGAACTGATCGTTCGCTTCCAGTCCGAGCAGCCGGTCGAAAACCGCATAGGGAACATCGGCCCTGATCTGGATTTCCACCGCAGCGGCCAGCATGTGCTCGCCGATCACCAAAGTGACTTCGGATGCCCCCATCGCCCGTATTTCGGCGAGGGTCGTCCCGCCCAGCGTGGTGGGGCTGAAGTTCTCCGGAACATGCCCGTCGAGAGAACCGGAAAGATCCGGCAGGATGATGGGATCGAGGCCGAAATCTTCCACGATCTCCCGCAGCTCCAGGATATCCCCGGGAGTAAGATGGCTCCCGGCGAGAATGTTGACCTGGTTGCGAATCTTGTTCGAGGCAGGCTCGACCAGCGCCCGAACCATCCCGGTGACTGCATTGCTCCAGCCGTCCTGGAAAGCATCCTTGTAATCCGGCGTGGAAACGTAAACGATGGGGAGCGAATCGAGTTCTGGATGCTTCTTGCGGATCAGCTTCAGGTAGCCGTCAACGTCGTCCCCCTTGGTTTCCGTCAATCCCGTCGAGCAGATTCCGATGATGTCGGGATTGGCGCGCTTGGATATGTTCAATATCGCCTGCTCGATGTTGTCGATTCCGCCCAGGATGGTCGTCACTTCGTTCATGGCAGTGGTCTGCAGCGGTATGGCCTCCCTGAAATGGCGAACGAAAAGGACGAGGCCGAACGCGGTGCATCCCTGGGAGCCGTGCAGCAAAGGCATGCAGTTGTTGAGTCCCATGAAGGCGAGGGCCCCCCCTATGGGCTGGCTCATCTTGAGCGGATTGACCGAGCAGGCCTTGTGCGATGTGCTCACTGCTGCCATGACTGCTCCCATGGGGCCGGCTTCCTCACCTGCTCCCAGATCGGGTTGTAGAGCGCCTTGTCTATCTCATGCACCAGGGCGACCATCCCATCGTACCCCGCATAGGCATGATGCCTTTCCTGGTTGATGTCCAGCCACGGCATCTTGGCTTTCAGCGCGATGAATTGCGAGCGCCCGCCGGAGAGCATGATGTCGGCCTGCGCCTCCTTCAGCATCGCGTACATTTCCCTTGGGGTCATGTCGTCGAACATGTGTGCGTCCTCGCCCATGATCTCCTTGATGCGCTCCTTGTCCTCGTCGGTCGACTTTTTCACGCTGGTGCCGACGATTTCCATTCCCGCTTCCTGCAGCGCAGCAACCACAGACCAGGATTTCACGCCGCCCGTAATGAGCAGCACCTTCTTTCCCGCCAGGCGCGCCTTGTAGGAAGCCATCCTTTCCCAGGCCGCCGCTTCTTCCCTGGAAATGAGCTTCTCGGTGCGATCGACGAGTTCCTCGTCCGCCCCGCGCTGCACCAGGAGCTTCGCGATCTGCCTCAGGGAATCGCTCATGTCGGATATGCCGTAGAATGAGCCCTCGAAAAAGGGAATCGCATAGCGCTCTTCCATCTTGCGCGCGATGTTGATCATCGCCTTGGAACAGACCATCATGGCCGCCCTGGCTCGATGGCTGGCCGCAACTTCGCTGTATTTCGCGTCTCCCGAAATGCAGGCGAGTATCCTGATGCCCAGCTCGTCGAGAAGCGGCTTCACCTGCCACAATTCTCCCGAAAGATTGTATTCGCCGATGATGTTGATGTCGTAGGAGGTGGTGTATTCCGGTTCCTCGGTGCCGATCACGTATTCGAGCAGAGCCTCACCGGCCAGCTTGTTGCCGAGATTCTTGCTGCCCACGAAGCCCGGAGCGTTGATCGGAACGATCGGCCTGCCGAATTTTTCTTTCGCCGCCTTGCACAGCGCCTCGATGTCGTCGCCTATGAGCGCAGTCACGCAGGTCTGATAGACGAAGACCGCAGGCGGGTCGTACTTGTCGATGATTTCCCGGATCGCCTTGAAAAGCCGCTTCTCTCCGCCAAAAACCACATCGGTCTCGTTGATGTCCGTGGTGAATCCGGTGCGGTAGAGCCTTGATCCGGAGGATTTCGAACCCCGGTTATCCCAGGAATTGCCTTCGCAGGCGATGGGACCATGAACGAGATGCGCCACATCGGTGATTGGCTGCAGGGCAATC
Source organism: Pseudomonadota bacterium (assembly GCA_021835845.1). Taxonomy (GTDB): domain Bacteria; phylum Pseudomonadota; class Gammaproteobacteria; order Burkholderiales; family JABEVD01; genus JABEVD01. Next base: position 164,729 of record JAKBJU010000003.1, on the reverse strand, counting down.
TTGGCTCCGTCGAAGGCGCACCCCCCAGCAGCAGCTCCGGGCTGAAGCTGTTTGGTGCATCCCTTCTTGCGCTCCTTGTCCGACTTGCCCTGGTTCTTTTCGCAACCTGGCTCGTCGAATACTTCCTGCACCTTGGCGTTGAGTCCGGCCATCACGGCTCCTTCATTGATCGAGCACCCGAATCGACGGGCCTCGTCCGCTATCGAGCAATTACCATGCCACTCGTTAACGGGTTGATTTCAATGGAACCATCCTTGTCGCAAATCCTACAAAACTTACACAATCCGACATTGCCATCGCCTGTTTGTCGCCTCACGGGCGAGGAATGCTTCTTGCTTGTACCGGGTAATGGAAACATCTGACGAGAGCACCTCGATCGCAACAAGCGGCAACAGCAGCAACCTGGTCGGCGTGCCGACCGGCCTGCTGGCGAGCGCGAGCTTCAACGACTTCCCGATTCCCCTTTGCATACGGGGAACGAGAGAAACCCATGCCGCCCTGTTCGATTCCCTCAACAAAACCAAGGAGTTCAATGAGGCGCGGCGGCTTTTTCAGAAATACATGAACAGCCGGTATGGATTTGAACGCAAGCGCAATGGTGCGCGGCGCTTTTATGCCAGCTATCTGCAGGTTCTGGAAGACTGGGGCTTCGATTCCAACGGCCAGGCCGGCGCAGTGCTGAAAGGCTGGGTGGAAAGCCGCTTCGGGCTTTTTCCGACCTTCCACAAGGAGCCGATACGGCGCTTCAATTCTCCTGCCTGGATCACCTATGTGGAAGAAAAGATGTCCAGCCGATTCAACAACAACGACATCATGGAACAGTTCGACCTGCTGTACGAATTCTGCCAATTGGCGATGCTGCGCTTCCTTGCGACGGGCAAAAAACACCTGCGCCTCTATCGCGGCACCAACGATATGAAGGAAATGGAGCAAGACCCGAAATCCGCCATCGTGCGCATGAACAATCTGGCTTCCTTCACCAGAGAGCGCGGCATCGCCGACGAATTCGGCGACACCATCATCGAAGCTGAAGTGCCCGTCGTGAAAGTGCTGAGCTTCAACGAACTCCTGATGCCGCACGCCCTGCAGGGCGAATCGGAATATCTGGTCATCGGCGGGGATTACCGGGTGAAGGCATCCTATTACTGACATGGACAGGCTCATTGACCATGCGCTGGGCGCCTATTTGGGACTGGCTGTCGGCGACGCCCTCGGAGCGACTGTCGAATTCATGCTGCCGCGCGAAATTGCCCACCAATACGGCATGCATAAGGAGATCATCGGAGGCGGATGGCTCAAGCTCGAAGCGGGACAAGTCACGGACGACACGGAAATGTCGCTGGCATTGGGATGCGCCCTGCTCGCTTCAGATGGCTGGAACGGAAAAGCCGTTGCCGAAGCCTTCGTCGCCTGGCTCAAATCGGGCCCTGCCGATATCGGCAACACGTGCCGACGCGGCATTCGACGCTATATGGTTGACGGCAGCCTAAGCGGGCCTGTGAATATTGGAGACGGCGGCAACGGCGCAGCCATGCGCATCCTGCCCGTCGTGCTCGCCACCCTGAACGACGAAAATGCCCTGGAAGCACAAATCATCGAGCAGTGCCATATCACCCACAACCATCCGCTTTCCGACTCAGCCTCGCTGGCATTGGGAAAAATGACGCAGATTCTGGTCAAGGGGGGCGGAGTGAAATCTTGCCGGAGCATCGTGAACGAACTGCTCGCCGAACACCCGGAATTCCGTTTCTCGCCTTACCCGGGGCGCGCCTCGGGCTACATCGTGGACACCATGCAAACCGTCCTTCACCATTTTTTCGGAACCGACTCTTTCGAGTCCTGCGTGGTGGATACGGTCAATCGGGGGGAAGATGCCGATACGACGGGGGCAATTGCCGGGATGCTGGCCGGAGCGCTTTACGGCAAAACTGCCATTCCGAAGCGCTGGCTGGACAAACTGGATTCACAAATCTCTTCCGAAATCGAGAAACAGGTCGAAGAACTGCTGCGTCTCGCACAAGGAAAGGTAGCAATTATATCGCCAGAAATTTTCTGCGCAGCCGATCCGGTGAAATAACGACGATCATTTCCGTTCGCCCCTTGGCCTCATCCGGCTTGACCAGGCTTTCCGCAAGCATGTTTTCTCCTGCAATCATCTCGGAAATCTTTTCGATGTATTCCTTCTGTATCTCAGGAATTTCGCCAAGCTCGTCCACCATCACGCCAAGCAGCACATCAGGGGCCAACTCCAGAATGACGATTTGCGGTTCGTGGCTGTGCCGGCGTTTGGCTGCCTTGCCAAGCAAGCCCCAAAGACCCACGACAGGAACAAGCTTGCTGCGGAACATGAGGTAGCCCACCGTGGTCTCCCCCGCACCGGGAACACCGGTGATGCCTTTCACATCGATCGCCTCGACCACATGTTCGGAATGGACTCCGACCCGACCTGAACCAGCCGTTGCATTCCTCGATCCGCTTGCGCTTTTCCATGCTGACAGCATAACCATCATGACGGGTGGTTCGCCCGTCGATCGCCGTATGCTTCTTCTGCGCTACATGCGGCGTAACCTTGCGCTTGCGGCACTCTGCAACGAATTCCTCGGTGTCGTTATTCTTATCCGCGCCCAAGGTACGCCAGCATGAAGCGGGCTCGGCATCCAGCATTTCCAGTGCAATTTCCCGCTCTGCCGTTCCCGTTGCCTGACTCGCCTTGGCCTGCACGATCAATCCATTGCGGTTCTCGGTCAGAAGATGCCCCATGTAGCACAGCTTCGCCGCCGTGCCCTTCGATTTCCTGTACAGCCGGACATCAGGATCGGTCTTCGATTCATGGGTTTCGTTGCTCAACTGCTCGCCATGGAAATCCACTGCCTCGTTCCGCCCTCCGGAGGGCAACGTTTCACCGCCGCCCTTGTCCTGTCCGCCGCCTTCCTTGCGACGGAAACTCTTGATCGAGGCTGCCGCCATGAGCAAGGTCCCGTCAGCCTAAAAGTGCTACTTCGACAGCAGATTCGCCGCTTCCGAATACATCTCGTCGAAAAGTGCGTTCATCCGCATCAACGCCTTGTCCACCATCTCGCGAATCGAGCGTAGCGGATGACCCTGCGGTACCCGATCTTCCAGTTTGACGTAGCTGAACAGGTTCATCACCTTGCTGTCTATACCGCTCATCTCATTCCGTCCCAGTTGGCAATTCCACCATCTTAACAACTTCGGGAAGCTCCTGGCTTTTTCAGCAGCTTGCTAAACTCGATTTTTCAGGGATGATCCAGCCTGTCCCGATGTTTCGCCGCTCGAATTCGCGCGGGCGAGAAAACTTGCCGCCATCGTCTTGTAGAGCGGCGTGGGGCAGACGATGCGGGAAACCGCATAGGCGATCACGGAGGTCGCCATCAGCGGGATGGTCATGTTATGGTTGTCGGTCATTTCCATCACGATGACGAAAGCCGTGATCGGCGCCTGGACCACGCCGGAAAAATAGGCGACCATGCCGAGGGTTGCGAGCGCACCGGCAGGCGCATCGGCGAACACGGCGGCGAGATTGGAGCCGAAGCCCGCGCCCACCGCAAGGGAAGGGGCGAATATTCCGCCGGGTATGCCGCTCAGGTAGGAAACGATGGTGGCGAGCATCTTGAGTATGCCGTAGTCCTGCGGAATGCTGGAAGTCCCTTCCAGTATATGTTTGGCCTCGCTGTAACCCGTGCCGTAGGTGGAGCTTCCGGAGAGAATCCCGATGAGCGCGATAACGAAGCCGCAGGCTGCGGCGAACCGGATGGGGTTTTCCTTCATGAAACTGCCCACTCTCTCCGGCAGCATCCTGTTCGCATTGAGCAGAGTCAGGCTGAAGATCCCGCCCATGATGCCGCCCGCGACGCCGCAAATCAGAACGTAAATCCAGCCCTGGCTGAATCCCAGCGAATCGTTGGTATGGCCGAAATAAGTATAGTTGCCGAGCATCGCCAGGGAGGCCATCCCTGCCACGATGATGGCGGTCAGGACCGCGCCGCTGGTGCGTTCCTCGAAGGAGCGGCTCATTTCCTCGATGGCGAAAACGATGCCGGCGAGCGGCGTGTTGAATGCTGCAGCGACTCCTGCCGCCCCGCCTGCCAGAATCAGGCTGCGCTCGACGTCGACCCTTGAAAAGAAGCCCAGGCGCCCCAGGGCATGCATGATCGATGCGCCGATCTGCACGGTCGGCCCTTCGCGCCCTGCGGAAGCGCCAGAGAACAGGGCGAGCAGCGTCATGGAAACCTTGCCCGCCGCGATTTTGAGGGAAAGCACGGATTCGCGCGCCTCGGGGTCGGAAATCTTGAGCGCGGCGATGGTTTGCGGAATGCCGCTCCCCTGGGATCCGGGAAAGTATTTGCGGGTGATGGCAACCACCAGGGCAAGCCCCAACGGGCTGACGAGCAGCGGCAGATAGGGAGAAACGTTGATCAGGTCGTGGAACATGTCGTTGGCATAGGCGCTCGCGACCGCGAACAGCACTGCGACCATCCCGACGCAAACCGCCCCGCCCCAGAATATGAGCCTGCGCTTCCAGTAACTGGTCGAGAACCAGATGTATTTCGAGCGGCGGTAAACGCGGTTGTGCATGCAGAAAGTATATCAGAGTTTCAGCAAGTCCTGAATGACTCCCGCGGGCTTTTTAGCCGACATCCGAAACGCCCGCGCGCAGCAGCTGGCGGTGGATCACCCACATTCCGACAGAGGCAATCGCGACCACGACAATCCACTCGAGAGGCTCAAGCGAGGTCAGGCCGAAAAAGCCGTCCATGAGCGAACTGTAAACCGCAAAGACATGGAAAAGCACGGCGCCTCCCAGAATCGCCCATACACCCCAGCGCTGGCGCCAGGTGGCGCAAGCGCCTCTTTCGATGACGGAAACGCGGAATACGGCATAGAGCGCCATGAACACAATGACGGAAACTGCCCCGGTTCTCCCTTCCATGGGATCGCTATCCATGAAATAGAAATTGACGTAAACGAAGAGGGAGAAAAAGGCGATGGAAAACCCGGTGACGAGGGCGAACTTGGTCGTGTCGTACAAAAAATGCTTGAGCGACTGCCTTTCGAACACGGGAGTCATGAAAGTCAGGATCGTGGTGGGAATGCCTATGGTGAGCATGTCTATCCAGGTGATGTAGCGCGGGCTCAAGGGGAACTCCAGCCCCACGAAGCCGGAAAACAGGATGAAGAAAAGCGTGTAGATGTTCTTGGTGAGAAACAGCCGGGAGACGCGCCTGATGTTGTAGATTATCCTGTCGCCTTCCTCGGAAGCCGCGGGAAGATAGGTGAACGCATCCTTCAGGAGGATGATGTCGGAGACATCTCTTGCCGCAGCAGACCCGCTGTTCATGGCGACGCCGATATCGGACTGCTTGAGGGCCGGAATGTCGTTGAGCCCGTCGCCCACCATGCCGACGAATTCTCCCGATTCCTGCAGGCACTTGACGATCTGCATCTTCTGCTGCGGGTCCAGGCGCCCGAAGAACTGGCCGCGCGCAATTGCCGCGGCAAATTCCGGAGAGTCTGCGGGCGGCAAATCTTCTCCGCTCAAGAGATCTCCGTGAATCGACATGCCGGCCTCCCTGGCCAGGGCCGCAACGGTTTCCGGATGATCCCCGGAAAGAATCTTGAGCCTGACGTCGCGCGCCTCGTAAAACCTGATCGCATCCGCAACGTCTGGCCTGAGTTCGTCGCGCAGCACGATGAAGGCCAGCAGGGTCAGTTCCTCCCTGTGGGGAATGGGCTGCGGCGTCGCCCCGAACGCAAGCACGCGGAATCCCTTCTGCCTGAAGTCCGTCAGCATCGATTCCTGCGAAGCATTCAGGTTCCTCCCGAAAAGCGCTTCCGGCGCCCCGAGCCACAGGGAAATTTCACTTCCATCCTCCTCCCTCACCCGCACGGCACTCATCTTCTGGCCCGAAGAAAAGGGAAACTCGTCGAGCACTTCGCGCGGTATGCCGGGATACTTCGCTTCGATGGCGAGCAGAGTCTGGTTCTTCTCCCCGACCGACGCCGTGAACAGCCTTATCCTGCGCACTGTCTCGTCGTAGGCGGAACCCAGAAAGACGAGCTCCTCGAAATTCAGCCTGTTGGTGCCGAGGGTTCCGGTCTTGTCCATGCAAAGGGTGGTGATGTGGCTCATGGATTCGATGGCGCAAAGCCGCTGCACCAGCACATGGCGCCTTGCAGCGCGCAATGAGCCGAGCGCAAAGGCGAGCGTCAGTATCAGCACCAGCCCCTCGGGGACCAGGGACTTGATCACGGTCACGATGGAAAGGATATTTGCGGCGACCGGCACCTGCTTGATGAAATTCGCAAGCAGCAGAAGCAGCACGAAAAGAACCATCACCGCAGTCAGAACCTGGATGATCGAATTGACATCGTGCTGAAGGGGGGAACGCATGTTGCTGTATTTTCTCGCCTGTTCGGAGAGCGCGTTGGCCCTGGACCCGGCTCCCACGCCGGTTGCGACGTAGCGCCCCGATCCCCTCATGCAATAGCTTCCGGAAAAGATCGCCTCCCCGCGCTTCTTCTCCACGGCATGCGATTCTCCGGTGAGCAGGGATTCGTCCATGAAGGCCGGCACGGAAGAGACCAGGATACCGTCAGCGACGATCTGGTCGCCCGGACCGAAAACGACCAGATCGTCCCTGACGACCTCCTCGCTCCTGATTTCAAGCTCCAGCCCTTCCCTGATCACGACCGCGTTCTTCTTGCGCAGCAGGGCGATCCTGTCCAGCGCCCATTTGGCGCGCAGTTCCCCGACTATCCCGACAAGCATGTTGCCCGAGGTCACCAGGGAAAGGAACAGCGCGTCGCTGTAGGATTTGATGGAAAGCAGCGCCACGATCGAACCTGCCAGGATACCGTTGAACAGGGTGACGATGTTGCTGCCGAGGATTCCTGAAACCGGGCGGGAAGTGACCTTCTTGACCCAGTTCGTCTGCCCGTCTCGTATCCTCTGGGCGACCTCTTCATGGGTCAGGCCGCCTTCCTTCATGGCGGGAATATCCGAAATTTTGCGCATCAGGCTTTATAACAAAAAGGGGTCGATACAGGCAACCCTTCATGGCGCATGCGTATTGCATGAAACGGGCGGCAATTCGGTATACAATCGGCTTTCTGCAAAAGGATAAACATGCTCCTGCTCGGCCTTGACCTCGAAACCGGCGGCGAATTCAACGCTTCCTGCGACCGCAACTTCATCATCGAAATCGGACTGGTATTGTGGGACACGGATTTCGGCCAGCCCGTCGAAATTTATTCCGTTCTCATCGACAACGACCGCCCGATATCGCCGGAAGCTGCCGAATATACCGGAATGTCGGATGCGCTCCTGAAGAGGCACGGATCGAAGCCCGACATCAGGGTGCTCAATCCCATAAGGGACCTGATGAACAAGGCCGACTACATCGTGGGGCACAATGGGCGGGAATTCGACCGCCCGCTGATGGAAGCTTTCTTCGGCCAGCAAAGCCACAGGATGCCGGCCAAGCCGTGGATCGACACCCTGTACGACGTGGACTACCCGAGAAACTGCACCAGCCGCAACCTCACCTATCTCGCAGGCTTCCACGGCATCCTGAACAGCTTCCCGCACCGGGCCGTCACCGATGTGCTGACCATGCTGACCGTCCTGTCCCGCTACGACATCGCAAACGTGATCGCCAACGCCAGCAACCCGAGACTCATCGTCAAGGCGGAAGTCGGCTTCAGCGAACGGGAAAAAGCCAAGGCGAAGCGCTTCAACTGGGAATCCCCCGGAGGAAGAACCGGAACCAAATTCCCCAAGAGCTGGGTCCGGGTCATACGCGAAGACCAGCTCGAATCCCTGAAGCAGGAATGCGACTTTCCCGTGGTGATCCTGGAGCGCCTGAAGCCAGCCTCGGCCTAACGGCCCCGCATTCCGCCGCCCATCCCGCCTCCCGGCCCCATGCCGCCTCCCATGCCCGGCCCCATCCCTCCCCCCATCCCGGCAGGCGGCATGTCGGGCAGCTGCATGCCTTTTGCCTTCGCCCTTTCCTGCATTTTTTCATGGTGTTCGCGTCGGAAGGCCGCACGCTCCTCCCTCGTCTTCAGGGCACGCATCTTGGAGCGGTATTCGGCGCGCTCCTCGGGCGTCATCAGCTGGCTGCCATATATCCGCTGCTGAACCTGGGTCTGCTGCTGCGCTTCGTCCGCCGCGAAGGATGCGCCCGGAAGAAGACCGAGCACGGCGAGAAAAACGAGAGACTTTTTCATTCCGACCTCCTGATACGTGGATTGTGAACAATCCCAATATAGGCTACAAATCCCTGTTGCGCATGAAATCCGCAGTCTGGGAAAAGGACATCAGGAGCTGTTCGAAAAGCAGCTTGTCCAGGCCGACGTCCAGCATCGCCTGCTTCATGCAGGCCATCCAGGCATCCCGCTCCTCGATCCCGATGGGAAAGGGCAGGTGGCGCCGCCTCAGCATCGGGTGCCCGTGCTTCTCGACATAGAGCTGCGGTCCGCCCAGCCAGCCGGAAAGGAAAAGGAAGAGCTTCTCGCGGGACTCCGAAAGATCTTCCGGGTGCAATTTCCGGATAATCTCCCTGTCTTCCATGAGATCGTAGAAGCGGTTCACCAGCCGCCTCACCCCCTCCTCGCCCCCGATGCGCTGATAGGGGGTATCCTGCATCAGAGCACCGCCTCGAAAAGCTCGAGGTTGGGCGGCCCCATGTAGACGCTTTTGGTCGATCCGGCATGGGCGTGGGCGCGCCTGAAAGCCTCCGACCTCGTCCAGTCCTCGAAAACCTGGGCAGAATCCCATACCGAATGCGAGGCGAACAGCGTGTAATCGTCGAAGCTCTGCCCCTGCAGCAAATGGAATTCCCTGAATCCCGGCACGCCTTCGAGATGGCTCTCGCGCTTCTTCCAGATTTCGATGAAATCGTCTTCCATCCCCCTGACGATCTTGAATCGGTTCATTGCGATATACATGCTTTCTCCATGGATTGGTTTCGACCACAGTTTATGGGTTCTTGTCGGACCGGACAAGTCCGGCCGGGGGATTCCTCGTCGCGCTGACGAGAAGCACCCCGGCCAGCACCAGCATCGAACCCAGAATTTGCAGGACCGCCATTTTCTCCCCCAGGAACAGGTAGGCCATGTAGATGGTGCTGACCGGCCCGATGGAGCCGACCAGCGAGGCGCTTCCCGAGCCGATGCGGCGGATGGCGTAGGACAGCAGAAACACCGGCAGCACGGTGGAGAAAAGCGCCATGGCGAGGGCGAGTTCGTACACCCGCGCCGGCAGTTCGAGGCTGCTTAGCGGATGCGTCGCGCCGAACTGCAGCAGGCTCGCGATGCTTGCCACCACCATCGCATAGGCGGTGAAGCGCGCCGTGCCGATGCGGCCTATGGCATGCCCCGCCCCCACCAGGTAGATCGAGTAGGACAGGGTACTGGCAAATACCAGAAACGCACCCAGCTTGAAGCCGCCGGATTCTCCCGCGCCGGCGTCGTGCAGAAAAACCAGCACGATCCCGGCATAGCTCAAGGCCATCGCGGCGAGCGTCTTTCCGCCGATGGCGCGCCTGTAAATCAGGGCAGACAGGATCACCGTCATGGTGGGATAGAGGAACAGGATCAGCCTCTCCAGCCCCGCCGAAAGATATTGCAGCCCGAGAAAATCCAGAAAGCTGGAAAGGTAATAGCCGACGAATCCGAGCCCGAGCACCAGAAATCGGTCGTGCCAGGAAAGCGGCTCGGCATGCCTGAGCTTCGACCAGATCGCAACCCCGATGAAAAATGGCGCGGAGAACGCCATGCGCAAGGCGAGCAGCGTCACCGCGTCCACATGGTCGAGATAGGCGAGCTTCACCAGGATGGCCTTGGCCGAAAAGCCGACCGCCGCGAGCAGAGCGAAGATTATGCCGAGCGGCGCTTTGCCCAAGATGTTTCCCGAATTGTTTGCCATGTCAGACCCCTGAAAAAAGGCTCATTCGGGTCTTGGGCTGATCAGGCAACGCGGTCGGACCCGCTTTGCCCGGTTGAAAATCAGAACAGAAAGGCGCTGCGGCGGAGGGAAGATTTTCCCGTCCACAGTCGTTTGAATGCGCGCGGTGCGCGAAAAAGATGCTGGCTCATGATTCGGACTATACGGGCTCAAGCTGGGTGCGTCAACGGGCCCGTAGAGAAGCGCCCCCACCAGAAACCGTGGCCTGAAGCCGATTTGCGATACCGAAAAGACTCATATTCCAAGACCTGGCACAATATTTAACTACTCGCCGCAATCGCGCTTACATATCCCGCCAAGGAAGCCAAAAATGCCCTGATGCTTGTGTCATGAGATACATCAGCATAACTGCCATCTATGATGGCGGTTCGAGGCGAACTGATCACGCATGCCGAGCGATACAATTCCTTCTGCATCAAGCGACGGCACATGATGCAGAATCTCTGCATATATGAGACGCCATTGACTGGTTGAAACATTCCATCTGCATTCCGTTCATATCGAAAATTTTCACTGGCTTGTGCCGCCAAGAATTCGGGCATGGCACGAAAGTATTTCATCTGAATCTGAACATTTGACTGGGTTTCCTGACAATTCTCGACAAGGATAAGGTAGCCGGTAAACAGTTGCGTAAGCCCATCGATAGCGTTTTCACGAAAAGCTTCGCGCAGGTCAATACCGCTTCCCAACGCCTCCTCGGCCCGATTATTTGAGTTTTTCCCAAAAGAATCGGCAATTGATTTCATCTCAATTGCAGCAATCAATGTTTGTTCATTTAGAATCAAGACGTCCCACAGCTTTGTCGGGCGAAAAAATCCCGGAACACTCGCCTCTCTGCCGCAAACCAAACGCGCATTGGGAAGCCCATTGTTGTGGACCACCCATGCCAACAGATCGACAAATCCATCCAGGGTTTTTCCGCTCCTGACGCCATCACGTTCCCTGGATTCCCAGAAACATTGAACAGCCCCACGAACTCTTTGATCATAGCCTTCCAGATTAAGCATTCAGTCTCCATAGCCGCCCAGCGCGGCGCGTTCATCCAAAGTCAGGCCATACAGTGAAAAAACCGCACGATTGCAGGCGTCGAGATCGCGCCGGATGGCGGCATCCCGTAGTTCCTCGCGCAAGGCATCAGGAACATCGCGCCATTGCGGCAAACGGATACGGCGCAGATACTGCGCCTGGAAACGCAGGAAACCACCGCGCATCTTCGTGGAGTAAATAGCCACAAACAGACGGCTTATGCTGGAAAGCAGCACCGCCTGCAAAGCACGCAAATCCCAAATGTCGGAAGTCACATAATACAGGTTGTGATGCGGATAATACTCGCCCGCCTCGAAAACGATGTGCGCCTCCCCCTTGATGTCCGGTATCAGGAGTTTCGGCTTGTGACACAGCGCAGGAAATATCCGATCTATCGTGCGATACCAGCCCGCCGGGTTTTTCTGCGCGCAATGGCGCCGTGCAATCTGCGCCCTGTGTTGCTCAAGATATTGCCTCAGGCGCGGATATGCAGCAAGGTCGGCCACTTCATCCCCGTTGCCGAAAGGATTGATCACGCCCTGGCCACGCCACTGAACTTCGCCGGACTGAATATCGCGCGTCATCACCAAGGGAAGCTTGCATTCAGGTTCCACATCCAGCGCGGCATAGTCCCCGATATATATCTTGTCCGCGCCGGTCGCAACACCAATACCCACTTTGCAACCCGTCTCTTCCAGCAACGGAAACTCCTTTTCAAGACGGCGCAGCAGCGCTAGTTGGTCGCCGGACTCGATCAGCCAGGGCGACTCACCTGCTGCCACGCCCTCCATCTCGTGCACCTCGCCGCCAGCCGCAAGAGGCGATGAGGAGGTCAACAACGCAGATAGTTTTGCGAGTGACGTTGCACTGATTTCCGGACAATGGGCTATGCGTGTCGGTCCGCCCGGTTCGCGGCAGATCACGGTGATCGCCGGATAGGCGTCAACCTCCTGATTGAAGGCATCGGTGCCGGTCATGTCGACATAGATCTTCAGGTGATACTGTTCGGCGACCAGCTTGCGCAGCGGCGCGCCATAACGGTTCTTCATCCAGCGATCCGCACAGATGAACCCCAGCGCCCCTCCCGAGGCAAGCATGCATAGCGAACGCTCGATGAACGGAATGTACAGGTCGGCTCGGTCGTAGATCGTTGCATACCTGGCGCGATACTCGCGCATCAACGCCTCAGGAATCAGCTCCTGCCGCACATAGGGCGGATTGCCGACCACAAAATCGAACTGGCTTTCCAACGGCGCGAGCAGAAAATCCCCCTGAATCAGCCAGGCATCGGAAAGCCGGTTCGCCGTCTGCACGCCGACGTCCGAAGCCATCAAATATTCAACCAATGCGCACCGGGTAGCCTGGAAGGTATCGCGATGCAGTTCCACCGCACGAATCGCATCCTTCAAGGCATCGAACACCGATCCCCCATCGCCACGAGTGCGCCAGGCCGCCAGCAGCCGCCCCACTGCGGGCAACAAGAAATCGCCGCCGCCAAACGAAGGCTCCAGCAGGCGCTTTTGATGCAGAGGCTTGTCCGGGGCGTAACCCGCCAGATCGAGGATGAAATCGACCACCTCGCGGCGCGTGAACACCGCGCCGCGCGCTTCGACGCCGCCCCGGGATGCCAATACCTCGACGGCAGCCAGTGCCGCCCGGGAGGCAGGCTGCGTGGCATTGGCGAAAAGGTCGAAGTTCAGTTGCATTGGATGTTGTTCATGATTTCAAAAATCAATTCGAACTAGACCCGGTTATTACATAATACTTATCCGATAGTTCTTGCTTTAGGTTATTCAAAAGCAGGGATCCTTTAGCGACTTGATCGCTAGCCCCAAGACGGTCATAGATGGCTTTTACTGCAATGAAGCTTTGCTCTAAAATTTGATTCGTTATTGTCTCAGTATTAATAGCGGCCAAATCATTTATTGAGGGGGCTGCCTTATTTGTCAGTAATGCCGCAGCGTACATAGCAACATAGAAAAGCAAATTAGTCCGATCTTTCTGGGCCAAATCTTCTCGCGCCCTGAGGCTGGATTGCACCGTTTTAATAATTTTTGCCGCCACCAAGTAGACTGCAATGGGGTGTTCCGCAGCAAACAGTTGCTTGTAATCTTCATCTTTCTTGAGCAGTGTCGACGGCCGTGCACGTGCGTGGTCAGGTCGTTGCAGCGCAACCGCCATAATTGATTGTGCGAGCATTTGTATGCTAATTATTCGTTCAACAGGACGCCCGACGTTCTTTTGTGAGTTCTTCCTTCGATCATAATAAATGCCGAACGGCGATAAATATTCCTCAATGTCTCGATGAATCTTATCCGTCGCCCTGAGCGATGCGGTTGGAATCGCAGTCTGGCTATTAGTGGCTTTGATGATTCGATCTCGACTAGCGGGATCAGTTGCAACAATCACCCGTACCATTACACAACGATCCTCATCGCTCGTATTGGCTGCTTGGAAATAATTAAAAATTTCTGTGGAAGTCTGCTGACCGTTCACAATCTGAGGATCTTCAATGGTGAGTATTTTTCCGCTCTGAACAGCCTTAGTAGCCACAACAGTAATTCCATTATTGAGCCACCAAAAATCTTCTGCGCCACGCTCTCGCAAGGACTTTTGAATTTCCTCATTGACTTGTATATCACCTTGATAATCGCGCACATTGGCGTCAAACAGGCTCTTCCTAAGTTGGCGATCTTCATCACACACAAACCTAAAAAGCTCTGTCAATCGCACTAACGCGATATATCCATCTTTCGCACTTAGACTTTCCGTAATTGCCATTTCATGCGATGTCGAGGGTTGGCGTCTCGCCAAGTCGAGCAGGTTGGATGATCCAATAAAGTCAAACTCAAACTTTGCCGCAGAGAAAAGGCTGTTAATTGCTTTTTGAAGGTCTTCTGTTTTGCGCCTAACGTTAGGATGAATAGCATTGCTGTCACCTCGGGTGGCGTAAATATACCGGAATAGTAACCGCGGAAAACGACTGGCGGTACCAGTATATAGCCGACGAAAAATCTCTACTGCAGAACGCACTCCCTCGTTATATACAGGCTTGAAGCTGTCTAGCTTATTGGCCAAGTTAAACGTGTCATTGGTTACTGCAATGAATTTGTGAATCGAATCCTCGCCAAATGACTCAGAAGTTTTTGACTGAACAATTACGACCTCGATAAGCACATTCTTCTTAAGCGGCTCATAGTCAAAATCCTCCTGGACTAGTTCTCCATTTGCAAATGTATAAATGGCGTCAATGCCACCATCTCCACCGTTGCCAACCAATCCAGACTCAATTTCCTCGTCCGAAAGATCGAAGTCCTTTAATACTTGCTCTGCGACATATATCTCAAAAAACTCCGACTTATTCGCAGATGGGAAGCGGCTTTTCCGTTGCTCCTCAATTATTTGATCAAGAATAATCTGGTCATTGTTAGCCATAACGCTTCCCTTCTTAAAAATAGTGCTCAGGCCATCCAACTAACCTAGCGGCTGATCGGCTTATATCAAATCCGATTTGTTTCCCGACACCAACGGCACATCAAATCCCGGTAAACAGCAGGTCGAGCGCCGCGACAATCTCATCCCGCCTGTCTTTCAGCGATGCAACTTTCTCTCCCAGAAAACGAACGGAGACGCCAGCCAGTTCCGCCGTGGACATGACGACATCAGCCTCTCTGATCCTGAACTGCGGGTTGAGATGGCGCGCTGCAACAGGCATTTCTCCTGCCGAAACCAGCGGAACGACTACGCGGGTTGCCAGCCCGTCCAGCAGGTCAGCCTGCACGTCCAGCAAATACGGAATGGCATTGCGGGTATCCGCGCCGGGGTTGAGGTAGACGTCAAACTGCGCCATCAAAACCGCCGCAGGCCGTCGCTGTATACACCGCGCACCTCCACACGGCGGTTGTAGGCATCCAGCGCCTCCTTGTTTTCCGCCAGCCATTGCTCGCGCCTGGCTCGCCGGACAATTTCCGCCAGATGCTGCTCCAGTGTCTGTGAAAGGTTGATGTTGAGCTTCCTGGCTTGCTGCAACAGTTCGGCATTGATGCTGAGATTGGCCGGTTTTTTCGGGCCGGCCGGATTGAACAAGCGATTTCCCATGGCATTTCCCTGGATGCGCAATGCGCATAATCTACGCGCATGAATATTGCACGTCAACTGCGCTGCAATCGGCAACGATTTAGCGACCAGCCTTGCCGGAATGACCGCTACCGGCTGATCGGCTTGTACCTCAGGCGCTTCGGCTTCGCCCCTTCCACCCCCAGGCGCTTCTTCTTGTCTTCCTCGTATTCCTGGTAGTTGCCGTCGAAGAATGCCCATTTCGAATCCCCTTCCGCCGCGAGGATGTGGGTCGCGATCCGGTCGAGGAACCAGCGGTCGTGCGAGATCACCATCACGCAGCCGGCGAATTCGAGCAGCGCATCCTCCAGCGCGCGCAGCGTTTCGACGTCGAGGTCGTTGGAAGGCTCGTCCAGCAGCAGCACGTTCCCGCCCGAAATTAGGGTCTTGGCAAGATGCAGCCTGCCCCTCTCCCCGCCCGAGAGATTGCCCACGATCTTCTGCTGGTCGGAGCCCTTGAAATTGAAGCGCCCGATGTAGGCGCGCGAAGGCGTCTCGTATTTTCCCACGGTGAGAATGTCTCGGCCTTCGGATATCTCCTCGAACACGGTCTTGCCGGCGGCGAGCGCGTCCCGCGACTGGTCGACATAGGCGAGCTTCACGGTGGATCCTATCTTCACCTCCCCGGAATCGGGGGACTCCTTGCCCGTGATCATCCTGAACAGGGTGGACTTTCCCGCGCCGTTGGGACCGATGATGCCGACGATCGCTCCGGGCGGCACCTTGAAGCTGAGATCGTCGATCAGCAGGCGGTCGTTGTAGGCCTTGGAAACATGGGAGAACTCGATGACTTCGTTGCCGAGGCGCTCGCCCGCGGGAATGAAGATTTCCTGGGTTTCGTTGCGCTTCTGGTATTCCTGGGAACTCAGCTCCTCGAAGCGGGACAGCCTCGCCTTGGATTTGGCCTGGCGCGCCTTGGGATTCTGCCTCACCCATTCGAGTTCCTGCTTCATCGCCTTGATCCTGGCGGCTTCCTGCTTGGCTTCCGTCTCCAGCCTCGCTTCCTTCTGCTCCAGCCAGCTCGAATAATTGCCCTTCCAGGGAATGCCGTGGCCGCGGTCCAGCTCCAGTATCCATTCCGCCGCATTGTCGAGGAAATAGCGGTCGTGGGTGACTGCGACCACAGTTCCGGGAAAGCGCGTGAGGAACTGCTCCAGCCATTCGACGGATTCGGCATCCAGATGGTTGGTCGGCTCGTCCAGCAGCAGCATGTCGGGCTTGCCGAGCAGCAGGCGGCAAAGCGCGACACGGCGCTTCTCCCCCCCCGAAAGATGGCCGATGATCGCATCCCAGGCGGGAAGCCGCAGGGCGTCAGCTGCGACTTCCATCTGCTGCTCCACATTGTGGCCGCTTGACGCCGCGATGATCGCTTCCAGCCTCGCCTGCTCCGTGGCGAGCGCATCGAAATCCGCATCGGGTTCGGCATAGGCGGCATAAACGGCTTCCAGCTTCTGCCGGGCTTCGAATACTTCCCCGAGTCCCTGCTCGACAGCCTCTCTCACTGAAATGTCTGGATCGAGCTGGGGTTCCTGGGGAAGATAACCGATATTGAGGTTCGGCATGGGGATCGCTTCCCCCTCGATGTCGCGGTCGATCCCTGCCATGATCTTCAGCAGGGTGGATTTTCCGGAACCGTTGAGCCCCAGCACGCCGATCTTGGCGCCGGGAAAGAAGCTGAGCGAGATGTCCTTGAGAATCTGACGCTTGGGGGGGACGATCTTGCCCACCCGGTTCATGGTGAAAACGTATTGTGCCATGGTCTTTCTTTGAGGATGTCGAATCCGGGAAGCTTAACCGATGACCGCTCTTTTGGGTAGCGCCTTGAATCCCGCCCCAGGTAGTCTATAAATGGGAAAAGCCTTCCCGAAGGAGCCATCATGCCCAGACCCCACTCGCACAGCAAGCCAGCCGAAGAACGCTTCAGGATGATCTCGGAAGCCGCCTATTTCCGCGCCGAAAGGCGCGGTTTCGACGGCAATCATGCCATAGAGGACTGGATCGAAGCCGAAGAGGAGATCGACCGCGCTCTCCTTGAGCCGCGCAGGATGAAGGAGAAGGAAGCCTTCCGGAAAAGGATCGAGAAGCAGCTCGACGAATGGGACGAGAGGCTCGACGAACTCAGGCAAAAAGCCTGGGAAGCCGGAATCGAAATCAGGGCCGATTTTGACGCGCAGATCGAAGCGCTTGCCGAAAAGCGCGCAGCATTGCAATCCAGGCTGCACGAGCTTCTGGCGCATACCGAAAGCACCTGGAAGGATCTGAGGGGCGGGATTGAAAAATCCTGGGATGAAATGCGCAAGGCTCTCGATCACATCGCCTCCCGCTTCAAGTAGGTCCCGGCAATTTCAAGGCCCGAGCCCTACAGTATCCGTTCGGCGAACTCCCTACCACAGCCCGAACTCGGCTTCGAGGGCGCGGTGAGCGGCGAAATAGGCCTGCAGCCCGCGGCCATTGAGCAGCTTCACCCCGGCTTCCCTGCTGCAATGGGCAGCAGGGAAGGCGCGATCGGAAGCGACCGCAGGCAGCACCGGCAGGGCAAGCAGGCAAACCACAAGGAGCATTCTCATGCCATTCCTGTCAGGGACGACGATGCATCATCATGAAATGCCTGTCGGCCGCTGCCTGCTGCTGCGGCGTCAGCACGCCGTAAAGCCGCTTGAAAGCTTCGTCCATGTTCTCGAGGGAAGCAATGCGGCGCTTCATCATCTCGATGCGCCTGTCGAAACGCTGTGGGGCGGTCTGCGGCATATCCTGCCTCGCCTCGCGCATGGCATCGCGCATCTTCTCCATTTCGCCCTTCGCCTTCTGCGCATACTCGCTCCAGGCGCCT
The DNA here is from genome assembly GCA_021835845.1 of Pseudomonadota bacterium. Taxonomy (GTDB): domain Bacteria; phylum Pseudomonadota; class Gammaproteobacteria; order Burkholderiales; family JABEVD01; genus JABEVD01. The sequence goes on along the minus strand of JAKBJU010000003.1, from coordinate 146,769 downwards.
TCCTGGTCGGGCGTGATGCCGAGCGCCTCCTTCATCCTCGCGAGATGCTTCTCCATATTCGCCGCCGGATTTCTTTCCTGCATTTTTCCGCCGGGACCGCAAGGACTGTAGGCATAAGCCGGAACCGCCAGGCCGATGATGACGATAGCGAGCAATGCCTTGCCGATTTTTTTCATGTTCATCTCCCTAGATCATGGTTTGTACCCTACCATTGAAGCGCAACCATGTAATCGGGATGTTTCAATACAGTTAAATTTTGTGACATGGTTTAAGCGAAATGGTTGTGATAGATTTCAAAGATGAAGATGGATTTAACCATTACCGGGAGAAACATCATGGCAGACAGGAAAAAGGCTGTTGCGAAAATCGACATAGGCATTTCCGACAAAACCCGCAAAGAGATTGCATCCGAGTTGTCCCGCCTGCTTGCGGATACCTACACGCTGTACCTGAAAACCCACAATTTTCACTGGAACGTCACCGGCCCCATGTTCCAGACGCTGCACCTGATGTTCATGGATCTCTACAACGAACAGTGGATGGCCGTGGATTTGATCGCAGAACGCATCCGCGCCCTGGGATTTCCCGCGCCCGGTTCGTATCGCGAGTTCACGGCGCTTTCCTCCATTCAGGAAAGCCATGGCGCGACCGCCGCGAAGGACATGATTCGCCAACTGATGGATGGCCAGGAAGCCGTGGTGCGGACTGCGCGAAGCGCCTTTTCGGTCGCCGAGCGGGCCAACGACCAGCCTACCTGCGACCTGCTCACCCAGCGCATGCAGATTCACGAAAAGAATGCCTGGATGCTGAGGAGCCTGCTCGAAGAGTAGCCGCATGAGCCGACTCTTTTCTCCCCTTTCCCTGGGGAATCTGGCCCTGCCAAACCGCATCGTGGTGGCTCCCATGTGCCAGTATTCCGCGGAAAACGGCGCAGCCACCGACTGGCATCTGATCCATCTGGGGCAACTGGCGCTCTCCGGCGCCGGACTCCTGATCATCGAGGCCACTGCCGTCTCTCCCGAAGGACGCATCTCGCCGGGAGACCTCGGCCTGTACTCGGAAGAAACGGAAGCCGCGCTGGAACGGGTCATCCATGGCGTGAAGCGTTATTCGGACATGCCGATCGCCATCCAGCTCGCCCATGCCGGGCGAAAAGCCTCGAGCCATCTCCCCTGGGACGGCGGCGCCATGATTCCGAAAGAGTCCGGGGGCTGGACCACGCTTGCGCCTTCGCCCCTTCCCCACTCCCCCGGGGAAGAGCTCCCTGCCGAACTCGACGACGCGGGGCTCGACCGGACCCGGCAAGCCTTTTCCTCTGCCGCCGCGCGCGCCGGCCGCATCGGCTTCGACGCCGTCGAACTGCACGCCGCTCACGGCTATCTGCTCCACCAGTTCCTCTCGCCCCTTTCAAACCAGAGAAAGGATGCCTATGGCGGAACGCTTGCAAACCGGATGCGTTTTCCCCTGGAAATATTCGAAAAAGTGAGGCAGGCCTTCCCGAAAGACAAGCCCGTGGGCGCGCGCATTTCCGCAACGGACTGGGTCGAAGGCGGCTGGGATGTGGAAGGAAGCCTCGCACTTTGCAAGGAGCTGGAAAGCCGCGGATGCGCCTACATCCATGTATCGAGCGGCGGCCTTTCGCCATTGCAGAAGATTCCCGCAGGCCCCGGCTACCAGGTCCATCTTGCCGAGCGGATTCGCAGGCAGGCAAGCATCCCGGTAATGGCGGTCGGCCTGATTACGGAACCCGAGCAGGCCGAGACGATCGTCGCATCGGGACAGGCCGACCTGGTGGCGCTCGCCCGCGGAATGCTCTACGATCCTCGCTGGCCCTGGCGTGCGGCCGCCAAACTGGGAGCGCAGATAACCGCGCCGCGCCAATACTGGCGCTCCCAGCCCAGAGAACAGTCGATCTTCAGGGACGCGCGCATCGGCCAGCGCTAGCCGTTACGGCATCATCAACTTGCCGTGACAGAGGCTCCCGTCATGAGGTATTCCAGAAGTTCCCTGACGGTCCTGATGGCGCTGCCGAACGGCAGGGGTTCGGAGCCCCTGAAAAAGAGGCCCTTTTTGATGTCTCCCTTGAGGGCGGCTGCAAGCTGGGCATCGATGCAGAACTGCCCCGCCCTTGCAATACCGTCTCGCAGCCCGCAATGCAGCAGACAGCTCAGGCCCGATGCGCATCGCCCTCTCTCCGCCCTGGCGCAGGCCTGCAATTTTTCCTCCCGGCCCAGATAATTCTTCAGCCAGGGCGTAATCACGGCGCGGGCGGGAAGCCCTGCGACGCTCATGAAGGTCACGATCTGCTCGGGGTGCGCTTCTGCCAGAACCTTCTTGAAATTGGGATGGGCATCCCCTTCAGCGGTCACGGCAAAAGGCGTGCCGATCTGAACGGCACTCGCTCCCAGAGCAAGCAGTTCGCGTATCTTCTCGTGGGTGTTGGTGCCTCCCGCCGGAATCAGGGGGATCCGCTCGCGCTCGATGCCGAGGGTTTTGAACGACTGGAGCACTTCTTCGATGACCGACGGAAAATCGAAGCGCGGATCGCCGATTTCCTCCGGCTTCGGCGCCCCCAGATGCCCGCCGGCATAGCGCGGATGCTCGATCACGACGGCATCCGGCAGCCGGTTCTTGCGCATCCACTTCTTCAGCACCAGATTCACGCCGCGCGCATCCGAAAGGATCGGAATCAGGGCAACATCGGGAAAATCTTCTGCCAGATCGGGCAAATCAAGAGGCAGCCCGGCCCCCATCACGATCGCCTGCGCTCCGCTCTCGCATGCCTGCCTCACTAGTGCAGCATGCTCGGTGACTGCCTTCATGACATTGACCGCAATCAGGCCATTTCCACCGGCAAGCTTCAGGGCAGCCCGTATTTCGCGGTCCAGCGCAATCAAATTGGCCCTGTCGAGCGCCGATTTGTCTTTTTCTCCGCGCGCCATCAGGTCGGGATGGTGGTGGCGCAAATCGATGCTGGCAATGGTACCCATTGCGCCGGATGCGGCGACTGTCCCGGCAAGGCGGTGCGCAGAGACGCCGACCCCCATGCCGCCCTGCACGATGGGGAGCAGCGCTTTTCCTTTCAGATGGAACGAAGGCAAATCGGCACGGCTCATGCGCAACTCCCGGAATCTTTATCATTAAAAGCTGATATGCCAGAATAGATCGGACAGGATCATCCCGTCTTGATCCAGATCAAACCCTGTTCCTTTTCCTGGAATCGAAAATGCCTTTTTGACATTGCAACATGTTGCGTCTAGCATTCTTTAATGGATTGCGCGATGGAAAACCCGGCATGGAATCAAAAGGCGGCATTTACGATGCGCTGTTCAAATACACGAAAGCACTGTCGGTTGCCCTGGGCTACCGCGACTTTCTGACGCGGCTTCACTCGGAGCGCGTGCATGGCCTGTCGGATGCAATCGGAAAGCGATGCGGCCTAGACAAACACGAACTCGAATCGCTGCGGATCAGCTCCTCGTTTCACGACGTCGGAAAGATCGGCATACCGGACCGTATCCTGTTGAAGCCTGCGCAGTTCGACGAGGACGAGTGGGCGGTGATGAAGCAGCATTCCGAAATCGGCGAAAAAATCATGCTCGCGACCGAACTCGAAGGCTCGCCCCAGCCAGCTCTGGCAATCCGCCACCACCACGAGCATTACGACGGGCGGGGTTACCCTGACGGACTTTCAGGGGAAAGCATTCCGGTCTGCTCCCGCATCATCTCCATCGCGGACAGTTATGATGCAATGGCCGTGACACGTTCGTACCATGCGGCAAGAAGCCACTCGGAAATCATGTCCATCCTGCACGAAGAGACCGGAAGCAAATTCGATCCGCATTTGATGCGCATCTTTTCCGAGGTGATCCCGGGAAGTCAGTTCAAGGTTGCCTGAAAGCCATCCCTAGAACCCGATCTTGGATTTTCTCCTCGAAAGCCTGCCGACATCGAGATCTCTGGAAAGCAGGTGGGTGCGCCGCTCCAGCATCGCATTGCCGAAGGCATCGACCAGCAGTTTTCTCATGTCGCGCGGCGGAATTTCCGCGAGAGCGGCAAGAATTTCCTCTGCAGGCTCATCCGGAAAACCCCAGTTGTGGTCATCCAGAATGTCTCGATAGACCGCCAATGCGATCTTCATCGCACCCTCCCCGTCCGGCCTGTCGATAACGTAGACGTTCATCCTGTTGAGGATGGGCTCGGGAATGGCGCTTTCGTCGTTGGCGGTGGCGATCCACAGGATATGGCTCGCATCCATATCGACCTCGATGAATTCGTCCCTGAAATGCTCGGCGGTATCCCGCTCGAGCAGGCCGTAGAGCGCCCCCATCGGATCGTACCTGGAATCTCCGCCGCATTTGTCCACCTCGTCGAGAACGACGAGGGGATTGGCGAATTCCCCGTTGACCAGCGATTGCGCAACCTTGCCGGGTTTGGCGCTGTTCCATTGCGAGGATGCGCCGGACAATATCCAGCCCGCGGTAAGCGAGCTCATCGCAATGAATTCGAAGTGCGTGCCGAGCACCTTGGACACGCATTTCGCAAAGTGGGTCTTGCCGAGTCCGGGTTCGCCGAGCAGCAGGATAGGCGTGAAGCTCACCGGCTCGTTGCCGAAGACGGCGAGCGCCATCTGCTTCCTCAAGTCCCCTATCACTTCCCCGAAATTCGGCGCGCTCTCGTAGAGGGAATCCAGCCCGTCTTCGCTGGAAGGCTTCACGATGTAGCGCACGCCGCCTGCCTGCTTCATCTTCTGGTAGACGGAATTGAGCGATTCGTTGTTCCGAGGCGCGGACTCCTCCATCGCCCGGTCGACGTCCGCGACGCTGTAGATGGACTTGTAATCCGCTATGGGAATATGCAATGCATCATTGGCCATGATCGACTCCTTGAGATTCGATGAAATTCAAGCATGAACCGTACCCGCCCTCATTTCTTCCCCTCGGTCGATATATCGGCATCCCCATCGGCGACTTGAGCCCGAATTGCACCGTTATGGTGCATTTTATTGGGCAATCAGCCCCTTCTTCAGACAATCCTCGTGGTAGCCAAAAACAACGTCGGGGTTGGGCAGGGTGGCCTCCCCGTCCTTGCCATCATACTCCAGGCGGGTCAGGATATCCTTGATCACGCTGATCCTGGCGAGCGGTTTGTCGTCCGCCCTGACCACGGTCCAGGGCGCAATGATATTGTGCGTGCGTGCGAACATCTCGTTGCGCGCATTGCTATAGGCTTTCCAGCGACCGAGCGCCGCCTCGTCTATGTCGCTGATCTTCCACTGCTTGAGGGGATCCTTCTTCCGGTCTTCCAGGCGCATTTCCTGCTCCTTCCTGGAAATGTCGAGATAGTACTTGAAGAGCTTGATGCCGGAATGCACCAGAAGGTTCTCGAATTCGCAGACCGACCCCATGAACTCCTCGTATTCGGCATCGCTGCAAAATCCCATCACCCGCTCCACCCCCGCCCGGTTGTACCAGCTCCTGTTGAATAGAACCAGTTCCTGGGCTGCGGGAAGATGGGGCACGTAACGCTGAAAATACCAAGAGCCCCTGTCCCTGTCCGAAGGCTTTCCCAGGGCGACGACGCGCGTCTCCCTGGGAGAGAGGTGCTCGACGATGCGCTTGATCGTCCCGTCCTTTCCCGAAGCATCCCTGCCCTCGAAAATGATCAGGATTTTCTCGCCGCACTTGATGAAATGCCGCTGCAGCTTGGTGAGTTCGACCTGCAGCAGATGCAGGCTTTCCCCGTATTCATGCTTCGAAAGCTCAGGCCGTTTCTTTTTCATGCCCCCCCCTGAAAACCCGATTATGCCATAAGCGACCTCGTGGCGGCGGCAAGGGCCTCACCGCTCCTTACGGGGGCTTTCAGCCTGACCAGGACATCTTCCAGGGCGGAAAGGCAGAGCAGCACGTTGCGGGCATTGCAGGCATGCCCCATCAGGCCGATGCGCCAGACTTTGCCTGCCATCGCTCCGAGGCCCGCGCCGATTTCAAGCTGCCAGTCGGAGAGCAGCATGGATCTCACGGCAGCATCGTCGACCCCTTCCGGAATGGCGATCGCGTTGAGCTGGGGAAGGCGCTCCGCTTCCGGCACCACGAAAGCCAGCCCCATCGCCTCGACCCCCGCACGCAGGGCAAGATGATGCTTGCGGTGGCGCGCCCATGCGTTTTCCAGCCCCTCGTCCTGCAGAATCACCAGCGCTTCATGCAGACCGTAAAGGGCATTGATTGGGGCGGTATGATGGTAGGCACGCTTGGCGTTGCCTCCCCAGTAGCCCATCACGAGATTGAGGTCCAGGAACCAGCTCTGCACCTTCGATTTGCGGCCTTTGATCCGCTCGACTGCGGCTTCCGAAAAGCTCACTGGAGAAAGTCCGGGAGTGCAGGAGAGGCATTTCTGGGTGCCCGAATAGATCGCATCGAGCTTCCATTCGTCGACCTTCAGGGGGGAGCCCGCGAGGGAGGTGACCGCATCGGCAATCACGAGACATCCGTGCTTGTGGGCAATCTCCGCCAGGGTTTTCGCATCGGACACGGCGCCGGTCGACGTTTCGGCATGCACGAACGCCACGATTTTCGCATCCCTGTTGGCCTTCAGGGCATCTTCCAGCTTTTGCGGATCGACAGCCCGCCCCCATTCATCCTGAACCATCACCGCAATCCCGCCGCAGCGCTCGACGTTCTCCTTCATCCTGCCGCCGAAAACGCCGTTCTGGCAAATGATCACCTTGTCTCCCGGCTCGACCAGATTGACGAAACAGGTTTCCATGCCCGCGGAGCCCGGCGCGGAAACGGGCATGGTCAGCTCGTTTCCGGTCTGGAAGGCATATTTCAGGAGCGCCTTGACTTCGTCCATCATGGCGACAAAGACCGGGTCGAGATGGCCCAGCGTGGGCCGGGACATCGCCTCCAGGACGCGGGGGCTGACATCGGAGGGCCCGGGGCCCATCAGGGTACGCTGCGGGGGATGAAAAGATCCGATTTTCATGTTTTCTCCTTCAGGTTTGATCAAAAAGTTCTATCCAGTGTCTGACCGGGACCCTGGTCCCGCTTTCGAGATGCATCTGGCAGCCGACATTAGCCGTGGCGATGATCTCCGGCATGCTGCCCTGCAGGGCGGCGAGCTTGTTTTCGAGCAGCCGCTCCGAAATTCCGGGCTGAAGCAGGGAATAGGTTCCCGCTGCACCGCAGCAGAGATGGGAATCCGCGACCGGGGGCAGCTCGAAGCCGCAGGCTTTCAGAATCGATTCCACGGCGCCTCCGAGCTTCTGCCCGTGCTGCAGGGTGCAGGGGCAATGCCAGGCCACGCGCATTCCCTTTCCGATTCCGGAAAAAAGGCTCAGGTCTTCCTCCGCCAGGACCTCGGAAAGATCCCGGACGAGCGAACTGATTTTCTCCGCCTTTTCGGCGTAGTGCTCATCCCCCTTCAGCATCTGCCCGTATTCCTTCACGGCAAGGCCGCACCCGCTCGCGCTGAGCACGATAGCCTCGATGCCCGCCTCGACATGGGGCCACCAGAGATCGATATTCCTGCGCATCACGGCGCGGGCCGCTTCCTCCTTCCCCATGTGCTGATGCATCGCACCGCAGCAGCCGGAAGCCGGAATCAGGGATATGCCGACCCTGTCGAGGACGCGCGATGCGGCGAGATTGGTGTTCGGAGAGGAAAGTATCTGGACGCAGCCTTCCAGAACCAGCATGTTGCGCTTGTGGCGCACCGGGGGAAAAGCCGCTGCCAACCTGCGGGGGAAGATTTTCCTTTTGAGATGGGAGGGCAGGAAAGGCTTCGCGATTCTGGCGAACTTCAGGGCAAGATTCAGCCTGCCCGGATGCGGGAATATAGCCAGCATGGCAAATCGGCGGGCTCTGTCGAGAAAAGGTCGTCTCGCCTTGTCGTCGACGATCAGGCGCCCGATGTCGATCAGGCGGGCATATTTCACCCCGGAAGGACAGGTCGTCTCGCAGGATCGGCAGGTGAGGCAGCGGTCCAGATGGCGGCGCGTCCTCTCCCCTGCGACGCCTTCCTCGAGCATGTTCTTGACGAGGTAAATCCTTCCTCTGGGACCGTCAAGTTCCGATCCGAGAAGCTGATAGGTCGGGCAGGTCGCATTGCAGAATCCGCAGTGCACGCAGCTTCTCAATATGGCCTCGGCCTCGGCAATCCTGGGGTCGGCATTCGACGCGGAATCGATCCTGGTCTGCATGTCAGAATTCCGGGTAAAGACGGCCTGGATTGAAGATCCCTTTCGGGTCGAATGCGGCCTTCAGTTTTCGATGCAGCATGCCGAGCGGTCCCTTCAGGGGATGAAAGGCATCGCCCTCCCCCCTGAAAAGGGTGGCATGCCCGCCGATGGCTTCGACCGCCCGCCTGACTTCGCCTTCTCCTGCCATGCTCTTCAGCCAGCGCTGCGATCCGCCCCAGTCCATCACCCAGGCTCCCTGCAAATTCGGCATGGGCGCAGACGGCCCGGATGCGATGCGCCACAGCGGCACATCCGATCCGAAAAAGGCCAGCCGCTGCTCGCGCAAGTCCTCCCAGAAGGCTTCATGCCCATCCAGCATATCCCCGCCCAGCAGATTTTTCGCCTCCGAAACGGCCTGGATGCTTCCGGAAAGACGGATATGGCACAATCCCCCGACATGGGCTGCCGCATCGACGGGGATCGGTTTCGAGGCCAGGCCGCAAAGATAGGGAACGGGATCCCTGCATTCGCGCACCAGAGTGAGCGATGCAGCAGGCCTGGGCAGCACCCTGAGGCTGATTTCGAGCAGCACGCCCAGGGTGCCGAAGGCCCCGGCCATCAGTCGGGAGACATCGAATCCCGCAACATTCTTCATCACTTTTCCCCCGAAACTCAGGATTTCCCCCCTGCCGTTGATGATCCTGCAACCCAGCACATGGTCCCTGACCGATCCGGCATAAGGGCGCCTCGGCCCGGAAATGCCGCAGGCGACCGCCCCGCCGAGTGTTGCCCCCTCCCCGAAACGGGGCGGCTCGAAGGCGAGCATCTGGCCGGATGCCGCCAGAACCTGCTCGATTTCCTCCAGCTTCGTGCCGCACCTTGCCGTGATCACGAGCTCCCTGGGATCGTAGTCGACGATGCCGCTGTGTCCTGCGACATGCAGGGGCTCGGCCGCCACCCTGTTCCCAAGGAAGGATTTGGTGCCGCCTGCAATTATGGCGACCGGGGTTCCGGAATCGATCGCGGATTTCGCCCGCTCCTGCAACGCCCTTTCGATGTCGGCCATCAGAAGCGCTCCAGATGGGCATGGGGAAGACTTCCCCCGTGGACATGCATCGCGCCGAATTCGGCGCAGCGGTGCAGGGTGGGAACGGCCTTACCCGGATTGAGCAGGCCGCGCTGATCGAAAGCAGACTTGATCGAATGGAACTGGGCAAGCTCAGCAGGGGTGAACTGGAGGCACATGGAATCGAGCTTCTCCACGCCCACCCCGTGCTCTCCGGTAATGGTGCCGCCCATTTCGATGCAGAGCGAGAGAATCTCCCGTCCGAAGGCTTCGGTCCTTTCGAGCTCCCCCTCCTTGTTTGCATCGAACAGGATCAGGGGGTGGAGGTTGCCGTCCCCGGCATGAAACACATTCGCCACCCTGAGACCGTATTTTCTCGACAGGCTCGCGATGCGTTCGAGCACTTCCGGCAGATTGCGGCGCGGAATGGTGCCGTCCATGCAGTAATAATCCGGAGAAATCCGGCCCACTGCCGGGAAAGCCGACTTCCTTCCCTTCCAGAACATCAGCCTCTCTTTCTCGTCGCGTGCCGTGCGCACTTCGGTTGCGCCGGCATGCTGCATCACCTCCCTGACCTTCATGACATGCTCGGAAACTTCGGCATTGGTGCCGTCGAGCTCGCAAAGCAGTATGGCCTCCGCCTCGACCGGATAACCGGCGTGGGCGAAATCCTCGGCGGCCCTGATCGCAAGGTTGTCCATCATTTCCAGCCCAGCCGGAATGATACCGGCTGAAATCACCGCGCCGACTGCTTCAGCCGCATGGCGGACATCGTCGAAGGCGGCAAGCAGCACCTGCGCCCGCTCGGGCCTTGCGAGAAGCTTCACGGTCACCTCGACGATCACCCCGAGCAGCCCTTCAGAGCCCGTCATCAGGGCCAGCAGATCGTATCCCTGGGAGTCGGGCGCAGCGGACCCGATTTCCAGCAGCTCGCCTTCCATCGTCACGATCTTGAGAGCCAGCAGGTTGTGCACCGTGAGCCCATATTTCAGACAGTGCACGCCGCCAGAATTCTCTGCGACATTCCCCCCTATGGTGCAGGCAATCTGGGAAGAAGGGTCGGGGGCATAATAGAGCCCATGAGGCGCTGCCGCTTCGGATATGGCGAGGTTCCTGACGCCCGGCTGAACGGTCGCAATTCTTTGCTCCGGATCGATTTCGATGATGCGGTCGAACCTGGAAAGACTCAGCAGAACCCCGTCGCTAACGGGCAGCGCGCCTCCAGAAAGGCCGGTTCCCGCCCCCCTGGCGACGACGGGCACCCCATGGTCGCTGCAAAGGCGCAGTATGCCCTGCACTTCTTCGACCGTGGATGGGAGCAGAACCGCCATCGGCAGCTTGCGATAGACGGAAAACCCGTCGCACTCGAAAGGCGCGAGTTCCTCTTTTTCAGTCAGCACCGATTCTTCGCCCAGCAAGGCGCGCAAGGCCAGAATCAGGGATTCCCGGCCCGATCCTCCAAACTGCATTTATTACCTTAATTTTTTAGTCAGGTATGTATTGCAGCAGAGTTGGGAAGGAAAATCAACCGGGAGTTATTTCGCCTGCTTCAGATCGTTGACCCCTGGAACGCTGAATATCCCAGTGGAATCAATAAGCTCATCCCGATGCAGGCGAGCGAGCTTCTCTACCATCCGGTTTCCCTCCGGCGTGAGATGAACCTCCACTTCGCGCTTGTCTGTCCTCCCCTGCATGCGATACACCAGACCGAGCTTCTCGCAGCGGGAAACCAGGGAAACAGCCCCGTGGTGATGGGATTGGAGCTTCTCCGCGAGTTCCCCTATGGTCGCCCATTCCCTGTCATGGTAGCCCTTGATGTGCAGCAGCAGCAGATACTGAAGATGAGTCAGACCGTGGCTGTGCACCGCCTCTTCGCTAAAGCGCAGGAAGCGCCTCAACTGATAGCGGAAATTGGACAGTGTTTCGAATTCCTTCTTGCTGAGTGCATCGTCGGCCATGGCGCATACTACCCCCGTTTTCCATGGCAAGACAAGCCGTCACTTGCCGGTCATGCAGCTGGCTTCCACCATCCCCTCGTGGAACATCCACAAGGTGCCTGGATCCATGACCGTCCAGGACTCGTTGTCGGTCAGCGGAGCAGTGGCAATTACCGCAACGCGATCCCTGGAGGAAGTCACTTCGCTGAAGTCGACCGAAATATCCTCGTCCTTGAGGTGCGCGACAGCGAAAGGCGCTTGCCGAACGATGTAGGCAAGATTTGTCGAACAGTGGGCGAACAGGCAATCGCCGTTGGAGAGAAGGTAGTTGAATATGCCTCGGCCAGCAAGCTCCCCGCTGAATTCGGCCAATGCGGAAAAAATCGCCTCGCGATTTGGGGCAATTCTGCCGAAACGCTGTGCGAGGCTCTGCAGCAGCCAGCAGAACATGCGCTCGCTGTCCGTGTCGCCTACCGGAACGAAAGGTCCGTCGAGAGCCGGGAAAAATTCGGGGAGATTGCCGTTGTGAGCGAAGATCCAGTACCTGCCCCAAAGTTCGCGCATGAAGGGATGGGTGTTTTCGAGGGCCACGCTGCCTTGGGTAGCCTTGCGGATATGCGCAATGACGTTGAGCGATCTGACCGGGTAGCTGCGCACGAATTCTGCGACAGGGGACTGCGCCGAAGGCTGCGGATCGACAAAAAGCCTGACCCCCTTGCCCTCGAAAAATGCGATTCCCCAGCCGTCGCTGTGTATGTCCGTTCCCCCGCCGCGCTTCTGAAAGCCTGCGAAGGAAAAGCAGATATCAGTGGGAACGTTGCAGTTCATGCCGAGCAGCTGGCACATCTCGGTCCTTATGTCTTACTCAAGCAATGGATGATTCTAGCAGAAGCCGGCACATCGCAGATTCCCTATCTCGGGTGTATCATGTCCGCATGTTCATCAAGCATCAGGAAAGACACCGCACGCACCATATCGGATGGCTGCGCGCCGCCGTGCTGGGTGCCAACGACGGCATCGTATCGACTGCCAGCCTCGTCGTCGGCGTCGCAGCCTCGGGCGCCAGCCTGAAGGAAATTCTGGTGGCAGGCATCGCGGGCCTCGTTGCGGGCGCCATGTCCATGGCTGCAGGCGAATATGTTTCGGTCAGCTCCCAGTCGGATACTGAGCGTGCCGATATCGAACGGGAGAAGCAGGAGCTTGCCGCCGACATCGAACATGAACGGCGCGAACTCGCTTCGATCTATGCCGGGCGCGGCCTGGAGCCAGAACTCGCGCGGCAGGTCGCCGAGCAGCTCATGGCAAAGAATGCGCTCGAAGCGCATGTCCGCGACGAACTCGGGATTTCCGAAACGGCCGCAGCCAAACCGATCCAGGCCGCCTTCACCTCGGCTTTCACCTTCTCCGTTGGCGCGGCGCTGCCGCTTGCAGTCATTCCGGTTGCGCCGACGGCGTATCTCATCCCGCTCGTCTGCCTCACCTCCCTTACCTTTCTTGCATTTCTCGGCGGACTGGCTGCTCATACCGGGGGCGCATCCATCATGAAAGGCGCGTCCAGGGTGACGTTCTGGGGCATGCTTGCCATGGCGCTGACCGCAGGCGCAGGCGCGCTTTTCGGAGGTCATTCGTAGCGCACGCTCCGTGGCAGCTTCGCCGCCGCAGCAGTCGATCAGAACGGCGATTTCCTGCAGAACAATGTCATCCTCGCAGACCGCAATTTTAAACAAATATTTATTTTCCCCAAAAACCGTGGATAATGTCAGATTGGCCGGAAAAGCGCGGGGACATCTTGGAAGTTGTCGAACTGCTGAAGCAAAATTTGGCGATCGAACCGGATTTGCAGAGTTTCGCCGCCTTCATTCTCGATGCCGTGGAAACGCTCGGCGGGAATGCCTTCGCCTCGGTCCGGCCGGTGCTCGACCTGATGCAAAGGCTGCGCAATTCGGGCGCCTCCACAGGCTATCCCCTTTGCGCCAGCCTGCACCTGGAAAGGGGGCGCCTTTTCGTACACTGGGAAAATCAGCAATCAAGGATAACTGCGCTCGAACACCTTCCGGAAAGGGAAACCGTCGAGCAATTGCGCCAGCGCCTGCACGACTCGACAGTGGCGAACGACCCCGACCTGCTGCTCCTGAAAAACGCCGAGATGGCTCGCCATCTCGAAGAGACCCGCGAGCAGGCCAGGCAGGAAATGGCATCCCTGCAACAGGCCCTGGAAAGGCACCAGAACAGGCTCTATGAATCTCTGCGCCAGGCCGAAACCGACCCGCTCACCGGGCTTCTCAATCGCCGCGCCTTCAACGAGAAGCTCGACCACGCATTCCGCAGCACCCTGCGCCAGAGGAATTCCCCGCTCACCCTCATGCTGCTCGACCTCGACCATTTCAAGGAAGTCAACGACCAGTTCGGCCACCAGTATGGCGATCATTACCTGATCAGGACAGCCGACACCTTGCGCAGCGTCATCAGGGAAGACGTTGACTTCGCTTTCAGAATCGGCGGCGACGAATTCGCCATTCTGCTCTTCGCCGACACGCAGCTTGCCAGCGAGAAGGCGGAATTCCTGCTCAAGCTATCGGAATGCAAGATGAGCATCGGCATTGCCTCCATCACCCCCGACACGCCGCAGGAACTCGAACTGGACAAATTCATCCACTGCGCTGATGAAGCGCTCTACAAAGCCAAGAACCTCGGCAGAGGCCAATTCGCGCTAGGGTTTCCCGAGATCAATTCCGATTCCCCCGTATTTTTCTCGACATGGCTCACATCGTAGACAGCATCAAGGACAGCAAGCTGCTGTACAACGGCGCCACGCAAAACGAGGGGGCGCACATCGTGCTGCGCTCGAAGCTTTCCGCGATAGCGAAACGCCTCGGCATTGCCGACCTGAAGCGGGAAAACATGCTCCTTGTCGCGGCTGAACTGGTGAGCAACAACATCAAGCATGCCGGCGGACGGGGGCTGGTTCAGATCTGGCAGCAGCCCGGACTGGTTCTGGACATTTTCTCCCTGGATTACGGGCCAGGCATCCGTGATCTCTCCCGCGCCGAGGAAGATGGCTATTCCAGCCTGGGCACGCTGGGAAAGGGGCTGGGCAGCATCCGCCGCCTGAGCGACGAGTCACATATCTATACCCAGCCCGAAGGCCAGACCAGGAAATGGAACGGCACGGCATTCCTTGCGCGATTCCACCTGGGCAAGAAGCCGGAAAACATCGGCCTCTTCTCCAGATCCCTGTCGGATGTCCGCCACAATGGCGACAGGATCTACCTTTACGAGACTCCTGGCAGAATCCGCTGGTTCCATCTGGACGGCCTGGGGCACGGCATCGAGGCCCAGGCTGCCACGGCCGATCTCGCATCCTGCCTCGCCCATTTCGATGATCTGGAATCGGCCATAGCCTCTGCCGACAGCCAGCTCGCAGCCAAGCGCGGAGCCGTGGCGATTTTCGGCGAAATCGACCTCGAAAAGCAGAAGCTCAAGCTTCTCGGCGTGGGAGACATGCACGCCCATCTTTATATGGATGAGCAGATGCGGCATATTTCCTTCGCGCCAGGCATCCTCGGGCGGGATCACAGGTCTCCGTCGCAATTCCAGGCCGCCGTCGCCAAAAAAAGCGTGATCGTGACCGCCAGCGACGGCGTCCGCCGGAACTGGGATACCTCGAACTTCGCCGGACTTTTCAACCAGCACCCCCAGCTCATCGCCTACATCCTGGGGAACATCATGGGCAGGCTGTCGGACGACCAGTCCCTATTCGTATCAACCATCAAATAAGGAAAACGCGACATGAACCAGAAACTCAGCGAAAAGCTCTCCGCGCTGTTCAGCCTCAAGATCGGCAATATCTCGCCTTTGCTCGAGGAGCCCGGGAAAATCCATTTCGGCAGCGACAGCAACCTGATGGACGACGATGAGATCGCCGACCTGAGCGCGGAATTTCTCAGCCTCACGGCGGAGCTCCTGGGATCCCAAAATCCGGACGACCGGAAATCCCCCGAGTTCCATGCCCTTGAAATGTTCTTTGCTTCCCTTTCCCACAAGATACTGATGCGGGGGGGGAGAGTCGAGGAAGTGGTGCGCTATACCCAACTTCTGCAATACGCCCTGATAGAGGCATTGGAACAGGACAGCGGCATCCCCTTCACCGAATCGAGGTCGGTCCTGCACTATTTCACCAGCATCTTCAACGAACTGATCATGGCCGTTTTCCGCTCCTATCTGGAAGAGCGCGAGCGCGTCCTCGAAGCCCAGGAAGCCGAGCTCAGGGAAACCGCCACCCCGATCACCGAAATATGGGATGGCGTACTCACCCTGCCCATTATCGGCACGCTCGACTCCAGCCGCACCATGCTGGTGATGGAAGCCCTGCTCAATCGCGTGGCGAAAGACCACGCCGACGTCGTCGTGATGGACCTGACCGGCGTGCAGAACATCGACTCCCAGGTATCCCATCACCTCATCCAGATCGTCAGGGCGGTTCAATTGATGGGATCCAGCGCCATCATCACCGGCATCCAGCCCGAGATCGCACGCGCCCTGATCAGCCTCAACATCGATCTCAGCGGCGTCACCACAAGAGCCAGCCTCTCGGACGGACTCAAGGAAGCTTTCCGCCGCCTGGGCATCCAGGTCAGCGCCAAGGCGTCATGATCCCCGGAATGCATCTGACCCGGATAGGAAGGGATGCCTTCCTGCTCGAGCCTGCTCGAAGCCTGAATATCAGGGACGAGGCGAGGCTGATCGAGCACATCGCGGAAAAATTGCAGCAGGCGAAGGCATCCTGCCTATACTACGATCTTGCCGAGCTGGCGCTCATCGACCCCGTCTATTACGCCTGGCTGAATGCCCTTGCGCTCACCATGGCGGCGATCAATGTCCGGATGATTTGCATCCACATGCAGCCGACAGCCGCCTTTTCGCTTTCAGGCTTCATCGCGGGGGAGCCTGCTTTCGAAACCGCGCTGGACATACCGGACGTTCATTTCACGGGAAGCCCGGTATAGGGATCCGGCGCCAGGCGCCTCGAAATGAGGCGGAAGCTGCGTTTCGTTCTGCCCGCTGACCGAAGGCGCGCTTCCGATGCGTGAAGGCGGCTCCCCGTCAGGGGAAAAGCGCGAGCGCACAGACCGCCAAGGGCAGCCAGGGCTTCATCTCCTCTTCAGGAAAATCAGCGCCCCGTTGGCGTCTATGTCATAAGCCGTGACGTCGTTGTCGCCGCCGTTGGCAACATAGGCGAACTTTCCCGAAGGATCCACGGTCACGGCCTTGGGCGCATGCCCGGATTCGAAGGGGCTGCCGTCAAGCTGGGCAAGCGCGCCGGTTTCCTGATCGACGCTGTAACCGGATATTCCTCCGAGCCAGTTCACCACGTAGACATTTTTCCCGGAAGGCGAAACCGTCACCCAGAGCGGCGTCATTCCGGTCTGGAACGGGCTGCCTGGAACGCGGCTCAAGCTCCCCTTCCGATCGACCGCAAAGGCGGAAACCTTGGTGGTGAGAGAATTCGTCACGTAGACATATTTCCCGGAAGGGGTGAGCGCTATGGCGAAAGGCCCGGAACCCGTCTTGAAGGGACTTCCCGGGACGGATGCAAGCGCTCCGTCTTTCCCGATGGAAAAGACCGAAACGCTGTTGGAACTCGAGTTCGCGACAAAAACAAATTTCTCGTCCGCCGCAACTGAAGCCGGGGCCTTGCCTGACTCGAATGGAGACCCAGGCACCTCCTTCAGCGCGCCCGTCCTTGCGTCTATGGCATAGGCCGAAACAGTGGTCGATCCGTAGTTGGTCACGTAGGCATATTTTCCGGAAGGCGTGATCGCGATGAAGGTGGGATTGTTTCCGGCCCGGAAAGGGCTTCCGGAAACCGGCTTCAATGCGCCGCCATTGCGATCTATCACGTAGGCCGAAACGCTGGTCGAGTCGGTATTCGCCGTATAGGCATACTTCCCTGAAGGATCGATAGCGATGAGATTTGGGCCCCAGCCGGAAGCGACGGGGGAGGTCCCGAGGGGTTCGAGCTTCCCGTCCCTTGCAATGCCGTAGATCATGACGTTGCCGCCATTGGAATTCGTCACGTACGCATATTTTCCGGCAATCGCGACAGAACTCGGCGTGATTCCCGCTTTCACCGTGCCGTTGGAGCGGAGCCGATCCGCGGGATTGTCCCTGTTCTTGACGACATCCGAAAACCTGGAATCGACCGGGTTGGTCGGTGAGGGGCTGCAGCCTGCCAGGAAGAAGGGGAGAAGCGGCAACAATCTGGAAAACATGAACCTGCCTTTGATCTGATGAATCCCGCCATTATGCCGTTTTTGTGTCCGCGCAAAAAGCGCACGCCTCTCACGGGTCTGCTCGCGTTACAAAACTGTCACAATAAAACGTGAACTTTCCGAAGCAGGAAGCAGTCTTTAACACATCGACAGTACAAACCCGTCAAGCAAACGTTATCGCTTTTCAGCAAGGAATCCATGGCATGAAAAATACTCGTATCGCAATATTCAGCATAATAGCCACCACAACCTCATTGCCCGCGCTGGCAGGCCCCAACTGGCTGGTGATCGACCAGGAACGCCAAGATCAGGTCCGCTTTTCTCAGGAAAATGCGCCCAAGGATCGGTGCCCCTGTCCCAAGAACATCCAAAGCCTGAATGGCAAACCCATGCATGGTCTTGCAGGAATGCATGCATCGCAAAAGAATCATGCGGCCTCAAGCCGGCAAAGCTAAGGAACCACTGATCCCGGCACCGGGAATCTGAAGCATGCCAGGCCGGGCGAATGCGCCCGGCAATCCTTTCGCCCGAACGGTTCCCATCCGGGCAAATCTCACGCAAAACGAAATCCATGACTTCATCCACGGGACGCCGCTTCACTGAAGATGTATTCATGGTACATTATCTATTGACAGGCTTGATGCGGGAAGATAATATGCCTTCGGGATATATCATTTCTTGATGTATTCTGGTTTGAAGCGGTCAGCGAACCCCTTTTCCTGACCGCGTTGCGGCATTCGAGGGGGAGTTTCCTCCCCCTCTTTTTTCGGTGAAAACATCAGCATATCATGATAGTATCAATAGTTGATATTTCAAGGAGGGCCTGAACATGCCGGAAATCGACGAAGAAGGTTACCTGATCGAACCCCAGGACTGGAGCGAGGAAATCGCCATTGAATTCGCGCGCCAGGAAAACGTCGTTCTCACCGAAGAGCACTGGAGCGCGATCCGCTTCATGCGCGAATATTATGCCGAGCACCAGATCGCGCCGGATGCGCGCTTCGTGATCAAGCATCTCGGGGAGCGAAACAGGCTTTTCGAACTGTTTCCCTACGGCTACGTGAAGCAGGCGTGCAGGATCGCCGGCATGAAGCGGCCCCGGGCCTGGAGCACGGGCTAGCACTCGATGCTCCAAAGCCATTCGCGCATACTCCCGGCACCGCAGTTCGCTCTGCTCAACCTCGCTCTGGGGATCGGGCATTTCCTCGTTCTCCTGAATGCAGGGGCCTACCTGCCCATGCTGCCCTATGTCTCCGGCTCCATGGGGCAAGGCATCGCCTATGTGGTCTGGGGGCAAAGCGACTATTTCACCGCGATGGGCTCGGCCTTCCTGATCGCCCGCCCCCTCATGCAGCGCTACGGCCCGAAGAACGTCGCGATCTTCGCCTATCTCCTGTTCGCCGCATCGAGCATTTCAGCCCCGCTCTCGGTTGCCCATTTTGCCGTTTTTACCGCGATCAGAGTCGTACAGGGTTTCTCGGCCGGAATCAGCATCATCCCGTCCTTCTTCCTGCTCCTCGAATACTACAGGGAAGAGAAGCAGCAGACAGCCATCTCCCTCTGGGGGCTCGCCCTCTTCATCCCCTTCTCCATCGGCCCGGCCCTGGGCGGCTGGCTCGCCTACCAAATGGGAGACTGGCGCCTGCTTTTCTTCTTTTCCTGCTTCATCTCCCTCATCGTTGCCGGAATACTCTGGGCACTGCTCGCGGATTGGGAAGACAAGGCTGACCGGTCCTGCTCGCCGCCCTATCGGCTCTTTTTCCTGTTTTTCGCGGCAGCCATCGCCCTCCAGGAATTCTTCGACGTGGGGCTCTTGAGCGATCTCTCCAGCCGCTTTCCGGAATTGTGGTGGCTCCTTATCGCCTTCGCGCTGCTGTCCTGGCTCTTCTGGTTCGAGAACGGAAAATCGGCAAATCCGCTGGTGCGTTTCTCGCTGCACTCCCGCCGCAATTATGCCTCCGGCATGCTGATCCTCTGCATCGCATTCATGGCCTTCCAGGGAGCCGTCGTGCAGTACATCATCCGCCTGCAGGTCGTCGAGGGCTATACCGCATGGCATGCCGGACTGCTCTTCCTGCCGGTCTTCGTTTTTTCGAAGCCGCTCAGCATCCTGGCGCAATACCTGATCCGGGAAGGGACCGATCCGCGCCTGCTGGCGAGTCTCTCATTCGCAGGTTTCTCGGTCTGCTTCTGGTGGATGTCGGGATACATCCGTCCGGCCACCTGGGAGGCGCTGCTTCCGCCCCAGTTTCTCATGGGTGCCGCGCTCGGCCTGCTTTTCGTTTCCATGACGGCGATTGCGCTCGGCCATGTCCCCAAGGCCGAGCAGATGCATGCTGTCGATCAGCTCAATACCGCGAGAAATCTCTCGGCCGGGCTCGCCATCACCTTTTCGGACATCGGCTGGGACCGCCTCTCCGATCTTGAACTGAACCGCCTCGACTCGCCGGATGCCGCGAACTCCTGGCGCTTCGCTTCGTCTTTCGACGGACCGGCCCACCTGCTGCACGAGAAAATCGGGCTCGAAGCGTCCCTGCTAACCCTCAACGACCTGTTTTATCTGCTTTCCCTGTTCTTTCTCGTCCTCTCCGCCCTGATTTGGCTCTTCCGCCGCCAGGTTCGCCAGGATCCGGACATGACCCTGCTCGAGAGCCTGGGTGAAGAGCCATGAAGCTTGCGTCCCTCCTGCTGATTCTGCTCGTGGCCGGATGCGCCCCGGCGATCCGGCCAGGGCCCCCCGTCCTGAATCGCGTCGATCTTCCGGGATATCTGGCGAAATCCAATCCTGCGGCAAAGCCGACAGGCGAGGCTTTGCCTGAAAAGTGGTGGCGCGAATTTCACGATCCAAACCTCGACCGACTGGTGGATCTGGCGCTTTCCGGCAACCCGGGGCTGGAGGAGGCCGGCGCACGCCTGAAACTCGCTCAAGCCTCGGTGATGCGCACCGCATCCCTGAATTCGCTGCATGCGGACAGCGTCAACCGGATCACCCGCCAGAGGCTTTCCAGAAACGGCAACAACGACATCTACAATGGCAAAACCGCGACGATCGCCAACGTCGACCCGCTTGTCGTTCGCTACCATCTTGACTTCTGGAACCGGGACGATGCGCTCATTGCGGCGAGCCGCACCGAAGAAAGCATGATGGAAGCGCAATACAGGCAGGGAGCCCTGATGCTGAGTTCCTCGGTGATCAGGACTTATTTCGCACTCAGTGTGGCGAGGCAGATGGCCTCCCTCCAGGAATCCATAGTCGGCCTGCTCGGCGAGGAGGAGGCGCTCGGCAACGCCGCATACCGTTCCGGCGTTCAACCCGCCTCGCCCGCCCTTGCCATCAGCGAAAAACTGCTCGCCGAAAAGAGTGCGCTCGCAGCCCTGCAGCAAAAAACCGAGGCCCTGCATTTCGCCCTGCTCGAACTGCTCGGGAAGGAACCAGCGGATGAACTGGAAGCCACGGCGAAAATGGAAGTTCCCGTGCGCTTCCGCATCCCTGAAAAAATCGGCCTCGATCTCGTCTCCCAGCGTCCCGACATCCAGGCTGCCCTCTGGAAAATCAGGCGCGAAACCCATCTCGAGAAGGCTGCGCAGGCCGCCTATTATCCCAACCTCAACCTCCAGGCCCTGGCCGGCTTCAACAGCATCGGACTCGCGAAACTGCTGGGGCCCGGAGGCGCCACCTATGCCTTCGGGCCCGCGCTGAATCTTCCCCTGTTCGAGGGAGGCGCGCTGGAAGGCGGCCTCCACGAAAGCGAAGCTGCCTACGACATGGCAGTTCATGCCTACAACCGCACCCTGCTCGCTGCTGCGCGCCAGATCGCGGACGCACTGTCTTCGCTCAAGCACGCCAGGGAAAGACTGGAGGACAGGACGGCTTCGCTCAAGCTCCAGGCCTCCCGGCAGAAAATCGCCGAAGCCGACTTCCGCTCCGGAATAGCGGGCAGGCTGCCCTATCTGGAGGCCGAGATCAGAATGAACCGCGAAGAAATGATGCACATGGAGGAAAGCTTGAACTGGCTGAACAGCATAACGGATACGGCGACCGCGCTCGGAGGCGGATTCGGGAGGTGGCCTTCATGAAACCGAATGCCGTCGTCCGCTCGAAAATCAGGCATCATCGGCTGAGAGGGGTCATCGCCCTCGCGCTGATCGTCCTGTCCGGAATCGTTTCCTGGTGGTACCTCTTCCTGCGGACCGAGGTCGAAAGCGAAGACGCCTACGTTTCCGGGAACATCATCCCGATCCAGGCACAGGTTCCCGGAATCGTCTCGAAAATAGGGGTGGACAACAGCATGGCGGTGCAAACCGGGCAATGGCTGCTGAGCGAGGAGCAGAACCTGACCGGGACAAAAATGGAAAAGGCGGCGGCCAATCTCGCAGAAGCCGTGCGCAACACGAAGAGTCTTTTCGCGCAGGCAGACGGCGAGGCTGCGGAAATCGCGACGCTGGAAGCGGGCAGAAGAAAACTCGCGGACGATCTTGATCGCTACGAAGCGGCAGAACCAAGCGGGGCGGTCTCGGCACAGCAGGTATCCGACACGAAAGCGGAAATCGCCATCGCCGACGGCAAGATCGCAAAAGCCCGTGCCCTGCTGCGCAAGGCACAGGCACTCGTTTCCCGAACCACGGTTGCCGAAAACCCGCATGTGCTGAAAGCCCGGGCAGAATATGTAGAAGCCTATATCGGCTTCCACCGCTCCAGCCTGTTTTCGCCGGTCACGGGATATGTGGCCGCGCGGCGCGTGCAGGCGGGAGAAGTGGTGCAGGCGGGGCAAAGACTGATGTCGGTAGTGCCGCTCGACGCCTTGTGGATCACGGCAAACCTCAAGGAAACCATGCTCTCCAGGGTGAGGACGGGGGAGCCGGTAAGAATTCTCGCCCACGCCTACGGCAGCGAATTCACCTTCCACGGCAGAGTGATCGGCATGGAGCCTTCGGGCGGCAGCACCTTCAGCCTGTTCCCGCCCAACAATGCCACGGGAAACTATATCCATATCGTCGAGCGCGTCCCCGTCAGGATCAGCCTCTCGCAAGCCGAGCTGAAATCGCACCCGCTGAGGCCAGGCATGTCGGTCACAGTGCAAATCGAAACCGGCAATTTCCGCAGCCTCCCCATGCTTGCGACCGAAGTGGCTGCGAACAGCGCGAGCTATTCGACCCCCCTTTACCGCGATGAAATGCTGGAAGCGCAGCGGTCCGCCCGGAAGATCATCGAGAGCAATTAGGGAACCACTGATTTATTCCCGCGCAGATCGCGTTGCTGAGAAAATCGAGATGATCGCGCGAAGCGCGACGCAGATCGTAGCCGGGCCTACGACATCAAGGAGCGCGACAAGGCGAGCGCTCGATTTTTACGCAACCCGATTGGGACGGGGCTTTGCGGGCGATCTTCATTGTTGCGCGGCTCGCGAATGGAACAACCATTCGACTTCGCCGCGCGCCTCGAATCTCATCTCGCAAAGTCGCGTCGCGACCGCGTGGGAATAAATCAGTGGTTCCTCAGGGCGCCTGGCCGAAGAATTCCTTCATCATGAAAGCCTGAAGTTGCGCGTCGTCCTTCGGGCGGGCGGAAAGGACGACTTCGCGGCCCAGGCGATCGGATTTCCAGTTGAAATCGCCGTCGTAATAGCGCCGGATGATTTCTATCATCTTGCGCACGACGGCATGCTGCACGTCTCCGTCCGGCCCGGCACTGACATCGAATACTTCGCGATGGGAATTGCTGTATTCAGAATGCCAGCCGAGAAATGAAAATTCCGCCGATTCGTCATCGATCCTGAGGATCTGGAATACGCCGCTGGTGCCTTCCTTTTGTTTCCCGCTGTCGGGAAAAGGCCCCATCGCCTGGGGCTGAACCGGATATTCATTGGCGCTGGCCTCCCTGCGCGCCCTGGATGCATTGACATAATCCAGGAAGCTCATGTGCGGCTGTGGCGTGGGGTTCGGCGCGCGCTGTTCGGGAATAGCCACGGCTTTCCTGGAGGGGCGCCTCACTGCAATGATTTTTCTCGTGGTCCGGACTTGAGGCACCACAACGGACTTCTGGATCTTTTTCAGGGGAACCAGTTCCACCGCCAGGGGCTGGGTATTCGCATGCGTGATCGCGATCGGGGGATGCCTGAACGTCACGAAAAGAACCAGCGCATGCAGCAACAGCGAGGCCAGAATCGCGATCGTCAGGTTGCGGCTCAGGCGTATCTTGAAAAAAACGTCACGCCTTCCCCAACCCGCACTTTCCAGTTCGAACCCGGCGCCGGAACCCGGCGGCGCATCCGGTAGCAGAGGCTCACCCATTATCTCAGAAATTCTCGCAGGAAATCATGCCGCTTCACTTTGCCTCGCTCAGGAAGCGAGATTCTCCTACCAGCCGAGAAATAATTCAATCCATGGACAAAAAATCATCGGCACCCGAAAGCGATCGGGCGCCAGGTTAAGTCCACTGCTATCGCGTGACAACCCCTACAGGCGATCGGCCAGAAGCTTTTCCAGCTTGATCTGATCGACGGTGAATCCGCGAATCCCATCTGCAAGCTTTTCCGTGGCCATGGCATCCTCGTTCATTTCCCAGCGGAACTCGGCTTCCGTCATCGAGGCGGGACGGGGCTTTATCTCCCCGGAGTAGTGCAGGCGGCGCTCCAGAACACCGTCCGCATTCTGCAATTCTTCCAGAAAATTCGGCCCGATGGTGAGGCGATCGCATCCTGCCAGCGCGACGATCTCGCCGCTGTTTCGGAATGAGGCCCCCATCACCGTGGTAGGATAGCCGTGCTCCTTGTAATACTGGTAAATCTTCCGGACCGACAGCACACCCGGATCTTCTTCCGGCGTGAAAACCGCGCCCCTGGACTTGTGCCAGTCCATGATGCGCCCCACGAAAGGCGAAATCAGAGTGACTCCGGCCTCCGCCGCAGCGCGCGCCTGGGCAAACCCGAACATCAAGGTCAGGTTGCAATGGATGCCCTCATGCTCGAGAATTTCGCCAGCCCTGATGCCTTCCCAGGTCGAGGCGATCTTGATCAGGACGCGCTCGCTGCCTATCCCGGCTTCATGGTAGAGGCGCATCAATTTGCGGGCCCTGGCGAGCGTGGCCTGCGTATCGAATGAAAGACGGGCATCCACCTCGGTGGAAATGCGACCTGGCACGATCTTCAACACTTCCAGCCCGACATCCACAGCCAGCCTGTCGCTCGCGTCGCGAACCTGCTGTTCCCGGTCGTCGCCTTGCGTGCGGGCCCATGCAATCGCATCATCGATCAATGGAACATATTCAGGCAGCGCCACCGCCTTCAGCAGAAGGGATGGGTTGGTCGTGGCATCTTCCGGATGGTGGCGCCGGATGGCTTCGATATCGCCGGTATCGGCAACGATCGCGGTCATGGACTTCAATTGCTCGAGCAGCGTACTCATTGTGACTCCCCCTTCGAAAGGTTGATTGGTCGTTTTCGTTGCAAGTCTGTTCCTGCGAACACCCTGCATTTCTCAGACCAGTCCGGCTCTCCATAGTTTCAGTTGCAGCGATCAGAACCGGGGTCGGCCAATCGGCGATTCAGGCACGGCTGGCAAGCTCGCCCAGGAATCGCCGGAAATTCGCCGCCCTTTCGTTTCCCGGCACCAGCCTGTCGAGCGCATCCAGATAGGCGGAAGCCTTCTGCGCATAGGCCTCGTCGTAGCCGTTCTGGCTCATCCAGAGAAGATTGAGCTGCGCCGCGGCCATCAATGTTTCCACATGGTCGGGCGCCCTGTCGAAAGCTTCCTTCAGCTTTTCGAATGCCTCGGAAAACTTGGCCTTGCGCATGAGCGCAGCAGCTTCCGAAACGATGGCCAGAATTTCCTTCTTCGCGGGATCCACGATGTCCTCGACATGCGCTTCGAGTCCGGAATCCACGAGGGCTTTCCTGGCAAATCCGACAATCCTGCGATTTTTCTCATCCGCCCTCACCGCGAGCGAAAGCAGCTTGAGCCCTTCTTCGTGATCCCCCAAAGCCAGGCAAGCCTTGGCCATCGTCACCGTCGCCAGGTCCCCCTGCGGATCGCGGATCAGATTTCTGGCCCGCTCCAGGAATTTTCTGGCGAGTTCCGTCTCGCCGAGGGCGGCATGGGCCTGCGCCTTGACGGATGCCTTGACCTGGGCGAAAACCCCGGTATCCCCGAAAGATTTCGTCCCGGTATCCAAAACCTGCAGCGCCTTGTCGGGTTCTCCCGCATCCACGTGAGCCTGGGCCAGAGAAAGGAAGTCCGTGGACTGTTCCGTCATCGATCCCCTGGTATGTTTGATGACGCGCTCGTAAGTCGCCTTTGCAGTCTCCAGGTCGTTGGCCTGATAGGCCACCTCGGCGACGATCCGGTGCCGCCTCGGACTTGGAATGACGGTCGATGCCTGCTTGAGGATCTCCAGCGCGCCTGCCTTGTCTTCCTGTTTTTCGGCAATCTCGGCCAGCACATCGTAAACCGCGATGAAGTTGCCGTTCTTTTCCAGCAGTTCGGTTGCAATCGCATTGGCCTGCCCGGGATTTCCGGAAGCCAGGTGGCATTTGGCCAACCCGAGCTTCGCCCATGCCAGGTCTTCCCTCTGGAGCAGCACCGCCTCGTAGGCGGCTTTCGCTTCTGCGTGGCGCCCCATCTCGAGAAGGATGGCTGCCTTTTGACGCAGGGCCTCGATGGCCCATTTCGTATCGAGAAGCCTGTCGCACTCCTGAACGGCTTTTGCGGGATCTTTCGAATTCAGGGAGTTCATGATCGGCTGCAATGCCCCCTGCTTGTCCAGCAGGCGTTTGAGCCTCGCCCTCAGGCTGTCGGAAGTGAACGGCTTCAGCAGGTAGTCGTCGGGCTGAAATTCGGAAACGGTGGCCACGGCATCGTAATCGGCCTCGGCCGTGACCATCAGGAACAGGGTGTGGGCTGGAAGAATATCCTGGGAGCGCAAGAATTCCAGAAACTGCTGCCCCGTACTGGCACGGTTCAGATTGTAGTCGCACAATATGACGTCGTAGTTGGCGCTTCTCACCCTGTCGAGCGCATCCTCCGGATTGGAGGCTGTATCGACATCCGTGATGCGCAACTGGTTCAATTGCGCTTTCAGCGAATTGCGCATGGCGCCCATGTCGTCGATGACCAGAGCTTTCAGTTTCGACAGATCTCTTTCCAATTTCATCGCCCCGGCATATTTAAGGAATCGGCCCTATATTACGGCAATTGGCGGGTAAAACTGAAGCGTTTTCAAGAAACATCGGCATGCCTCCATCCCGCCCCACGGATTTCCCGCCGGAAATCACGATGACAAGTTAGCCGATGCATTTCATGTTGCGGATCGGATAATCACCTTAACCCGATAATCGATATAACTAATTTTTGCAATCCACATTTTCTGTGGATAAGTTTGTTGACAACGCAATGCGACGCTTCCCAACACATTTGCGCAAAAGGTTTTTTACGGAGCAGCTCATTTTTTAGTCACAAATTATATCTTTACAAAACAGCATGTTAAGAAATGAAACGAAATTTCAGCATGCCTATTGACATTTCCGCGGCAATGATTGCCGCATGGTGGATAACATCGCGAAAACCGGGAGGTGTTTTTGCACTAACTGCCTGTCACGCCGGGGGGGATTGGCTGAAAATCCCGGGCCTTCCCTTCGCCTAAACCGCCTCGTCAACATGCCCGGTTTCCCCGCCGGGATCGTGGCGGCGCCGGTCGAGTAACGAGCGGAGCTCTTCTAGGACCGGCCAATGATAAATGCGCCGGCAGTAGCTCCTGCGTTCTTCCAGCGGGGGCTGCCCGTACCGGAGCCCCTCCCCGACGGGGTGCCAGTGACCGGCCTCTTCCTGCGTCGCGGCCTGCTTCATGTGGGGCTCGACGGGATGGACCTTGGCCACTTGGTTGACCTTGTCGATCACCCTGTTCTCGGGAGGATGAGTCACGATGTCGGACGGAACGTACTGAACCATACTGCTCCCCTATTCGATAATCGCGGAAATTCGGAACTGCTTTAGATGGCGGATTCCAATTGTTCCTGATTTTTCTCGGAAAACAAAGGGGCGCGCTTGAAATCAGATCGCGATGCGATGATCTGGGCGATTTTACACAGAATCACCCGCACCAGAACGCCAAGAAGCTCAGGGGGCCGTAACGGGGCAAGCCGGACGGATCATTTCTTGAAAGACGCGGGCTTGATCTTGTGTCTTTGCAGCAGCTTGTAAAAATCCGTGCGGTTTCGTTTTGAAATTCTGGCCGCCTGCGTCACATTGCCTTCCGCAATCTTGAGCGTGCGGATCAGATATTCCCGCTCGAATCGTCTTTTCGCCTCTTCGAAAGAAATGGCGTGCGTTTCCTCGTCCATCGCCTTGTGCACCAGGGCGGGCGCGATCAGC
The DNA here is from genome assembly GCA_021835845.1 of Pseudomonadota bacterium. Lineage (GTDB taxonomy): Bacteria > Pseudomonadota > Gammaproteobacteria > Burkholderiales > JABEVD01 > JABEVD01. The sequence continues at coordinate 118,950 of JAKBJU010000003.1, read as the reverse complement.
GAGCTGGTGCAGAGCGCAATGCTCTGCTCGACGATATTCTGGAGTTGGCGCACGTTTCCCGGCCAGGACGCGCTGATCAGGATTTCCATCGCCTCAGGCGAAAACCCGTTCACTTTCTTGTGATATTTTTCCGCAAACAAGGACAGGAAGTGCTTGGCGAGGAGCGGAATGTCTTCGCGGCGCTCGGAAAGGGAAGGAATCTCCAGCTCCACGACATTGAGGCGATAGTACATGTCTTCCCGGAACCTGCCCGAGGCTACTTCATTCTTCAGATTTTTATGAGTTGCAGACAGGATGCGCACATCCACGGCAACCGATCTGGCGGACCCCAGCGGAGTGACTTGCCGCTCCTGCAGGACACGCAGCAATTTCGACTGGAGCATTAACGGCATGTCGCCGATTTCATCGAGAAAAACCGTTCCGCCTTCCGCGGTCTGGATCAGGCCTGCATGATCCCGTATCGCCCCGGTGAATGCGCCCTTGACGTAGCCGAAAAGCTCGGATTCGAGAAGCTGGTCCGGAATGGCGGCGCAATTGATGGCAACAAAAGGCTTGTGTGCGCGCGCGCTCGCATTGTGGATGGCGCGTGCCAGCAGCTCCTTTCCGGTGCCGCTTTCTCCGCGGATGACCACGCTCGCATCGCTTTCGGCGACGAGGTGCGCCTTCGCCAGAAGACTCTCCATGACTGCGCTTTGCGTCAGGATATTCGCACGCCATTCCTGGAGAGACAGCGCATCCTGGGCGGGCATCCGTGCTGTGAGCTTCATCGCGCGCCTGACCTGATCGAGGAGCGCGCCGCTGTCGAATGGCTTGGTCAGATAACCGAATACGCCCCGCTGCGTCGCGGCGATGGCATCGGGGATGGTGCCGTGCGCAGTCAGGATGATGACGGGCAGGGTCGGGGACATGCCATGAATATGCTCGAACAGGGCCATCCCATCCATTTCCTTCATGTGCATGTCCGTGATGACCAATTGCGGCCTAGAAAACTCCACAAGGTTGAGAGCGGCTTCCGCAGATTCCGCCTGCTCGACTTCGAAACCCGCGAAGGAAAGGCGCATGGAAAGAAGCTGCAGAAGGTCGGTGTCGTCGTCGACGATCAGGATCTTGCCGCCGGAGTCGTTTTTTTCGTTCATCGTGGCGAGGGCAACCGCGTCATTCGAAATGCCCGGCCGTGCCGGTAGCCAATTGTTCCCTGTAAAGATTTTCCATCTCTTTCTCGAAAAAGAATTGCGCTTCTCCGAAAGCGGGCTTGAGTTCGTCTATCCAGCTGGCCTTGTCGTCCCAGGCGGCGAAGAACGGACGCTGAACCCAGTCCGGGTTGCGGCCCTGCAGGAAGCGCATGACTATAACCTTTTCCGCTCCCGCCTGCGCTGCTCCGAGCACCTGAATCTTGCCTGGGTTGGAGGACATGCTGGGGCCCCTTACCGTGCGGCAGAGGCCGCTTACATTCTGATAAGCTTCCCTGAAGATTTCCCATGCGCGAATCACGGGAACGGAGAAGTAATGGCGCGCGCCGGTGTCGCGCGCCATGAACATGTAATAGGGAATGCATCCCAGATCAACCTGGGCGTTCCACATCTTGATCCAGAGACGCGGGTCGTCGTTGATGTGGCGAAGGAGCGGCGACTGGGTGCGTATTTCCGCTCCGAGGGCCCGCAATTTCGCGATCGCCTGCCCCACGATTTCCGGCTCGAGCTCTCTCGGATGGTTGAAATGGGCCATGATCGCAAGCTGTTTTCCCGATTTGACGACTTTGCCGAGAAGCATCAACAGCGGCTCTGCATCGTCGTCGCTGACGAATCGGTATGGCCAGTAACTGAGCGCCTTGGTGCCGATCCGGATTCGCTTGAGATTCGGCAATTCTGCTGCCAGCAGGGGCTCGATGTAGGCTGCGAGATTCTTTGCCGACATGATGAGCGGATCTCCGCCGGTGAAGAGCACATCGGTGACTTCGGGATGCTCCTTCAGGTAGGAGACCAGTTTTTCGATCTCGCGGCTCGCGAATTTCAGGTCGGACATGCCCACGAATTGGGGCCATCTGAAGCAGAATGTGCAGTAGGCATGGCAAGTCTGCCCCTGGCTGGGAAAGAACAGCACGGTTTGCCGATATTTGTGCTGAACGCCATGAAGCGCCTCATCCTGAAAAAACGGCACGTTGTGGTCGACCTGTCCGGCCGGATGGGGATTGAGCTGCATTCTGATTCTGTCGGCGGCGCGCTTGATCGTGGCCTTGTCTTCGCCCTTTTTCAGAAGACCAGCCATTTCGTCGAAATGCTCCGGAAGCAGCATTTCCCTTTTGGGGAAAGTCAGCGTGAAGATGGGATCGTTGGAGAAATCATTCCAATCGATCAATTCGTTCACCACGAAATTGTTTGCCTTGAATGGCAGGACGCTGCCGACCACCTCGATTTCGAACTTCTGTTCTTCGGAGAGGCGCTTCATCTGGGGAATGCCGCGAAAATTGTGCAGCAGCAGGGACTGATATTTCATATTTCCGGCAATGCTGCCGGAATTGTCGAATGCTGCCTTTTGCATCTCTGTGCCTCTCTTAAATTATCTGCATGCGGATATCCGCTTGGGGAATGTTCAGGCCAGATCGATCCCGTGCCGGTGTCGCGTCATTTCAACCCGGTCTTTCCTTCTGGCCCAGGCCAGCGATTTTCCGAGAACCATTGCCAGCGCCACTATCAGCGATGAATACACCAGAAATTCCATCAGGCTGTCCGGTTTTTCGAATGCCCTGTGCATGGACGGCCATATCTCTTCCACCCGCTCCTTCGCGACTTCCGAAAAAACGGCTTCGATGCCGGAAGACAACCCTTCGGCGATCCTCGCTTTCCGGATATCGGGTTGAACGTTGTCGTCGAGAATGCGCGCTACGGACGAAGCCGGAAGCGCCTCCTCCAAGCCGCTGCCCACCCTGAGATAGGACCGCCTCTCGTTGGTCGCGACCACCATAAGAACATGCTTGTCGACTTCGTTCTGGTCAGGCCACCATGCCGCAGCGACGCGCTCGCCGTACTTCCTGACGGACTCGCCGTGCAGGGAAGGAACGATCAGGATGTCTATCTGCGCCCCGGTCGCCCGCTCTACCGCGTCGAGCGCATCAATGAGCGTGGCGGTCTCGCGCACGGACAATGCACCGGCATAGTCCGCGATCCTTGATTCGGTAGGCGTGACAGTCAATTCCCGGTAGAAAAAATCGTTCAGGGCAAAGAATGCCAGCAAGACCAGGGCAGCAGTTCCAAGCTTAAACCCCATTCCCCATTTCATCTTCATCGAAGATCTCCAGTGTAGCCCGACAGCGCATTCCGGCAGTCGGCATCAAGACAATGCCCAAACAACGGGAATGCCATGGACCTGCATTCCCGTGTAGCGTCATCAATGCATCATGCCTTGCTGGGAATCCTTGGCCGCTGCGTGTTTGGCCTTGTGCTTGGCCTTCTTCTTGGCGGCATGGCCGGCCTTGTGACTCGCTCCCTTGCTGGCATCGTGTTTGACTTCGTGCTTGGCCTTCGAGGCGGTGTCCTCGGCGGCTACGGCCGCGATGGATACGGAGGCAAAAATAGCGGCAATCAGCAGCGATAACAGTTTGCTCATGATAATTTCCTTATGTCGGATGGATTGAGTTGCCTCGAGCATTTTCTGTCGAGGCGCCATCACACAAGCAGATAGCGTGCCATGAAAAAATAACCATAATTTTCATCAAGTTGAAAATCCACTGCCTAGATACGGGATCGAATGTGTCGCCGGTGAGGGACGCAGGATTGGCGAAATGAAAATTTATCAAGTATATTCAGGATGTTGGGCCGTCTCCATATGGAGACACCCGGCCTGCCTAATCATTCTCGATGGCGGCTTGTGAACCCATCTTCCGCAACGCATTGTAAATGACCGGCATGACGAGCAGCACGAGCGGCAATTGCACGACCAGGCCCGAGATGATGGCGATGGCGAGCGGCTGCTGCATTGCCGAGCCCTGTCCGATGGCAAAGGCCAGCGGCAGAAGGGTGAGGATCGCAGCGACCGTCGTCATCGCGATCGGCCGCATGCGGTTCCTGCCTGCGGCGATCAGTGCCGCCTCCCTGTTCATGCCCTCTTCTATCAACTGGTATTCCGAGAAATAAAAAATCGCCACCTCGGTGACGATGCCGACGATCATGGTCATGCCCATCATGGCGGATATGTTGAGTTCAACTCCCGTCGCCCAGAGACCGATGAATATCGCAGATATCGACATCAGAGGAACCGCCATGATGGCAAGCGCGATCCGGAAGCGCTCATAAAGAAAAAGCAGCAGGAGAAACACCAGGGAAACTGCTGCGGCGAACACCTGCATCAATCCCTTGAAGGCGATCTGCTGCTGCTTGTATAGCCCGCCCAGCTCGTAATAGGCATCTTTCGGTAGAAGTTTCCCGCTTCCCATGGCTCGACGGATATCACGAATGGTCGACCCCATGTCCCGCCCGCTGATGCGCGCAGTCACCGCGATCATGCGCTTCAGGTTTTCCCTGTTGATTTCGGGTTGCCCGCTCACAGTCTTGATCTCTGCAATTCGATCTAGCGGAAAAAGATGCCCGTCTGGCGCACGCAGCATCAGCTGGCCGATATCCTGCTGGGTCTTGCGCACCGATTCGGGAATCCAGACCCTCACCCCGATCATTTTCACGTTGCTCTGGATCTGAGTCGCCACTATTCCCGACATGTAGCCGTTGAGCATGGAGGTGACGCTGCCCGGATCCATCCCCTCGAATGCAGCCTTTTTCCGATCGACATGTATTTCCAGCGCGTCTCCTGCCGGATTGATGCCGTTCTTCACATCCACCACGCCACGGATGCGGCCGATCAGCGCTGCCGTTTTCACCGCTGCAGCTTCCAGTTCGGATTGGCCGTCCGAATAGATCTTGATCTCTATCGGCTCAGGAACCGAAGTCAGATCGCCGATCATGTCTTCCATGAGCTGGGCAAGCTCGATATCCAGCCCTGGAACCTGGACTTCTATCTTGTGCCTGATGTCGTCCATCACTTCTTCGATGGGCTGTCTCGGCATGGGTTTGAGCTTGATGAAGAAATCTCCCTGATTCGCCTCCGTGATTCCCCCCCCCAATTGCGCCCCGGTCCTGCGGGAATAGGTCTCGACGTTGGGATTGGCCTTGATGATCGCCTCTACCTGCCGCAGCAGCCTGTCTGTTTCGGTCAGCGAAGTTCCCGGTTTCGAGCGATAGTCCATGGTGAACCCCCCCTCGTCCATGGCGGGCATGAATCCCGTTCCGGTCCCCATGTATGCGAACCAGCCCGATCCAAGCAGTGGCAGGATGATGAAAAGCGTCAGAATCGGGCGGCGAAGCAATTTCTGGAGCAGTTCGCCATATCTTTCATGAAGCCAGCGAGTCCATCTTCCCCCCTCTTCCTGCATGGCATCCTTTTCCTTGAGCAGATGATCTGCAAGAATGGGAACCGCAAGCCAGGTGATCGCAAACGAAAGCATGAGACCAGAAGCCATGGTCAGGGAAAGCGCCTTGAAGAAGGCACCGGTCACGCCGCCCAGGAAAGCGAGCGGAATGAATATGACCAGAGTGGCTGCCGAAGAACCCGCAAGCGGCCTGGTGAACTCGATTGCTGCAGCCATCACCCTTCCATGATGATCTTCGTGAGATTCGCGCAATCGTCTCACGATGTGCTCCAGCATCACGATGGCATCATCGATGATCAGGCCGACAGCAGCTGCCATCCCTCCCAGCGTCATAATGTTGAAGCTCATGCCCAATGCGTACAAGATCACGATGGTCGATGAAAGCACCGCCGGAACCACGATGATGGCAATCAGGGTAATCTTGATGTTGCGCAGAAAAAAGAGCAGAACGCCGGCCGCCAGCGCGACCCCGATCAGAATGGCATCCCTCACGCTTGCAGCCGAATCGACGACAAGCCTGCTCTGGTCGTACCATTTGGCGACCCTGACCCCGGCGGGCAGCTTGTAGTTTCGCAGCTTGGCCTCGATATCATGCGCGATGCGCACGCTGTTTCCGCCCGGCTGCTGATAGACATTGAGCAAAACCGCATCGTGCCCGTCCGCATTCACCCTGATCCACTGCGGAACGACGCCTTCAGTGACCGTGGCGAGGTTCTTGAGCTGAACGAGGCCATCCGCGCCGGATCGCAAGACCGTGTTGCGGATGTCTTCGATATTTTCAAGGCGGTTGTCCGAAACCCCCAGATAGAGCTTGTAGTGGTCCTCGATGCGCCCGACGGCGGTCACCACATTGGCCGAATTCAGAACCTTTGCCACATCGCCCATCGTCATGCCGTACGCCTGCAGCTTGTCAGGATCGACGGTTACGCGATATTCCTCCAGCGCGCCGCCGACCGGGCGGATTCTTGCCACGCCTTCGATTGAGGACAGCAGCGGCTTCAACTGATACTGCGCCAGATCGCGAAGCGCTGTCAGCGAAACGGTATCTGAAGTCAGGCTGTAGGCGATGATCGGAAATACCGTCGGCTCCATGCGCCGGGTGAGCATGCCGGTTCCGGAAGGCAGAGAAGCCAATATCCGGGAAATGGCTGAATTGACCTGCAAGGCGGCCATTGCCATGTCCGTCGCCCAGGGGAAATACACGGATATTTCCGCCGATCCGCGGCTGGTGGTAGAGCGGACATCGATGACGCCGGGAACCCGTCGCACCGCTTCCTCGACGGGTATGGTCACCTGGAGCGCCATCTGTTCTGCAGTTCGATCCCCCGCATCGAGCGTCACCTCCACGCGGGGAAAATCCACGCTGGGAAAGAGCGTCACCGGCAGCTTGAATGCGGAAAAGGCGCCTGCCAGCGCAAGCAGCAGCAGAAAGAACAGAACCGAACGTCGATGCATTTGCATCCAGGAACCGAACTTCATCGATTCCCTTCCCTCAGCCTCATGCCGTCCTGCAATTCGTAGTTGCCGAGCACGATGACCGGAAGGCCAGGATCGAATTTGCCCTGGATTGCAGTCATCTCGCCGTTCTCTGTCGCCGTGACCTTGACGCGTCTGGCGCGCCCCCTGTCGTCCTGAAAGATGTAGGCACCCTGCCCGTCGGTCAGCACCGCGGATCTCGGAACGACCCATGCCTCGCCTGCAGGGATTTCGATTTCTCCGCGCAATTTCATTCCCTGAAGGAGAACCGGATCCTCCTTCCTGCCGATGCTGACAATCACATCGACAAGATGGGTTTGAGGATCGATCATGCCCCGGACTTCCCTGACCGAGCCCTGCAGCTTGTCGGGTTTGCCGAAAACAGGAAAAAGCCAGACCGTCATCCCCGCCTTGATTTTCTGCGCATCTTCCGGCTGCATCCCGATCCGCGCCGTCGAGGCGTTTCGCCTTGCGATCTGGAGCACCGTTTTCCCGGCCTGGAGGCGGTCCCCCGGAAAGGCAAAGAGGGCGGTCACGACGCCATCGAATGACGCCTTGACCGCTTCCTGAGTGATTCCTGCGCCGAGCTTCTTCTGCGCATGCACTGCGCTTTGCGCATCCGAAAGCGCTTTCTTTGCCAGAGCCAGCTGGGCATTCGTCGCCAGCTGCTTGGCATACAGCCGGTTCACGTGTTCAAATTCGCTTTGCGCCATCTGCAGCGCAGATTCGGCCTGGGCATATCCGTTCGCGGCAACTGGATCGGTGGCGAATCCGAACAGCGTCGCACCCCGCCTTACTGCCTGTCCCGCCGCGACATCGAGATGGGTGACTTGACCGGAGCGGGGCAGGCTGAAATTGACCGTGCTTCCTGGATCGGAAAATACCGTCCCGTATCCCGACAGGTTGAAGGTCACGGCTTCCTTGCGCAGGGGCGCGGTTTCGACGAGCGCGCTGGGCTGACCGTCTGCATGGGCAACTGCCGGGCAGGCCAGAAGCAACGTACATAGCCAGATTTTCATTTCGACTCCTTGACTGGTAACTGTCCCCCGATCAGCGCGAGGAGCCCGATGCGCTCCTCGCGCATGGATTCCTCGACGGCAATCTGTTCCGCCTCCTTGGCAAGCGCGGCATGCTTCAGGTTCGAATAGGCCGCCAGATCCATGTCGCCTGCCTTGTAGGCAGCTTCAGCCCGTCGCGCAAGCAGCGACAGGGATGCAACATCCTCGTCCAGGCGCCGCAGCTGATCTTCGAGCAGGTCCTGATCGGTCAATATCTGCCGGACATCGCTGGATGCCTGATTCAGCCTGATCTGGAATTCATCGCGCATGCGCTTTCTCGTCGCCTTTTCGATCGCGATGCTGCCCCGATTTCGATTGAAGATCGGCAGGCTAAGGCTGAGGGAAAAACCGTTATAATTGATTCCGGTATTGTCTCTCGCCCTCACCAGGCCGAAACCGATCGCCGGAAACTGGGAAAGAATCGCCTGCCTCAGGCGCATGTCCTGAGCCTCGTATCCTGCCTGCAGGGCCAGGAGATCGGGGCGGATCCTGGCAAGTTCGGACAACCTGCGCGCGGTTTCCTGCTTGTCCAGATCGGGGATTTCCGCGCTTCCAGCGAGATTCAGCCTGGCATCCGGAGCCAGCCCGAGCAGCTTGTTGAGGGCGTACCGGTCTTTCTCGATAGAACGATCGGCATCGCTGATTTGCCTGTCGATCCCCTGCAAGGCGTTTTCGTCCGCCGCGACGGCATCGAGCGTCAGATCATGTTCATCCAGAGCAGCTTTCTCTCTTGCATAGCGCAATCCCGCGAGATCCCGGCTTTGCTTCAGGATGCCCAGCAAATTCTGCCCGGAGCATATTCTCGCAAACAGCAGGCGCGCCTGGCCGACAACCTGCCATTCCTGCCAAAGCAGGGCAAGGTCCGCCTTTCTGAGATCCGCCTTGGCCGACGCGCTGCGCAAAGAATGCGTCACGATTGCGCCCAGATTGTAGGTGATCCCCAGGTCGAAGGCGGTCACGTTTTCTCCGGGAATGCCGTTCTGCGGATACTGGGGGGAAAAACCGATCTGCGGATCCGGCAGCAAGCCTGCAGCGAAAGCCTGCGCGCCTGCTATGCCCGCATCGTCCCGGGCGAGCTTCAGCTCGGGATTGTTGGCCACCGCGATCATGGCGACTTCCGTCATGTCGAGCCCGTCTTCCGGGTCGAACTTGTGGGAAGAAAGCTCGGGCAAGGGCATCTTGGCAGGATCGACTTCGAGCCGGGAAAGCGCCCTGGGCCATTCGGCTTTCATGTCCAGAGGCTGTTTCCGGTATGTGGCACAGCCGCCTGTCGCTGCCGCCGCGATCAATATTATAGAGATATATTTCATAAGAGCTTCTTCGCTTCGTTACCCGGAAATATATCAAGCAAAAATTAGATTAGAATTAGGAGATTCCGGAATGCACCGATGTCTTCGGCAATCGGCGGCGAAAGCCCCGTTGCCCGGCGCCCTGAATTCTATCCGACCTCGGGGCATGTGGAAAATGAATGGAATGTCATGATGCGATGGAAAGAAGGCGCTGCTGCCGACGATGACCGCAGGACAGCTTCAATACCCGGCAATAGCTTGGTGATGGGATACCAGCTCACCGAGGCGACAACGCTATCGATTTCGTACAGCAAGAAAAGCGGAGCATTCGACGGCATCGGGATGAAAAGATATTTTTCCGAATGACGGTCCGCGCCATCAATCCGCCCGAACTAGATGGCTGCGAAAATGCCCCCGCGAATCGAATAGTTGAATCTACATTCAATGGGTTACAATGACTGGCGGAGAGGGTGGGACTGTGCCGGTCTCGCCTTGGAGCGATCCCGTCATCCCTTCGGGACCGCCCTGCGGGCGTCCTGCGCCCTCATCCCACTGGTCAGAGGGCTGGTCGAACCCGAGGGTTCTCATCCCTCAAAAGTAAAAAGCCCCTTCGCAGGGGCTTTTTGCGTATGGCGGAGAGGGTGGGATTCGAACCCACGGTAGGCTTGCACCTACGCCTGATTTCGAGTCAGGTACATTCGACCACTCTGCCACCTCTCCGAAGTGCGCAATTCTACCAGCTTATTGACCCTTTGTTGAGCGCAATAAGGGTTTCCCCATCCTTTGGTGATAAACTGTTGCCGGTGCCGAAACCGGAGACAGGCTATTCCGACCGTAACGACATTTACCCGCAGATCCTTGTCCGGGCTTTTTTCAAGGGGATGCGCGCTTGTTGCCCTGGCCATGCTGGCAAGCTGCGGCAATTCCGAGTGGCATGCCCCGCCCTTCGGCTCGACCCATGAACTCATCATCGCGACAGTTAACGGCCCGACCACCTTCTTCGAAGACTCCCAGGGCAATTTCGCGGGCTTCGAGCACGATCTCGCCAGCCTCTTCGCGCAGAAACTCGGGATGAGCGCGAAATTCGTGGTATACGCCAACAGGGAACTGCTCATGCAGGCCCTCGCCAGAGGGAAGGCGCATCTTGCCGCAGCAGGACTTGCCGCCCCCCCCGATGGAGAGGAATCCGGACTGATATTCGGCCCGACCTATTTCAAGGTCCAGCCCCAACTCGCCTACAACCGATCGGAACCGAAGCCAGAAAGCCTTGCCGAACTTTCCGGCAAGCGCATCGGATACATCAGCGCCCCCGGCCTCGATGCCTTGCTCAAGGCGCAGAAGGCGACCTATCCGGGCGTCGATTTCAGCGAATTGAAGAAGGATTCGAGCGACGATCTGCTCTCCGCCGTATCGGACGGGACGGCAGATTACGCGATCGCCTATTCCAACCAGATCGACATCGCCGAGCATTATTATCCGAACATCGATACCGCATTCGACATCGGGCCGGCGGTACGCCTTGCCTGGGCCTTTCCGGAAAACGCAGACTCCGAATTGCTGCAGAAGGCAAGGGACTTCTTCGCCGGCATCGAAAAGGACGGCACCCTCTCGCGCATCATCGACCGCTATTACGGCCATATCTACAGGCTGGAGCAGGCCGACATCGTGGGATTTCTCGGCAAGATGGACAGTCAGCTCGACACCCTACGTCCCTATTTCGAAGATGCCGAGGAAGTCACGGGAATAGACTGGCGGCTGCTCGCCGCGCTCGCCTACCAGGAATCCCACTGGGACGAGCATGCAACATCCCCGACCGGCGTGCGGGGGATCATGATGCTCACAGGCGACACCGCAGACAGGCTGAATGTCAGCGACAGGCTGAATCCCAGGCAAAGCATCATGGCCGGGGCGCGCTATCTCGCCATGCTGAAGGATGAAATCCCGCCCGGAGTGAAGGAACCCGACAGGACCTGGTTTGCGCTTGCCGCCTACAACGTCGGGACGGCTCATCTGGAAGATGCGATGCAGCTCGCCAAGCGGCTGAAAAAGAATCCCGATTCGTGGGTGGACCTGAAAGACGTCCTGCCGCTCCTGAGCAGGCCGGGCTATTTCGGCACGGTCCAGCACGGATTCGCGCGAGGCGGGGAAGCGGTCATCATGGTCGGAAGCATACGCAACTACTACGACCTCCTGACCAAGTACAAATCGCCGCATGTCCCGGTATTCAAGATGCATTTCTGAGTATAATGCGCGGCATGATCCATCCCGCAAATTTCAGATTCCTGCTGCTTGCCGCAGCCTTCCTCGCAGGCTGCGCAGGGACCCCCCACCACCAGGTGAAACCCGCACCCGTCGCACCCGGAATAACGGTCCAGCCGAGAATCGCGCTAGTTCTGGGCGGAGGAGCTGCGCGCGGCTTCGCCCATGTCGGGGTGATCAAGGCACTCGAAGCAGCGGGAATCCATCCCGACATCGTGGTCGGCACCAGCGCGGGAGCCGTGGTGGGCGCCCTGTATGCCGCAGGCTACAGCGGATTCAGTCTGCAGAAAATCGCCCTGAAAATGGACGAGAGCAGCGTCGGGGACTGGACCCTGTCGGAGCGCGGCTTCATCAAGGGAGAATCGCTGCAGAATTTCGTCAACCGCGAGGTGCACGGCCGCCCTCTGGAAAAGCTCGGAAAGCCTTTCGCGGCGGTGGCGACAGACCTTCAGTCGGGGGAAATGGTGGCATTTCGCACCGGCAACACCGGCATGGCGGTGCGCGCATCCAGCAGCGTTCCCGGCATTTTTCAGCCGGTCAGGATCAACGGCCGCGACTATGTGGACGGGGGACTGGTGAGCCCGGTTCCGGTCAGGGTGGCCAAAGCCATGGGGGCGAATATCGTGATCGCGGTGGACATTTCGAGCGGGCCGAAATATGCCAAGATCGGCGACGCCATGGACATTTTGCTGCAGACCTTCACCATCATGGAGCAGTCGATCACGCGCTTCGAAGTCAGTGAGGCCGACGTGGTGATCCGGCCCGCCATAGGCAACATGGATTCGACCGACTTCGAGGACAGGCATTTGGCGATCATGGAAGGGGAAAAAGCCGCCCTCGCCGCTATCCCCCTCATCAGGCAGAAAATCGCCAGGCTCAACAACTGAGATTCGGCCCGGCCGAAGCAATCATCCGGCGATAATTCTTTCGAGCCCGCCCATGTAGGGGCGAAGCACTTCCGGCACGATCACGCTGCCGTCTGCCTGCTGGTTGTTTTCCAGAATGGCGACGAGCGTCCTGCCCACGGCAAGCCCGGAGCCGTTCAGGGTGTGCACCAGCTCGTTCCTGCCGGATTCCGCCTTGTACCTCGCCTGCATGCGCCTCGCCTGGAAGGCCTCGAAATTGCTGCACGAGGAAATCTCCCTGTAGGCCTTCTGGGCGGGAAGCCATACCTCGATATCGTAGGTCTTGGCAGCAGAAAAGCCCATGTCCCCGCTGCACAGGGAAACGACGCGGTAGGGCAGTTCGAGCCGCCTCAGGACTTCTTCCGCATGCCCGAGAAGGGAGTCGAGCGCCTCGTAGGACTTTTCCGGATGAGTGATCTGCACCAGCTCCACCTTGTCGAACTGGTGCTGGCGGATCATGCCGCGAACATCCCGCCCGTAGGAGCCGGCCTCGCTCCTGAAGCAGGGAGTATGGGCGACGTACTTGATGGGGAGCGACTCCGGCGCCAGTATCTCGTCCCGCACGATGTTGGTCACGGGCACTTCCGCCGTGGGGATCAGGTAGTATCCGTTCGAAACCGAAAAGAGGTCCTCCTCGAATTTGGGCAATTGCCCAGTTCCGCGCAAAGACTCGGAATTCACCATGTAGGGGACGTAAACTTCGACATAGCCGTGCTCGGTGGTGTGCAGGTCGAGCATGAACTGGGAAAGCGCGCGGTGCAGCCTCGCGATTGCGCCCTTCATCAGGGTGAATCGGCTGCCCGCGATCTTCACAGCGGCCTCGAAATCGAGCATGGAGAGTCCCTCCCCCAGGGCGACATGGTCCCTGACCTCGAAATCGTAATGCCTGGGCTGGCCCCAGCGGCTCACTTCCACGTTGTCCGCTTCGGACTGCCCGAAAGGGACGGATTCGTGCGGCAAATTGGGAATCGAGAGCAGGAAAGCCTGCATCTTCCCCTGGATTTCATCGAGACTCGCTTCGTTTTTCTTGAGCTCGTCCCCGAGGGAAGCGACTTCGGCGAGAATCTCGGAGGCATCCTCCCCCTTCGCCTTCTTCATGCCTATCGCCTTGGAAGCGGCATTGCGCCTCGCCTGCAATTCCTGGGTGCGGGTCTGCACCGTCTTCCGCTCGGCCTCCAGAGCCTGGAAGAAAGCCACGTCGAGGCTGAATTTCCTGGATTCGAGGCGCTTCGCTGCGCCCTGGATGTCGTTTCTCAGTGTCTGGATGTCTAGCATGATGGTTTTCCGTTTTATTCGTTGCAGGCGCCTGCCAATTATACGCGACATCGCCAGCACACGAACGTCGAGTCGAGGGAGGCCCCAATTCCGCGTCGCCATGCCAATCAGACAGAAACTGATAATTCAAGACCAGGCACGGAAAAACAAGCTTTTCGCCTGAATGTTGTCAAAAACGACAGAAGTTTTGTCAATTTCATGTAGAATAGTTGTCGACATAACCGATTAAAGTTGACGATATCATGCGACAAAAAACATCCGAAATCAGAGAATTCATTTTGCGCCTTTGCAGAAACAAGGCTCGAAACGTGGCAGCCGAAACAGCGCGTCATTTCGGCATTTCCAGGCAAGCGGCAAGCCGTCATCTCCATGCGCTTGAAAATGAAGGCAAGGTCGAATCCTCCGGAAAAGGAAATGTCCAAACATCCCGGATTGTTCCCCTGACAGAAAGAACCTGGCATTTTTCGCTGCAGGGGCTGAGAGAAGATGTGGTTTGGACTGAAAATCTGGCCCCCCTTCTTTCCGATTTACCCGAGAATGTGAGGGATGTTTGGCATTATGGGATTACGGAAATGATCAACAATGCCATTGATCATTCCGAAGGCACGGAACTGACTCTCCTTTACGTTCGCACCGCGCTCGATGTCGAAGTCCAGATCACCGACGACGGCGAAGGTATCTTTCAACGGATTCAGCGACTGGCAGGCCTTTATGACCCAAGGGAAGCGATCCTCGAACTGGCAAAAGGAAAATTCACAACCGATCCGGCTCGTCATTCAGGAGAAGGCATTTTCTTCACTTCCAGGTCGTTCGATTCATTTACGATTCTTTCGCATAACCTCTATTTCTCACACGAGTCGTCCGAACGGGATGACTGGCTGATCGATGCGGATCTGGATATACCCGGGACGAGCGTCATTCTGAAGCTGGATAATGATTGCCCGCGCACGATGACTTCAATTTACAATCAGTTTACCGAACCGGATGAATTCACCTTCAGCAAAACCATTGTTCCGGTAAGATTGGCCCGTCATGAAGGCGAAAAGCTCGTGTCACGTTCTCAGGCCAAAAGGCTGGTGTCGCGCTTCGAAAAGTTTAAAACGGTGGTTCTTGACTTTGCAGGAGTCGAAGAAATAGGACAGGCATTCGCTGACGAAATTTTCAGGGTATTTGCTGCTCAACATCCTGAAGTGTCGCTGACACCGGTGAATGTATCGACCGAAGTCCAGCAAATGATTGCAAGGGCACTTGCTGTCAAATAAGGCAATTCTGCCTCCCCTTCGACTGACGGGGAAGCCAAGCGGGGCAAATCGTTATTGAACGGCAAGCCGATCCTGAATTTGCACATCGTGCTACGCATACTAAACTAGGGCCTGTTAACACTTGTCCGGTGGGATGCGTTGCGGCAAGATGCCGATGGATACAAGGCGCGCGGCGCAGCGAATGGTTGCGCCCTTCGCAAGACGCGCAACGCAGTTGACGCGGCATATTGCCGCAACCCGAAGGGAACGGTTGAATCAGGCGCATTGCCGCGTTCCTCGCGGCTTGTTTGGAATAACCAAACCGCGCCGCTCCGGCCTTGCCTTGTCACCTGATTCATCACGTTCGCACGCATCGGTAAAGTGTTAACAGGCCCTAGTCATCTATCTGGTCTGATGAGGTGAAATCATGAATACCTGGCCCGAGCAGGATGCCCTCAAGGCTGCAGAAATAGAAACCTGGGCCGATCAGGTTGCCGCTACCTACAACATATTGCCCATGGATGCCGCAATATTCCGGCTTTGGGCAAAACTGATGCACAGGCAGACGAACACCGTTTACGAGGATGCCATGATTGCAGCCACTGCGCTCATGCACAAACTCACCATTGCCACCCGAAACGTCCGCGATTTCGAACGCTTCGCCGTCCCGCTGTTCAACCCGTTCGGGGATTGAATGCGGCAAGGCGATCAATTTTTCTTCTTCGCCCTCTCATCCAGTTCCCGCAGGTGCGCGAGCTTCTCCGCAATCTTTCCTTCCATTCCTCTTGGGGTGGGCCGATACCAGCCGGGCTCCTTCATCCCTTCGGGCAGGTAGGATTCGCCTGCGGCATAGGCTTCTGGCTCGTCATGGGCATATCTATACTCGTGCCCATAGCCCAGTTCCTTCATCAGCTTGGTGGGTGCGTTCCTGAGGTGCACCGGCACTTCGCGCGACTTGTCGCCCTTCACGAAGGCCATCGCCTGGTTGAAGGCCATGTAGCCGGCATTGCTCTTCGGGGCGACTGAAAGATAGATCACGGCTTCCGCGAGCGCAAGTTCTCCCTCGGGCGAGCCCAGCCGCTCGTAGGTCTCGGCCGCATCGTTCACGATCTGCATCGCGCGCGGGTCGGCAAGGCCGACGTCTTCCCAGGCCATCCTGACGATCCTCCTCGCCAGGTATTTCGGGTCCGCCCCGCCGTCCAGCATCCTGCAAAGCCAGTAAAGGGATGCGTCGGGGTTCGATCCCCTGACCGACTTGTGCAATGCGGAAATCTGGTCGTAGAAATACTCTCCGCCCTTGTCGAAGCGACGTGTACTCAGGGTAAGCGCATTCTGGACGAATTCCGCCGTGATCCTGTCCGTTTTTTGCGCGCGAGAAGCAGTTTCCGTCTGCTCGAGAAGATTCAGCAGGCGTCTCGCGTCCCCGTCCGCATAACCCACCAGGGTATCCATTGCCGCCTCGTCGAACTGCAGATGGGACAACATCCTTTCCCTCGCCCGGCCGAGAAGCTGCTTCAGTTCCTCCTCCGAGAGCGAATTCAGGACATAGACCTGGGCGCGAGAGAGCAGCGCGGAATTGACTTCGAATGACGGATTCTCCGTGGTCGCTCCGATGAAAGTCACCAGCCCCGATTCGACATAGGGGAGCAGCGCGTCCTGCTGGGACTTGTTGAACCGGTGGATTTCGTCCACGAAAAGAATGGTCTTGCGCCCCCTGGCCAGATTCCGCTCCGCCTCCTCCATGGCCGCGCGGATGTCCCTGACGCCGGAGAACACGGCGGAAAGCGCGATGAATTCGCAATCGAAGGCGTGGGCGGTGAGTCGCGCGAGCGTCGTCTTGCCGACTCCCGGCGGGCCCCACAAAATCATGGAATGCAGCTTTCCCGCTTCGAAAGCAAGCTTCAATGGCTTGCCCGCGCCCAGCAGGTGGGATTGCCCCACG
Organism: Pseudomonadota bacterium; assembly: GCA_021835845.1. Classification (GTDB taxonomy): domain Bacteria; phylum Pseudomonadota; class Gammaproteobacteria; order Burkholderiales; family JABEVD01; genus JABEVD01. The sequence goes on along the minus strand of JAKBJU010000003.1, from coordinate 102,089 downwards.
ACCTCGGAGAGCGTCTTCGGTCTCAGCGCCTCAGCCAGCGGCGCTGCCGGATCGGCAGGGAAAAGGTCACTCACCGATGACATCCACCCCCTTGGGCGGGGTGAATCTGAAGGCATCCGGCGAAATCCTGGGATTCACCTCCATTTTCGAGAAATGGATGATCGTGACCTGCCCGAAATAGTCCTTCAGCACCATCACCGCGAGCAGATTTCCCGAAAACCCCAGCTTCATGCTCTGGAAATTGCTTTCCTTGCCCTTCGGGGAGGCTTCCAGCCATTCCATGCCTTCCTTGGTCCCGCCTTCGGAAAGATCGAAGCCCTTCTCGATTTCGTTGTCGCCTGCAAGAAGCGCCGCAGGGCTGCTGCCTATCGCCTTGTCGAGCGCCCTCACCGTCACCTGCTCCAAATCTTCGTCGTAGGACCAGAGCTTCTTTCCGTCCCCGACGAGCACCTGGGCATAGGGCTTCACATAGGTCCACCTGAATTTGCCGGGACGGGAGAACATCATCTCGCCTTCCGCTTCCTGGGTTCGGTCCATCTTGCTGTTGTAGACCGACTGCACGAAATGCGCGCGCAAGGCATGCGAACGATTGACGAAGTCCTTCAGCTTCTCGATCGCCGAAGCTTCGGCGTTCAGCGAAAAAAGAAGCCCCGCCAGAAACAATATCCTGATCATTCACCACCCCTCGAAGGCACCAGGACATCCCGGTTGCCGTTGCTTTGCATGGAAGACACCAGCCCCGCTTTTTCCATCTGCTCGATGAGGCGGGCCGCCCTGTTGTAGCCTATCCTGAGATGCCGCTGCACCAGGGAAATGGATGCGCGCCGCGTCTTCATCACGATGCCCACCGCTTCGTCGTAGAGGGGATCGGATTCCGCATCGCCCCCGCTCTCGATTTCCTCCCCTTCCTCGGGAGACTCCAGTATCCCCTCGACGTAATTCGGCTCGCCGTGCGACTTCAGGTAATCGACCACGCGATGGACTTCCTGGTCGGAGACGAAGGCGCCGTGCACCCGCTGCGGATAACCCGTTCCGGGAGGAAGGTAGAGCATGTCGCCCTGGCCGAGCAGGGCCTCGGCCCCCATCTGGTCGAGGATGGTCCTGGAATCGATCTTGCTCGAAACCTGGAATGCGACCCTGGTCGGAATGTTGGCCTTGATGAGGCCGGTGATCACGTCCACCGAAGGGCGCTGGGTCGCGAGGATCAGATGGATGCCGGATGCGCGAGCCTTCTGCGCGAGCCTTGCGATGAGTTCCTCCACCTTCTTTCCCACCACCATCATGAGGTCGGCGAGCTCGTCTATGATCACGACGATCATCGGCATGGTTTCGAGCTGCTCGGGATGTTCCGGCGTGAGCGAGAAGGGATTGGTGAGCGGCTCCCCGGCGCGCCTTGCCTCGACAATCTTGTGGTTGTAGCCCGAAAGGTTCCTCACCCCGAGGGAAGCCATCAGCCTGTAGCGCTTTTCCATCTCCCCGACGCACCAGTTGAGGGCGGAAGCCGCCTGCTTCATGTCGGTCACCACGGGGGAGAGCAGATGGGGAATGCCCTCGTAAACTGAAAGTTCCAGCATCTTCGGGTCGACCAGGATCAGCCTCACTTCCCCGGGCGTCGCCTTGTAGATGAGGCTCAGGATCATCGCATTGATCGCGACCGACTTCCCCGAGCCCGTGGTGCCTGCGACCAGCACATGCGGCATCTTGGCGAGGTCGGCCACCACGGGTTTTCCGGAAATGTCCTTGCCCATCGCAATCGAAAGGGGAGATGCCATGTCGGCGTAAATCCTGGAACTCAGTATCTCGGAAAGACAGACCACCTGGCGCTTTGGATTCGGAATTTCGAGCCCCATGTAGGCCTTGCCGGGAATGGTTTCCACGACCCTGATGCTGAGCACGGAAAGCGCGCGGGCCAGATCCTTCACCAGATTCACGATCTGGCTCCCCTTCACCCCGACCGCAGGCTCGATTTCGTAGCGGGTGATCACGGGTCCGGGATAGGCGGCGATGACTTTCACCTCGACCCCGAAATCGATCAACTTCCGCTCGATGAGCCTAGAAATGTATTCGAGCGTCTCGGGAGAGAGCACCGGAACATCCTTGGGGGGCTGGTCGAGAAGATGCAGGGGCGGCAGGTCGGAATCGGGCAGCTCGTCGAAAAGCGGCGACTGCCTTTCTATCTCGACCCGCTCCGATTTGGGTATCTCGACGGGGACATGCTCGATCTTGAGCGGCTGGTGCGTGTCGATCCGCTTCTTCTCGATCTCCACGTATTCCTTCCTCTGGACCAGCGCGACGGCGCCGGCACGCCTGTCCTGCCAGTTTTCCCAGCTTCTCAATGCGAAGAAGTAGCCGTCTTCGAGCGCGCCTCCCAGCCATTCCACGAAGGCCAACCAGGAAAATCCGGAAAAAAGGCTGAACCCCACGGCTATCAGCATCAGCAGCAGGAGCGTCGCCCCGGTGAAGCCGAAAGTCCTGGCGAGTACTGCGCTCAGCATCTCGCCTATCGCCCCTCCGGGCGTGAGCGGCAGGGCCGCCCGGATGGAATGAAAACGCAGTGCTTCGAGGGAAGAGCTGGAAAGAAGCAGCGCCAGAAACCCCGACAGCGAAACCAGGAAGGACCTGCCGTCGAGCAGGGCGACCTGGTCGATGCGCTTGTAGCCCCAGCCTATCGCGTAGAGCAGAAACACCACGCCCCAGTAGGCTGAGACCCCGAAAACGTAAAGCAGTATGTCGGCGAGAATCGCACCGAAATATCCCCCCGCATTCCTGATGGCAGGATGGGTCGCGGTATGGGACCAGCCCGGGTCCCGCGGATCGTAAGTGTAGAGAATCAGTACCAGGAAAATCGCGGCGGCGACCAGCACTAGCCACCAGGATTCCCGCAACAGCGCGGCTATTTTGGGAGGCATCGGGTTCGATTTGTTCGCCATGTCGGCAGCAATGGTATCGAAAGGATCATTATATCCCAGTTCTCCCTTCGCAAAGCGTCTCGACAAAAAGTCGCCATTGCTTTAGATTCCCCCATTTAAACGACTGAAGAGAATCGTGATGAACTCGACTGCAAAACACTGCCGCCTGCTGATACTCGGCTCGGGCCCCGCGGGCTACACTGCCGCGATCTATGCGGCAAGGGCGAACCTCAATCCCGTCCTCGTCACCGGGCTTGCCCAGGGCGGCCAGCTGACCACCACCACCGAGGTGGACAACTGGCCAGCAGACGTCATGGGCGTGCAGGGCCCCGAACTCATGGAGCGCTTCCACAAGCATGCTGAGCGCTTCGAGACCGAAATCGTCTTCGACCATATCCATACCGCGCATCTTTCCGGAAAGCCGATCGAACTGGTCGGGGATTCCGGAACCTATACCTGCGATGCGCTCATCATCGCAACCGGGGCATCCGCCATGTATCTCGGGCTCCCTTCCGAGCAGCATTTCATGGGCAAGGGCGTTTCCGCATGCGCCACCTGCGACGGCTTCTTCTACCGGGGCCAGGACGTGTGCGTGGTAGGCGGCGGCAATACCGCTGTCGAGGAGGCGCTCTACCTTTCGAACATCGCAAGGCATGTCACCCTGATTCACCGCAGAGACAAGTTCAGGTCCGAGAAAATCCTGATCGACAAATTGATGGAAAAAACGCGCACCGGCAACATTTCCCTGGAATTGAATCACGTCCTCGACGAAGTGCTCGGAGACGATTCCGGCGTCACCGGAGTCAGGATAAAGAGCACCGCCGACGGCGCCGCGAAGGAGATTCCGCTGCACGGCGTGTTCGTTGCCATCGGCCACAGGCCCAACACCGAGATCTTCCAGGGCCAGCTCGAAATGAAAAACGGTTACATCGTCACCCGCGGCGGGGGCGAAGGCAATGCCACGGCAACCAGCATTCCCGGCATTTTCGCCGCTGGAGACGTGCAGGATCATATCTACCGCCAGGCGATCACGAGCGCGGGAACCGGATGCATGGCGGCGCTCGACGCCGAAAGATATCTCGACGAGCTCGGGGCATAATGGAGGACCGGGATCTCTTCCTGCTCGCAATGGACGGCGCGACCCCCCTGAAATTCGAGGCTCGCGCCGAAACCGGGAAAAAACCTCCCGCCAGAAAGCGGACAGCCGATCCTGAGGAAATCCGCCCCGACGGCCTTTCCGATTTCGCATCCTTCCCGATCGATGAAACCGCCTTCTGCAAACCGGGGCTTTCGCAATCCCTGAGGAAGCTGAAGAAGGGACAATTCACCATGGCGGCCCAGCTCGACCTTCACGGCATGACGAGCGTCGAGGCCAGGGAGCAGCTCGTCGTTTTCCTGGATTGGGCGAGAGCGGAAGGGCTGCGCGCAGTGCGGATCGTGCACGGCAAGGGACACGGCTCGAACGGGGAGCCGGTCCTGAAATCGAAGGTGAGGAACTGGCTGGTGCAGATTCCGCAAGTGCTGGCATTTTCGGAAGCAAAACCCGGGGAAGGCGGAAGCGGCGCGCTCGTCGTACTTTTGAGGGCGTCCTCCTAATGTTTGGTGTATTCTTGCCGTAAACGACAACGAAGCAATCTAAATGAGGATATCCATGTTTTTCAGCAAAAAAAACCAGAATTCCGAAGTGCACGCGAAAAATACCCAGATCGCCGAAGAAGCCCGACAGCTCAGAGAAGAACTCGCTGCGCTCAAAGCCGAGAAAGAATCGCTTTCCGAAAGCCTGGAGCAGTGCAGGAAGGAAAACGCCATGTACACCTCCCTCACGAGCAACATGCAGACTTTCGGACGATCCTTCTCGGAGACACAGCAGAGCCTGTCCATCCTGGCGAACACCATGAAGGACGAAAAAATGAATGCGATCGAAGCTGCAAGCGTCTCCGCCCAGAGCCGCGGATCGATCGAGAGCATCTCGGGCAATTTGCAGCGGCTCGCCAGCGATTCCCAGGCATCGGCAGTCAAGGTGGAAAGCCTGAGCGAGCGCGCCACGCAGATCGGCGGGATCATCAACCTGATCAAGGAAATCGCCGACCAGACCAACCTGCTCGCGCTGAATGCCGCAATCGAGGCGGCAAGGGCTGGGGAACAGGGAAGGGGTTTTGCTGTCGTCGCAGACGAAGTCAGGAAGCTCGCCGAGCGCACCGCGAATGCCACACAGGAAATCTCCGGGCTCGTTTCGACGATCCAGATCGAGACCCAGGAAACCAAATCGGGGATGGAAGAGCTTTCCCGACAGTCGGAAGCCTTCAGCCAGGACGGCACCAAGGCAACGGTGAACATGCAGCAGCTGCTCTCCCTTTCGCACCGGATGGAAGGGGCCATCGCATCTTCAGCCCTCAGGAGTTTCGTCGAACTCGCCAAGGTCGACCATCTCGTGTTCAAGTTCGAGATCTACAAGGTTTTCATGGGGCTGTCGGAAAAAAAGGAAGAGGACTTCAGCAGCCATACCCTTTGCCGTCTGGGGAAATGGTATTACGAGGGAGACGGCAGGGAATGCTTCTCCGCACTCCCCGGATACCGGGAAATCGAGTCGCCTCACATCCTGGTGCACAAGGCAGGGCAGGATGCGATCCGTCATTTCTACGCCGGAGACTACGAGAGGGGAGTCCAGGCCATCGCCCAGATGGAAGAGGCGAGCATGAGCGTGCTCGACAACCTCGAAAAAATGGCCGCCACCGGCGAGAACGATCCGGGCGTGCTTTGCGCCCATTGAGCCTGGGGAGCCACTGATTTATTCCCGCGCGGCCGCGACGCGACTTTGCGAGATGAGATTCGAGGCACGCGGCGAAGTCGAATGGTTATTCCATTCGCGAACCGCGTAACAAAGAAGATCGCCCGCAAAGCCCCGTCCCAATAGGGTTGCGTAAAAATCGAGCGCTCGCCTTGTTGCGCTCCTTGATGCCGTAGGCCCGGCTACGATCTGCGTCGCGCTTCGCGCGATCATCTCGATTTTCCCGGCAACGCGGTCTGTGCGGGAATAAATCAGTGGCTCCCTAGAGCGAGCGGAGCAAAACGGAAGGCGGCACCGCCAGCGCCTTCCTGGCCCAGACGAGCCCCATCAGCAGGATGGAGAGCGAGCCCAGCGCAATGCCCGCCAGGGCGATTTCGAGATCGAAGCGGAAGGAGAGGTCGAGCAGCATCCTGGATGCAAGATAGTCCACCCCGGTCGCACCCATTGCGCCGAACAGCCCTGAAAGCCCCCCCAGAATCAGAAACTCCGATGCGTTGGCAGCCAGAATCTGGCGCCTGCTCGCCCCCAGGGTGCGCAAGATCGCGGCTTCCCGCATCCTCTCGTCCTGGGTCGACGAGAAAGCCGCGATCAGCACCATGCCTCCTGCGGCGAGGCTGTAAAGGAAAACGAATTCCAGCGCAAGCGCAGCCTGGTTCGTCATTTTCCGCATCTTCGCCAGCACGGATGAAACGTCGATGACGAGCAGGTTGGGATAATCCCTGGCAAGATCGTTCATGGCAGCGTGGTTTGCGGGCGGAAGATAGAAGCTCGTGATATAGCTTCTGGGATAATCTTCCAGCAAACCCGGAGGGGTCAGGACGAAAAAATTGACCCTGAAGGAATTCCAGTTCACCTTGCGCAAGCTCGTTACCCTCCCCGAAAAACGGCGTCCCGCGATCTCGAATGTCAGGGCATCTCCCATGTGGATCGAAAGCGTCTCGGCAAGTCCCTTCTCGACGGACAGCTCCGGCCTGCCGCTGCCATGCTTTCCCCACCATTTCCCCGCAACGATTTCATTGCCGGGCTGCAGCTTCCCTGCCCATGAGAGATTGAATTCGCGGTCGACGAGGCGCTTTGCGCGCAATTCCCGGTAATTTTCCGAAGAAACGCTTTTGCCGTTGATCCCGGTGAGCCTTCCCTTCACCATCGGAAAGAATTCAGGCTGCGCCAATCCCTTGCGATCGAAATATTCCGGCAACGCATCGAGCTGGCTCGGCTGGATGTTGAGCACGAAACGATTCGGGGCATTGCTCGGCAGGCTCTCCTGCCACACTTCGAGAAGATTTCCCCTGACCAGGGTCAGGACGAGAATCGCCATCAGTCCGAGGCCGAATGCGATGATCTGGATAGTGCTCTCCGCGCTGCGCCGCTTGAGACTGGCGAGTCCGTATTTCCATCCCATGCCGTCGATTTTCAGGTTCTGCAGCAGAAGCTTTGTGAAAAAACCCGACAAGGCCAGCATGCCGCAGAATGCGCAGAAAAGGATCAGCCCCAGCTTCGCATCATCGGCCTGCCACAGAAAAAGCGCCGCGAGCGCAGCGCCGCCCAGGGCATAGCCTCCCCTGGGCGGCTCAATCTCACGCCGCATCACATGAAGCGCTGGAACCCTGGCAAGGGCGAGAACAGGCGGAAGGGCGAACCCGAGCAGAAGCAGCATCGCAGTCGCGCCGCCTTCGACCAGGGGACGCAGGGAAGGAAGGGGAAGCTCCACCCCGATGAAGCTGGAAAGCCCGGCTGCGAGCAGGTTCTGGGCAATGAAGCCGATTGCCGCGCCGATCAGCCCGGAAAGCAGTCCCAGCATCGAAAATTCATAGAAGTGCAGGCGCAAAAGGCGCGCGCTTGTCGCGCCCATGACGCGCATGACTGCGCATCCGTCGAGATGGCGCTCCACGAATCGCCTCGCGGAAAGCGCAATTGCAACGGCAGAGAGAACGACGCTGAGCAGCGCAGCCATGCCGAGAAAGACTTCCGAGCGGTCAAGCATGACCTTGACCTGGGGGCTGCCTTCCCTCGCATCTTCCAGGCTCTGCCCGCGCCCCAGCCGTGATTTCGACCATTCCCGGTAGGAAGCAATTGCAGAGACGCTGCCTGCGGCATAGAAGACATAGTGAACCCGGCTCCCCTCCTGGATCAATCGGGTCGAAGGCAGGTCGAGCGCGTTCATGATGAGTCCGGGGCCCAGACTCATGAAGGAGAAGGCGGCCTCCGGCTCCTCCTCCACCACCGCTGCCACGGCAAAATCCGCATCCCCTATCTCCACCTTGCTTCCTGCCGACAAATTCAGCCTGCTCAGAAGCTTCCTGTCCACCCATACGGTCCCCCGTTCCGGAATGCCTTTCGATCCGTTCGACAGGCGCAGCTTCCCGCGCAAGGGATAGCCGGCTCCGACCGCCTTGATCTCGGCAAGGACGCTGCTTGCGCCGAAGCTCACCATGCTCGGGAATTTCACGGCAAAGGTCGTCGCAATTCCCCGTTTTTTCGCCGTGGACGCGAAGGAATCATCCAGGGGATGGTCCGAAATCAGGACCAGATCGGCGCCGAGCATCTTCTCCGCCTGGCTCTGCAGCGCCCCTTGCACCCTGTCGGCAAAGAATTCCACCGTCGTCATCGAAGATACGGCGACGAGCAGGGCCAGGAAAAGCACGGTCAATTCTCCCGAACGCCAGTCGCGTCGGAAGAACCTCATCGAGATCAGGAAGTCATTCAACCCGCTCCCCCATCTTAAGGGCGATTCTCGATCCGCAGCGCTGCGCGATTTCCGCATCGTGCGTCACCAATACCAGAGTGGTATCGTGTTCCCGATTGAGATCGAACATCAGTTCGATGATTTTTTCACCGGTCGCCGCATCGAGATTTCCTGTGGGCTCGTCAGCAAAAAGTATCTTCGGCTTCGCAACGAATGCCCGTGCGATCGCCACCCGCTGCTGCTCCCCTCCCGAAAGCTGCCTGGGGTAATGATCGAGCCGCCCGCCCAGGCCCACCCGCCTCAGGATATCGAGCGCGCCTTCCCTCGCATTGCCCTTTCCGGCAAGCTCCAGGGGAAGCATCACGTTCTCGAGCGCGGTGAGCGCCGGAAGCAGCTGGAAAGACTGGAAAACGAATCCGATCAGATCCCCCCTCAATCTTGCGCGACCGTCCTCGTCCAGGGAAAAGAGATCGGTGCCTTCGATATAAACCTTGCCGCTGGTCGGATTGTCGAGCCCCGCCATCAGGCCCAGCAGGGTGGACTTTCCCGATCCGGAAGCCCCGACAATGGCAACCGCTTCGCCCGAATTGATATCGAAGCGGATATTGCGCAAAATGGTGAGGTCTGGATCGACCCTTTTGCTAAGATCGACGACCTTGAGGATGGGATTGCCCATGGTTCAGCTCCGTAATACAGCCATTCTTTTGGCCCTTTTCGCCCTGATGACGCAGCCCGTCCATGCCGCCGCCATAATGGTTTTCGGCGACAGCCTCTCCGCCGGATACGGCCTGCCGACGGGCAAAAGCTGGGTTGACCTGCTGCAGCGAAAGCTCGCGAAAACCCCCTACCGGGTCGTCAATGCCAGCATCAGCGGCGAAACCACTTCGGGAGGGCTCGCGCGAATCGAGCCCGCCCTCGCAAGATTCAAGCCCAAAATCGTCATTCTCGAACTCGGCGCGAACGACGGATTGCGCGGCGAGCCGGTCGAGTTCACGAAAAAAAATCTCGACGCCATCGTGCTCGCCTGCAGAAAGCATCATGCCCGCGTGCTGCTCGTCGGCATGCGCCTGCCGCCCAACTATGGTCCGAAATACGCCGCGGATTTCGCCGCGGTCTTTCCGGCACTGGCAAAGCGCCGCGAGCTCGGATTCGTCCCTTTCATGCTGGAAGGCTTTGCCGGAAACCCGGGAGACTTCCAGTCGGACGGCATGCACCCTTCCGAGAAAGCCCAGAACAAGGTTCTGTCCAACATCTGGGACGGTCTTGCCCCGATGCTGAAGAGTCCACCCTGATCCGCCATTTCAAAGGCCTGTCCGACCCGGCATGCTTGCATTTCCGGACTCCCCGTCTACGCTGAAATCAACTGGACAGGATTTCGATCATGCTAAAAGAAGATTTCATGTGGGCGCTCTATTTCAGGCACGACTGCGAGCTTTTCGACGAATCCAGGAAAATACCCAAGGCCGATCTCGAATTCATTCTAGACGCAGGCCGCCTTTCTTCGCCGAAAGGCGAGGCGCGCTGGAAATTCGTCGTCGCCAAGAATCCGGAAACAAAAAGCGCGCTCCGGCAAGCCTGCACCAATCCGCAGCAGATATCGTCGAGCAGCGCCGCCGTCGCAATCCTCGCTTTCAGACCCGAGCCCGGAACCTCGCAGCACCACATCGCCGCGGCCAACATGATGACGGCGGCCGCAGCAATCGGGATAGATTCGTGCCCCATCACCGGATTCGATCAGGGCAGGGCGAAAAATGCGCTCGGGATCGAAAGCGGGGAATACGAAGTGGCGGTGATTCTCCCCCTGGGCTACCGGATCAGGCCGCAGCCCCCGAAGCAGTACATGCCGCTTTCCGATCTCGTGGAATACCGTTAGGGAACCACTGATTTATTCCTACGAGGGCGCGACGGTTGGCTTCGCGCAAGCATCTCGATTTTCCCAGCAACGCGCACCACGGGGGATTAAATCAGTGGTTCCTTAGATCGCGCTTTCGCCGGTTTCCCCGGTACGGATGCGGACCACCTGCTCGACGTTCGTGACGAAAATCTTCCCGTCGCCGATCTTGCCCGTTTTCGCGGCCTTAAGGATGACGTCCAGCGTCTGCTCGACGAGGGAATCGGTAACGACCACCTCGACCTTGACCTTTGGCAGGAAATCGACGACGTATTCAGCTCCCCGATAAAGCTCGGTATGGCCCTTCTGCCTGCCGAACCCCTTGACGTCGGTGACGGTCATGCCGTTTATCCCGATCTCGGAAAGGGATTCGCGCACTTCGTCGAGCTTGAAAGGCTTGATGATCGCTTCTATTTTTTTCATCGGATGCTCCTTTGTAGAATCAGTATTCGTCCAGAAACGTCGAGGTGATGGGATAGCGCCAGTCCCGCCCGAATCCTCGCTGCGTGATCCGGATCCCCACTGGCGACTGCCTGCGCTTGTATTCGTTCACCTTGATGAGATGAACCACGCGCCTGGCGTCGACAGGATCGATGCCGAGCCGCGCGATATCCTGCAGGGAAAGATCCCGCTCCATGTAGGCTTCCATCACGGCATCAAGCACTTCGTAGGAAGGAAGGCTGTCCTGATCGCACTGCCCTTCCCTGAGCTCGGCCGAAGGCGGCCGCGCAATCACCCTTTCCGGAATCACCCGCTCGATGCCATTGCGGTAATGGGCGAGGCGGTAAACCAGCGTTTTCTTGATGTCCTTAAGTACTGCGAAGCCGCCTGCCATATCGCCGTAGAGCGTGGAATAACCCACCGCCATTTCGCTCTTGTTGCCCGTCGTCAGCACGATGGCGCCGCTCTTGTTGGAAAGCGCCATCAGCAGTGTTCCCCTGACTCTCGCCTGGATGTTTTCCTCGGCGGTATTCTGCGGCAATCCCGCAAATTCGCCCGCAAGCGTGTCGAGAAAAAGCGAATAGATGTCCTGTATCGGAAGCTCAGAATAGCGCACTCCCAGGGTTTTCGCCATCAGCCTCGAATCGTCCAGGCTCATTTGCGCCGTGTATCTGGATGGCATCATCACCGCATGCACCTTGTCCGCCCCCAGGGCATCCACGGCAATGGCGAGCGTGAGGGCCGAATCGATGCCTCCGGACAAGCCGAGCAGCACGCCGGGAAAGCGGTTCTTTTCCACGTAATCCGAAACGCCGAGGCACAACGCCTTGTAGACGCTCTCTTCCAGCGATTCTTCGGGGGCAACTTCCCCGCGGAGAGGCGCGCCGTTCTCGAACAGCACGAACCCCAGGGCCTCCCGGAACGCGGGCATGCGGCTGACGATCCCGCCTTTTCGATCCATGGAAAAGGATGCGCCGTCGAAAACGAGCTCGTCCTGGCCGCCCACCATGTTGGCATAGACCAGGCTCAAACCGTTCTCCTCCGTTCTCGCTCTTGCTACCGAATAGCGCGTCTGCTGCTTTTCCAGGTGAAAAGGGGAGGCATTCAGCACGAGCAGGGCTTGCGCCCCGGCATCTTTCGCATGCCGCCCGGCTGCAGGTTTCCAGATGTCTTCGCAAATGGCCAGCCCGAAGCGGATTCCATCCAGTTCGAAAACCACCGCATCATTGCCTGCCTCGAAATAGCGTTGCTCGTCGAAAACGGCGTAATTGGGCAGCTCGCGCTTGCGGTAAGTGGCTTCGATCCTGCCATCCCGGATCAGGGAGGCGGCATTGTATCTTTTGCCGTCCTCCTCCAGAGGGTGTCCCACCACGACGGCGATGCCGGCTATTTTCCCGGCAAGTTCCGTCAATGCCTCCAGGGAAGCCCGGTAAAAACCCGATCTCAGCAGCAGATCTTCCGGGGGATAGCCGCACAGGGAAAGTTCCGGGGTGAGCAGCAGGGATGCGCCTCCTTCCCTCGCCCTTTCGGCCATTTCCAGGATTTTCGCCGCATTGCCTTTCAGGTCGCCCACGGCGCAGTTGATCTGTGCAATTGCAATTTTGGTGCCTTGTCGCATTCCCGAATCATAGCATTGCCGATGATTCGATTGGTAGAGACTTCCCGACCGATTTTGATTAGACTATCGCGTTTCTGAAATGCCTTAAATGACCACTGAACTTGCAAAGTCGATAGCGCGCGAGGTCGGGAAGCGGCGCACTTTCGCCATCATTTCCCACCCCGACGCGGGGAAAACCACGCTCACCGAAAAGCTCCTGCTTTTTTCCGGCGCGATCCAGCTCGCCGGAACCGTCAAGGGCAGGAAAAGCGGCAGGCATGCGACCTCGGACTGGATGGACATCGAGAAGCAGCGGGGGATTTCGGTCGCAAGTTCGGTCATGCAGTTCGACTACCGCGAGCATATCGTCAACCTGCTCGACACCCCGGGCCACGAGGATTTCTCCGAGGACACCTACCGGGTTCTCACCGCCGTCGATTCCGCCCTGATGGTGATCGACGCGGCAAAGGGCGTGGAAGAACAGACGATCAAGCTGCTCAATGTCTGCAGGATGAGAAACACCCCCATCCTCACCTTCATGAACAAGATGGACAGGGAAGCGCGTGACCCCGTCTCCCTGCTCGACGAAGTCGAGTCGGTGCTCAAGATCCAGTGCGCGCCGGTGACCTGGCCGATCGGCATGGGCAAGTTTTTCAGGGGCGTCTATCACCTGATGAACGACGAAATCCTGCTTTTCGAGGCCGGGAGGGAAGACGCCAAGCAGTCTTTCGAAACCCTGAAGGGACTCGACAATCCGAGGCTGGACGAACTGTTCCCCATGGAAGTCGCCCAGCTCAGGGCGGAAGTGGAGCTGGTGAGGGGCGCATCTCCCCCCTTCGACCTCGAAGCCTTCCTTGAAGGGCGCCAATCCCCGGTATTCTTCGGCTCGGCCATCAACAATTTCGGAGTACGGGAAATACTCAACGCCCTGGTCGACTGGGCGCCCTCCCCGCTTCCCAGGGACGCGACTTCGCGGGAAGTCTCCCCCCTGGAGCCCGCATTTTCCGGATTCGTCTTCAAGATCCAGGCCAACATGGACCCCATGCACAGGGACAGGATAGCCTTTCTGAGGGTATGCTCCGGGCGCTTCGAGCGCGGCATGAAGATTCGCCACCTGAGGCTGGGGCGCGACCTCAAGGTATCCAACGTGATCACCTTCATGGCGCACCAGCGGGAGCAGGTCGAGGAAGCCTATGCGGGGGACATCATCGGGCTGCACAACCACGGCAATGTGCAGATCGGGGACAGCTTCAGCGAGGGCGAAGCGCTCCGGTTCACAGGCATTCCCTATTTCGCCCCGGAACTCTTCAGGGTCGCGAGAATCAGAAATCCGCTCAAGATCAAGCAGCTGCACAAGGGACTGCAGCAGCTCGGGGAAGAAGGCGCGGTTCAGGTCTTCAAGCCGGTTTCGGGGGGCGACCTTGTGCTCGGCGCGGTAGGCGTGCTTCAATTCGAAGTCGTGGCGCACAGGCTGGAATCCGAATACGGCGTGGATGCGGTTTTCGAGCCGGTTTCCATCCACTGCGCACGATGGGTCACCTCAGGCAATGCGAAGAAGCTCGAGGAATTCGAGAAGTCTCTGGCGAACCAGGTGGCCAGGGATGCGGGGGGAAGCCTCGCCTATTTCGCCACTTCCCGGGTGAATCTGGATCTCGCCATGGAGCGCTGGCCGGACATAGCCTTCCATGCCACCAGGGAACATGCGTCGGAGCCGGGCTGAAAGGAATTCATGGCCGAAAAGTACAGCGAAGCGTCGATCAAGGTCCTGAAGGGGCTTGAGCCGGTCAGGCAGCGCCCCGGCATGTACACGCGCACGGAAAACCCCTGCCATATCGTCCAGGAGGCGATAGACAACGCATCCGACGAGGCACTCGCGGGATTTGCCGACAAGATCGAAGTCACCCTGTTCGAGGACAATTCCGTCTCGATCTCCGACAACGGCAGGGGAATTCCCGTGGGCATCCATCCGGAAGAAGGCGTCCCCACCGTGGAAATCGTCTTCACCCGGCTGCACGCAGGCGGGAAATTCGACAAGAAGGCGGGGGGGGCCTACAGCTTCTCCGGAGGACTGCACGGGGTCGGGGTTTCGGTGACCAATGCGCTCTCGTCCCGCCTGGAAGTCACGGTGATGCGCGAAGGCGGCATCTTCGAGATGGCTTTCGAGAACGGCGAAGTCGCAAGGCCGCTCGCCAAGACCGGAAGCTGCGGCAAGAAAACCGGCACATTCCTTCACGTGCATCCCAATCCGGCATATTTCGACTCCCCCGCCATTCCCCTGAACGAACTGGAGCGCCTGCTGCGCTCCAAGGCCGTCCTGCTTCCCAGCGTGAGCGTTTTCCTCACGGTGCAAAGGACCGGGGAGACGAAATCCTGGAACTATCCGGAAGGGCTGAAAGGCTATCTCGGGGAAATGCTCGAAGGACACGAGCCTGTCATTCCCTTCTTCAGCGGGGAGCGGACATCTGGAAAATCTTCCGACTTCGCCGAAGGCGAGGGCGCCGCCTGGGCGATCGCCTGGAGCGAGGAAGGGCAGATCTGCCGGGAATCCTATGTCAACCTGATCCCGACTCCCGCTGGAGGAACGCACGAATCCGGGCTCAGGGAGGGCGTTTTCCAGGCGGTGAAGAATTTCGTCGAGCATCACGGACTGCTCCCCAAAGGCGTGAAGCTGATTTCCGAAGATCTTTTCGGCCGCGCAAGCTTCGTGCTTTCCGCCAAGGTGCTCGACCCGCAGTTCCAGGGGCAGACCAAGGAAAGGCTTTCCAGCCGGGAAGCGGTGAAGCTGGTGTCTTCCATGATTGCAGACCCCTTCGAGCTGTGGCTCAACGAACATGTGGAATACGGCAAGAAGCTCGCCGAACTCGCCATCCGCCAGGCGCAGAACAGGCTGAAGTCCGCCCAGAAGATCGAAAAGAAGAAGGGCTCCGGGGTCGCCGTATTGCCCGGAAAGCTGACGGACTGCGAATCGAAGGACGCCTCGCGAACCGAGCTTTTCCTGGTCGAGGGGGATTCTGCAGGCGGCTCTGCGAAGATGGGGCGCGACAAGGAATTCCAGGCCATTCTGCCGCTCAGGGGCAAGGTATTGAATACCTGGGAGCAGGAAGCCTCCCGCCTTTTCGCCAACAACGAAATCCATGACATCGCGGTCGCGATCGGAGTGGATCCGCACGAGGCGAATACCGAGATCGACCTTTCCTCCCTGAGATACTCGAAAATCTGCATCATGGCGGACGCAGACGTGGACGGCGCGCATATCCAGGTGCTGCTCCTCACCCTGTTCTTCAGGCATTTCCCGAAGCTGATCGAGAAAGGCCATGTTTACGTCGCCCAGCCCCCCCTTTTCAGGATAGACACCCAGGGCCAGGGGAAATCGAAGCCGCCGAAAAAGCACTACGCGCTCGACGAATCCGAACTCGCCGGAATAGAAGACCGGCTCGCCAAGGAAGGCTTCAGGAACTGGAGCATTTCGAGATTCAAGGGCCTCGGCGAAATGAGCCCGGAACAGCTGTGGGACACCACCATGAATCCCGACACCCGGCGCCTGATGAAAATATCGGTGGGTTCCGACCAGAGGGAGGAGACGACTTCGAGGATGAACATGCTGATGTCCAAGCACGAGAGCCAGGCTAGGCGCTCATGGATAGAAGAGCACGGCGACGAAGCGGAGGCGGATATTTAGGGCCGCACGGCGAAAACCTATGCAGCTTCTTCCTGCGAATGGAAAAGCGGCATCAGGTCTTTATCTTCGAGAGCGGCGAAAGCATAGGTTTTTCCGGACAGGTCGCTGAACTCGACCTCGAATATGCCCGGCTTCCATGTCTCCACGATAGTCCCCACTTGTCCGGGACGAAGACCCTGTTCGGGAATCGCCTTCTTCAGTGCCACCGTATCCAGTATCTTCATTTCAATCCTCAAGCCACGTAACAGGAAACAAGTCTCGGGACCGACTCGCCATCCCGTATTATCCATGCCGTTCGAACGATTGCGTTTTTATCTCTGCGGCTTACGGCGATATCAGCGACATATCTGCAGCCATACGGGGTTTTGCTTTTGTCCCTAATCTCGCATCGGCAGATGCCTTCGATGATGGCCGCCCGCAACTCTTCGGCATCATCTGCAGTCATCCCGAGAACAGCGAAGAAGACCCTCGCTTTGTGCCGTCCATCCGGGTGCGCTTGACTCAAACAATAGTTCCGCAGCTTGCTTATGTCAATTACGGCCGATTCCGCATTTGGAAGTTTCATCTGCGAATTTTATGCGCAATGTCCGCAATTGCAAGCAGAAATCCATCGAACAGGCAACGTTTGACAGCCTCCGAGACCCAGTCCCAGCCGCCTGAATTTCAGCCGCCAGATCGATCAATTAACACTCCATGGCTTGATGGACTGAAAATCCCGAGACAAAATCGGGCAAGAAAGACGGATAACCGTTAAAATCCCGGTATTGCAGCCGACTGTTGAATCTTACATTGATGGATCAGATCGACCTTTTCCAGCCCCCCTCCCAGGCAGAAGATACGCTGAATCTCGGCAGATTCGCCGAAAAAGCCTATCTCGACTACGCGATATCGGTGGTCAAGGGGCGGGCCCTGCCCGACCTCAGGGACGGACAGAAGCCGGTTCAGCGCCGCATCCTCTACGCCATGAACGAAATGGGGCTCAATCCCGCCGCGAAGCCCGTCAAATCCGCGCGCGTCGTGGGGGACGTGCTGGGAAAATTCCATCCGCACGGCGACCAGTCCGCGTATGACGCGATGGTGCGCCTCGCCCAGGATTTCTCGATGCGCTATCCGCTCGTCGACGGCCACGGCAATTTCGGCAGCCGGGACGGGGACGGCGCCGCCGCGATGCGCTATACGGAGGCAAGGCTTACCCCGATCGCGAGCCTGCTGCTCTCTGAAATAGACATGGGGACGGTGGATTTCTCTCCGAATTACGACGGCGCCTTCGACGAGCCCGACCTGCTTCCCGCAAGGCTCCCCATGGTGCTGCTCAACGGGGCATCGGGCATCGCCGTCGGAATGGCGACGGAAATCCCCCCCCACAACCTGAGGGAAGTGTCTGACGCCGCAATCGCCCTCATCAAAAAACCCGACATTTCCGCAGAGGAGATCCTGACGCACATCAAGGGACCGGATTTCCCGGGAGGCGGGCAAATCATCTCCACCGATTTCCTCGAAGCCTACAAAACCGGGCGGGGTTCGCTGAAAGTGCGAGCAAGATGGAAGGTCGAGGAACTCGCAAGGGGGCAGTGGCAGCTCGTGATATTCGAGCTTCCCCCCATGACTTCCAGCCAGAAGGTGCTGGAAGAAATCGAGGAGATCACCAATCCCAAGATCAGGGCGGGGAAAAAGGCGCTTTCCCAGGAGCAGGTGCAACTGAAGCAGCTTTTCCTGTCCCAGCTCGATGCCGTGCGGGACGAATCGGGCAAGGGCGAACCGGTCAGGCTCGTCTTCGAGCCGAAATCCTCGCGCCAGAATGCGGAAGAATTCGCCACCCTGCTTTTCTCCCGAACCAGCATGGAGTCCTCCCATCCCGTCAACATGGTGATGATAGGCCTCGACGGCAGGCCGCGCCAGAAGGGCATCCGTGAAATCCTCCGGGAATGGACAGATTACCGGCTCGCGACGGTGAAAAGAAGGACGAACCACAGGCTCGGGGAAGTCCTCGACAGGATGCACATCCTGGAAGGCAGGCTGGTCGTATTCCTCAATATCGACGAAGTGATCCGCATCATCAGGGGCTCCGACGAACCGAAAACCGACCTCATGGAAAGGTTCGCGCTTTCCGAACGCCAGGCGGAAGACATCCTGGAAATCAGGCTGAGGCAGCTCGCAAAGCTCGAAGGCATCAAGATCGAGCAGGAACTCGAGAAGCTCAAAAGCGAGCGGGAAGAACTGGAGAAGCTCCTTTCCGACCCGTCCCACATGAAGAAGAAAATAATCAGGGAAATCGAGTCGGATGCGAAAGCCTTCGGCGACGAGCGGCGCACCCTGATCGAAGCTGCAAGCCAGTCAGCCCTCGCCGCCCAGGTCGTCGACGAAGCCGTCACCGTGACGCTTTCCGAAAAGGGCTGGATCAGGGCGAGATCCGGGCACAATCTGGATGCGCCCGCCTTCAAGGAAGGAGACGAGCTGCTCTGCACCCTGGAATGCAGGACCGTGGACCAGATCATCCTGTTTTCTTCCACCGGGAAAGTCTATACCCTGCCCGCCTCCCAGGTTCCCGGGGGACGCGGAAACGGCGTGCCGATTGCAACGCTCATCGACCTCTCAGGGAAGATCCTGCACATGGCAAGCGGCAAGCCGGGCCAGTCCGTCTTCATTTCCCAGACGGGAGGCTACGGATTCCTTTGCGGCTTCGAAGACCTGTTGACCCGCACCAAGTCGGGGAAGCAGTTCGTCACGCTCGAAGAAGGCGAAAAGCTTCTCGCTCCGGCGCTGTTCGACCCGAACGACGATCTCTTGATAGCAGCGCTTTCCAGCGCATCCAGGCTGCTGCTGTTCCCCATGGAAGAAATGAAGGTGCTCGCGAACGGCGGAAGAGGCATTTTCGTCATGGCGCTCGATGCGGGCGAGGAGCTGAAGGCAGCCGTCGTGACCCGGCACGACGGAATCGGCGTCAGGATTTCCGGGCGAGGCGGGAAGGAGTCGTCCAACCTGATCTCGGAGAAGGACATGCTCGCCTATATCGGCAAACGGGCCAGAAAGGGCAGGCCCGTTCCCTTCAGGGGAAAGGCTGTCGGATTCGATCCAGTATCTTCCTGACAGGATTCGGTATGGGAGAGGCGAGCGCCTCTTCCATGCTCAGCCAGATTCCTTCCCGATGCTTCCCCGTCTCGACCAGGACAGCTTCTATTTCCAGCCTGAAATGGGTGAAGGTGTGCACGAAGGCGACAAGCTTCTCAGACTCTGAAAATTCGGAAGGGTCCGCCTCGGGAAAGCAAAGAAGCCCAGCCCAGACCCCTTTCTCGGGGCGCCTCTCGAAAAGCAGCCTGCCCTCCCTCGCCAGAACGAGAAAAGTGGTTTTTCTGAGCGGCAATGCCTTTTTCGGCGCCGGCTGGGGAAGTTCGTGCACCCTGCCTGAAAGACGGGCGATGCAGCCCGAATTGAGGGGGCATTTTGCGCAGTCTGGATTTCTCCTCGAGCAAAGGCCGGCACCCAAATCCATCAGCGCCTGCGTGTAGCATCCGATTTCGGATTCGGGAAGGAGCGATTCGGCCTTTTCCCACATCCGATTCTCGACGCCTTTTTCGCCGGGATGTCCTTCGATGCCGAAGAATCTCGAAAACACCCGCTTCACGTTGCCGTCCAGAATCGCGGCGCGCCTGGAGAAGGCGAATGCGGCAATCGCAGCAGCGGTGGATCGCCCTATTCCCGGAAGCCCGGAAAGGGCTTCCGGGCTGTCCGGAAACTTCCCGAGATTCGCAAGCATTTTCGCAGCCTTGTGCAAGTTTCTCGCTCTGGAGTAGTAGCCCAGGCCGCTCCAGAGGGAAAGCACGTCGTCCAGGGGAGCGGATGCGAGGGCTTCGAGATTTGGAAATGCGGAAAGAAATTTCTCGTAATAGGGAATCACGGTGACGACCTGGGTCTGCTGCAGCATGATCTCGGAAACCCATATCGCATAGGGATCGCTCGATTTCTGCCAGGGCAAATCCCTGCGCCCATGCCGTTTTTGCCACTCGATGAGGATAGCGGAAAATTCCTGGGTCATTTGAGGCCTGGAGCGGGTGAAGGGAATCGAACCCTCGTCTTAAGCTTGGGAAGCTTCTGCTCTACCATTGAGCTACACCCGCATGGTAGACTTGGCATTTTATCCGATTAGCCCTGATTTGGAAACCATAGAACTCCTGATCGGCGGGGAACCGAAGCGATTCGGCGCGCCGCTGTCCGTATCCGCCCTGATATCCGAGCTATCCCTCGCCAATCGCCGCATCGCTGTGGAGCTCAACGGCGAAATCGTGCCGAGGAGCCGGTTCGAATCCACGCTGCTCTCGAACGGCGACAGGATGGAAATCGTGACTGCGGTGGGAGGAGGCTGAGATGGACGAACTTGTCATCGCGGGAAAGGCCTATTCCTCCCGCCTCCTGGTGGGAACCGGAAAGTACCGGGATTTCGGGGAGACCCGTCTTGCCGTCGACGAGAGCGGAGCCGAGATCGTCACCGTTGCAATCCGCCGCACCAACATCGGACAGAACAAGGACGAACCCAGCCTGCTCGACATCCTGCCGCCCTCGCAATATACCTATCTCCCCAATACGGCAGGCTGCTATGACGCGAAGGAGGCGGTGCGCACGCTGATGCTGGCGCGGGAATTGCTCGACGGCCACGACCTTGTCAAGCTGGAAGTGCTCGGGGATCCCAAGACCCTTTATCCCAATGTCGTCGAAACGCTGGATGCCGCGAAAACCCTGGTGAAGGAAGGCTTCAAGGTGATGGTTTACACTTCCGACGACCCCATCGTGGCAAGGCAGCTGGAAGAAATCGGCTGCGTTGCGGTCATGCCGCTCGCCTCCCTGATCGGCTCCGGAATGGGAATTCTGAATCCATGGAACCTCGCCATCATCATCGAAAACGCAAATATTCCGGTTCTCGTCGATGCAGGAGTGGGGACCGCCTCCGATGCGGCAATCGCGATGGAGCTGGGATGCGACGGCATACTGATGAATACCGCGATCGCGGCGGCGAAAAATCCGATCCTCATGGCTTCCGCCATGAAGAAAGCGGTCATCGCGGGGCGCGAAGCCTATCTCGCCGGAAGGATGCCGAAGAAACTCTACAGCGCAAGTCCCAGCTCCCCCACCACCGGATTAATTTAGGGCATTTCCATGTGGCGGGACATGCCCGTCACTGCCGCGTTGACGTCGATTCCGGTTTCCCTGCCATCCTGCACAAAGGTGAGCCTGAGCGGCACCTGCTCCCCCGGAACGAGGCGCTTCTTGAGATCCATCAGCATCAGGTGCATCTTTCCAGGCTCCAGACTGATCGTCTTGCCTGCCGGAATGTCGAGTGCGTCCACCTTGCGCATTTCCATGATGCCGTTCTTCATGGTCATGGAATGGATCATCACCTTCCCGGCAACAGGACTTTCCGCCCTGACGAGCTTGGCATCCTTCTGGCTCGATATGTCCATGTAGGCCCCGCCCACCTGCTGCCCCGGGGCGGTAGCCGCCACCCACGCATGCGTCACCGCAACAGGGTCAGCCGCGAAGGCCATGCCGCAAGACAGGCAGAGAATTGCTCCGATTAATGCTTTCAAAATCGTTCCTCCGAATGAACCGCAAATTCCAATCATATCACCATGGCGCAAAAACCTGGGCGCGACAATTTGCCGCAATCCGCCACACTTCGGTACCTTTACAATTGGCCAACTGCGGCGGAGGCTGACATTCTTGAAACGAATGCCATGCCGAAGCCACAATTTGTCTCATCAAGCCATTATCGGTTATCGTTCAGAATTGCCTTTTGACCGGATCTCAGATGCAAAATCCCAATACCGGGCCGCTGGGCGGAAATCTCGAACGCATTTTCGTGATGCGCAACATCGCGATTCTCGCCCAATGCCTCGTGATTGCCTTCGTGCACCGCGTTCTGGCCATCCCGCTCCCCCTGCTGCCCATGGGGCTCGCCATCCTTTTTTCCATCCTCGTCAATCTGGGGACGAGATATCGCCTGACCGTGGCCTGCCCCGTCACCGAGGCCGAATTCTTCTTCCAGCTGCTTTTCGACGTGACCATACTCACCCTCCTGCTCTATTTCAGCGGCGGCTCGACCAATCCCTTCGTCTCGCTCTATCTCATTCCGCTCATCATCTCGGCAGCTGCGCTCTCCCGTCGCTACACCTGGGCCATGGCTGCGATCACGGCCACCTGCTACACGCTCCTGATGAAGCATTTCGTGCCGCTTCACCAGCAGACCTTCATGCTTCACGTTTACGCGATGTGGATGACTTTCGCATTCTCGACCTTCCTCATCGCCTCTTTCGTCGTCAGGATGGGCGAATCCATCCGGGAGCGGGACAGGCTGCTGGCCAAAGCGCGCGAGGAGGCGCTCAGGAGCGAGCGCATCGTCGCGCTCGGCACGCTCGCGGCGGGGGCGGCCCACGAGCTCGGCACCCCGCTCGCCACGATGGCCCTGATCTGCGAAGAAATCGAATCGGAACATGCCGGCGACGCGGCGCTGGGACGCGACCTTGCCATCCTTTCAGCCCAGATCGGGGCCTGCAAGCGCATCCTGACAGGGCTTCTCGCAAGCGCAGGAGATGCGCGGGCGGAAGGTGGAAGAATGGCCCCTGCAGACGAATTTCTGGAGGGCATACTGGATCAATGGCAGCTGATGCGCCCCTCGGCCTTCCCGTCCTGCAGAAAACCGGAAAGACCCGCACCCATGATTCTCGCCGAACAGACGCTTTCCCAGGCCATCCTCAACCTTCTCAACAATGCGGCAGACGCTTCTCCCGAAAACATTGAAATCGAGCTCGACTGGGACGATGCCGAAATCTCGATCGAGATCCGGGACAGGGGGCCGGGGCTCGCTCCGGAAGTCGCGGCCCGTGTCGGGGAGCCGTTCTTCTCGACCAAGGAAGGCTTCGGCATCGGCCTTTTTCTCGCCAATGCGAGCATAGAGCGGATGGGAGGGCAGGTGCATCTTTTCAACAGGGAAGGAGGGGGGGCGGTTACCCGTGTCACCCTTCCGTTGGTAAAATGAACGAACTGGACAAACCCGGCCTGCTTCTCGTCGACGACGACGAAACCTTTCTTTCTGTCCTGTCGAGAGCGATGGAAAAGCGCGGCTTTTCAGTGCAGTGCGCGAATTGCGTCGAAAACGCATTGCTTCTCGCAGCAGAAAACTCCCCGGAATACGCCGTGATCGACCTCAAGATGCCGGGGGACTCCGGGCTCGTCCTGATCAAGAAGCTGAAGGAGATCGACGAAGCCACGAGAATAGTCGTTCTCACGGGCTACGCCAGCATCGCTACCGCTGTGGAAGCCGTCAAGCTCGGCGCAACCCACTATCTCGCCAAGCCGGCGAAAGCGGATGAAATCGCGGCTGCCCTGCAGCGGGACGGCGCAGGCGATGCCTCTGCCTCGGTCAGCACCAACCCCATGTCGGTGGACCGACTGGAATGGGAGCACATCCAGAGCGTTCTTGCGGAGCACGGCGGAAACATCTCGGCAACCGCAAGAAGCCTCAACATGCACAGGAGGACGCTGCAAAGGAAGCTCGCCAAGAAACCCGCAAGGAATTGAGCTTGTTTTGCTCGCGATCCGGTTTGCCAAAACCGAGAAAGTTCAGCACGAATTCCCATAAAAGAGGAAAATTGCGGCAAAAACCTGAAAGGGGATCCATGCGCATCGTTCATCTGCTGGTCTTGGGCCTGACTGCCGCAATCGCCTGTGCGCCTGCCGTTCGGGCCGGCGACATCACCTGCGGAGCCTATACGGAAGCAGCCGAGACCATCGCTTCCAACAGGGGAAGAATCCCGGAAGCCCTCATTCCCAAGGCAGGGCATGTCGGAAGCCACATCGAAGGGATGGGCCGCAAGCAGTACAACGATCTTTCCGTCCTTTACCGGAACTTGATCGAGGAAAGCCCCTTCCTGTCGGACTGGTTCGCGCCTCTGGTTGCCGCGCTGTGCATCAGGAAGGGTGAAATGGGGAACGTCTTCGACGAAATAGGCGTGGTGATCAAGGAATGCGACGACATCAGGAGCAGGAATCCTTTCCTGGCCCGCATGGATTGCCTTTCGAAGAGCGGCATCGTGACTTCAGGCGAAGTGAAGGATCTCGTCGCCGAAAAGTCGATTTCGCTCGTCCCGCCTTCCCGTAACAGGTAGCCTCCGGCGCAAGCTTCGCGGCGAAGATAAAAGACGCGCCTCAAAAGAGGTCCATCTGCCCGGTGGGGAACCTGAAGCGGTCCGTGTCGAGAGAAATCCTCTTGCGGTTGAAGCCGAGCCTGGCAGAGGCCACCTCGAAACGCTTCTCCAGCAAGTCCGAAAAAAGGCCTTCTCCCCTCATCCTGCTGCCGAAACCGGGATCGTTCTCCCGCCCTCCGCGCATCTCCCTCAGGCGGTTCATCACATGGGAGGCCTTCAGGGGATAATGGGTTTGCAGCCAGTCCGAGAAAAGCACCTTCAATTCATGGGGCAATCTCAGTAGTGAATAGCCGGCCGCTTTCGCACCTGAGTCCTTCGCGGCCTGCAAAATGGCTTCGAGTTCGGAGTCGGTGAGAAAGGGAATGACCGGAGCTGCCATCACTCCGCAGGGAACGCCGGCATCGTTGAGCTTTCTCACAGCTTCCAGCCGCCGCTTCGGAGAAGATGCGCGCGGCTCCATTCTTCTCGCCAGAGAGGCATCGAGCGTCGTAACCGAAATGAATACCTGGACCAGATTCTTCTCAGAAAGCGCCGCGAGGAGATCGATATCGCGCTCGATCATTGCCGATTTCGTGACGATGGACACCGGGTGGGAACATTCTTCGAGCAGCGCCAGTATCCGTCTCGTGATCTTCCATTCCCGCTCTATCGGCTGGTAAGGGTCGGTATTGGTGCCAAGCGCAAGCACTTCGCACCGATAGTTCCTTTTTCCAAGCTCGGCGCGCAGCAATTCCGGAGCGTCCGGTTTTGCAAAAAGCTTGGTCTCGAAGTCGAGTCCGGGCGAGAGGTCAAGGTAGCCGTGCGAAGGCCGCGCGTAGCAATAGATGCAGCCGTGCTCGCAGCCCCGGTAGGCATTGAGGGACTGTGCAAATGACAGGTCGGGAGAGTCCTGCCGCCGGATGACGCTCTTCGCCTTCTCGACCGTCACCGTCGTTGCGAGAGGGGGCAAGTCCTCCTGCACCCAGCCGTCATCGCAAGCCTCCCTGGCCCTGCTCTCGAATCTTCCCTCGATTTTCAGGGTCGCCCCGCGACCCTTGGTGGGTTCCCGCTTCAATTTTTCATCCTCGAAGAATCGAATTATCCTCCCCTGGGAACGCGTCGGGAAGGGCATGGTCTATACTGCTATCAGGCAGGGACTCCATCTGCCAATTCATCCCGACAGGGACATTTCCGGATCTAAAAGGAGAGCCGACCCCAAGGAGACTGAAATGGACTACATGGGCTATATGGTATTCGGAGTCGTCGCACTGGTCGTGGTCGACGGAATCATCCTGATCAGCTGCTACATGAATCAGCACAAGCACGGCTAGGCGACGAAGGCAAGGGCTCCTCCGGAGCCCTTGCCTTCAGAAGCGGTATTTTGCTCGAATGCCGATCTGCTCGACATTCGGCTTCATCGGATATGCGTCGACGTTACCGACCATGCCCATGCCGGCAAGCCCGGTCAAATCCCACTTCTGATCCAGATGGTAGTTCACGCCGACATGGAATCCGATATCCCTGTTTCTGGGGGAAAACATGGGGCTGTCGGGAACCGGCCATGGCAGATCGCCCCCCATATCGAGGTCGACCGCTCTTTTGTCAGTCATCACCTTGGAAATCGCGGATTTGGGACGGACGACACTCTCCTGCTTCCCCTCCTCGGGCAGCAGATCGCCTATCCGGACAGGCAGCAAAATCTTGTCGGCCCTGATCTTCTTCTTCCGTTTTGCAGCAGGAACCCTGGCGGCACGAGCAGTTCCCGAAGCTGCCGCGACGGGCTTCTTTTTCGCATGAATGGCGGCGTGTCTTACGTCCGGTTTCGGGGGCTGGCTTTGGCCTTCCGACCGGGCAAAAGCGGGCCATGCCGCAGCGAGGGATGCCGCAACAACCAGTGCAAAGCGCTTGTTCCGTTCGGGTTTCATGTCAGTGTGACCAGCAAAACCGCTCGAGAGTTCAGACCATATCCCGTCAAAGAACGTACCGGGAAAGGTCCTCGCTCTGCGCCAGATCGGCAAGGCGCTGCCTGACGAATTCGGAATCGACTGTCACGGTCTGCCCCGACAGCTTCGCGGCGTCAAAGGAAATTTCCTCGAGCAGCCGCTCCATCACGGTATAGAGGCGCCTTGCGCCGATGTTCTCGGTCTTCTCGTTGACCGAATAGGCGATTTGCGCAAGCTCGGTGATGCCGTCCGAACGAAATTCCAGCTTCACCCCTTCGGTTTCCAGAAGCGCCTGGTACTGCACGGTGAGGCAGGCATCGGTATTGGTCAATATCTGCTCGAAGTCGGACACCGAGAGCGAATCGAGCTCCACCCTGATGGGAAACCGTCCCTGGAGCTCGGGAACGAGGTCAGATGGCTTGGCCAGATGGAATGCGCCGCTCGCAATGAACAGGATATGATCGGTCTTCACCATGCCGTATTTGGTAGAAACGGTGGTGCCCTCGACAAGGGGAAGCAGATCGCGCTGCACCCCCTGGCGCGAAACGTCGGAACCGACGGCCTCGGAGCGGCTCGCAATCTTGTCGATCTCGTCGAGAAAGACGATGCCGTTCTGCTCGACGTTCCCGAGCGCGGAAAGCTTCAGTTCCTCGTCGTTGACGAGCTTTCCCGCTTCCTCCTCGGTGAGAAGCTTCATCGCTTCGGCAATCTTGAGCTTCCTCGCCTTCTTCTTCGTGCTGCCGATGTTCTGGAACATGCCCTGTATCTGGGAAGTGAGATCCTCCATGCCGGGCGGGCCGAATATTTCCATCGAGCTCTGGATTGCGGCGACCTCGATCTCGATTTCCCTGTCGTCGAGCTGCCCTTCCCGCAGCATCTTCCTGAATTTCTGGCGCGTGGCGCCTTCGCCCGAATCGGCGCCGGGCAGGAGAATATCCAGGATGCGCTCTTCGGCAATGTCCGCCGCCCTGAATCTCACCTTTTTCGTTTCGTTCAGGCGCGCATCCTTGATCGCGGTCTCGACGAGATCCCTGATGATCGAATCGACATCCCGCCCGACATACCCCACCTCGGTGAACTTGGTCGCCTCGACCTTGATAAAGGGGGCGTCGGCGAGCTTGGCAAGGCGCCTTGCAATTTCGGTCTTTCCCACCCCGGTGGGGCCGATCATCAGAATGTTCTTCGGCGTGATCTCCTGGCGCAGCGGCTCGGGCACCTGCTGCCTGCGCCAGCGGTTCCTGAGCGCAATCGCAACCGCCCGCTTGGCATCCTTCTGGCCGATGATGTGCTTGTCGAGTTCGTGGACGATTTCCTGAGGCGTCATCTGCGACATGCTTACTCCAAAACTTCTATTCTGTGCTGCTGGTTGGTGTAGATGCAGAGATCTCCCGCTATTTCCAGCGATTTCTTGACGATCTCCTGCGGTGAATATTCGGTGTTTTCCAGCAGCGCGCGCGCCGCCGACTGGGCATAGGGGCCGCCGCTTCCTATCGCGATGATGCCGTATTCCGGCTCCAGCACATCGCCGTTGCCGGTGATGATGAGCGAGGATTGGACATCCGCTACAGCCAGCATCGCTTCCAGCCTTCTCAGCATCCTGTCGGTGCGCCAGTCCTTGGCAAGTTCCACCGCAGAGCGCAGAAGATTTCCCTGGTGCTTTTCGAGCTTCGCCTCGAATCGCTCGAAAAGGGTGAAGGCATCCGCCGTTCCGCCTGCAAACCCCGCCAGGATGTTGTCATGAAACAGCCTTCTCACCTTTCTCGCGCCTGCCTTGACGATGATGTTGCCGAGCGTCACCTGCCCGTCACCTCCGAGGGCGACGCTGCTGCCGCGCCTCACGGAAAGTATCGTCGTGCCGTGATATTGTTCCATCTCATTCCACCTCTATGTCGACATGCGGACTGGTTTCGAAAATGTCCCGGTAGCTCGCGTAAGTCGAGGTAAAGATCAGCGGGATCATCAGGAGCAGCCCGAGTCCGAAAGTGATGCCGGACAGGAATGCCAGAAAAAGGAAAACGCTGCCGAAAACCAGGAAAGGCCTCATGTTTCCGAGGCATGCGACGAAGCTCAACTGCATCGCGTCCTTCGCCTGCAATCCCCTGAAAATCACGAGCAGGGGAGCGAACCAGATCATCATCATGAGCGGAACGGACACCGCCATCCCCACGAGGAGAGAAAGCATCACGCGGCTCGTCTCGGCAGGAGGCAGCGTCGCAGGATCGATGTCGGCTGTCCCGAAAAAGAGCTTCTCCATGGGGTCGCCTCCGAAAGCGACCATGATCCCCAGAATCAGGATCTGCCCGAAAAGATAGACCCCGCCTATCCTGACGAGCTGGCTGGCATCCTTCCTGAATCCCAGAAAGAGATGCGCAAGCTCCAGCTCGCCGCCCCCCTCGAGATCCCTGCAGCCCTGCATCAATCCCGCTGCAAACAGCGGAGAGGCGAGATAGAGAACGATTTCCCCGGCTACCGGGATCAGGGAAAGGGTCAGTCCTATTCCCGTCAGGATCATGCAAAGCACGATCCAGATCAGCGGGCTCTTCCTGAAGAGGAGAAAGCCTTCCTTTACCCATTGCCAGCCCTGCCCTGCCCTGAGTTTCCGGTATCCTGCGAAATCCTCCTGGCGCCGGGGGGAAGCAGCCTGCGGGGCTTCCCTCACGCGGGAAATCGCAGCCATCAATTCTGCGATGGTTTTTTCGTCGAAGGACAGCCTGCTCAGGTATTCGGCAAGCATTTCGTCGTCATAGCCCTTGAGCGCAAGTCCCAGCGCAAGAGCGAACTTTTCCCTGAAGGATTCGTCCAGCCCGGATGCGTCGTATTTCGCCCTCAAGCCGGAATCGGAAAGCACTGCGTAGGCATGGGCCCATGCGGTATAGCGCAGCCTTTCCGCCTCGTTCCCCTTTTCCAGCGCATCCCGGTCGAAAGAACGGGCGCGAAAAGCCTGCGCGATATCCTCCTGAGGGGATTCGCCCGATACGCCGAGAACGGCATAGAGTGATTCTTCGGCCATATTCTTTTCCAAAAACGGTTAAAATCCAGATTCAAAGTATACTAGAGAAGCGCAGAGGCGGCATCCGGCATGAAAAACAGCGAGTTGGTTTCGAGGAGCCTGCAGTCAGTATGGCATCCCTGCACCCAGATGAAACGGCACGAGACCATCCCGCTCGTCCCTTTTTCCAGGGGAGAAGGCATGTGGCTTTACGACTTCGAGGGAAGGCGCCATCTCGACGCAATCAGCTCCTGGTGGGTCAACCTGTTCGGGCACTGCAATCCCGTAATCAATTCCGCCATCACCGACCAGCTCGAAAAGCTGGAGCATGTCATCCTGGCAGGATTCACCCATGAGCCCGTGATCGAACTCTCCGAGAGGCTTGCCAGGCTCTCGAAACTGGGACATGCCTTCTACGCAAGCGACGGCGCCTCCGCGGTGGAAATCGCCCTCAAGATGAGCTTCCATTACTGGAAGAACATGGGAAGACCTGAAAAG
Organism: Pseudomonadota bacterium; assembly: GCA_021835845.1. Taxonomy (GTDB): domain Bacteria; phylum Pseudomonadota; class Gammaproteobacteria; order Burkholderiales; family JABEVD01; genus JABEVD01. The sequence continues at coordinate 72,494 of JAKBJU010000003.1, read as the reverse complement.
AGGCATTTCGTGAGCCTCGAAAACGGCTACCATGGCGAGACGCTGGGCGCGCTTTCCGTGACCGATGTTGCGATCTTCAGCGACACCTATTCCCCCCTGATTTCGAAAGGGCTGCGCATCGACACCCCGGACTGGCGCCATGCCGAAAGGGGCGAGTCCCCTTGCGATTTTGCATTGCGCTGCGCCGAAAAGCTCGAAAATCTGCTCGAAATCCATCACCCAGGCATCGCGGCCGTGATACTCGAACCCCTGGTGCAGGGCGCGGCCGGAATGGGCATGCACCATCCGGCCTATCTTGCGAAGGCGCGGCAGTTGTGCGACAAATACAATGTCCACTTCATCGCGGACGAAATCGCAGTCGGATTCGGCAGGACGGGAACCTTTTTCGCCTGCGAGCAGGGCAACATCCTGCCTGATTTCCTCTGCCTCTCCAAGGGCATCACGGGGGGCTATCTTCCCTTGTCTGCAGTCTTGTCCAGGCAGGCCATATACGAAGCCTTTTATGACGACAGCCTCTCCCGGGCTTTCCTGCATTCCCATTCCTATACGGGAAACGCCCTCGCCTGCAGGGCTGCGCTTGCCGTGCTCGACATTTTCGAAAGCGACGGCGTGATCGCAAAAAACCGGGAGAAAGCGAATCTCATGACCGAAAAGGCGAAAGTTCTCGCAGCGCACCCCAAAGTCGAGCATTTCAGGAACACCGGGATGATCTGGGCCTTCGACGTGGTGGACCCTTCGCCCGATTTCTCCAGGCGCTTCCATCTCGCCGCATTGAAGAAGGGGCTGCTGCTGAGGCCGATTGGCAACACGGTCTATTTCATGCCGCCCTATGTGATCGAGGAGGAAGAAATGGATTTCCTGGTTCAGGGAACGCTGGAGCTATTATGAGAATCCCGGTCTTTTTCCTGCTCCTGACCATCTCCCTGCCGGCCCCGGCATCAGGGCTGCCTGAAGCACTCGGGAATGCACTGGCGAAAGCCGGCATTCCCTCCAATCATGCCGGGATCTACGCCAGGGAGGTTTCGGAGAAAAATCCCCTGATTTCGTGGCATGCCGAAGAACCGATGAGCCCCGCTTCGACCATGAAGCTGGTCACGACCTACGCAGCGCTTTCCCTTCTCGGGCCCGCCCATGCCTGGAAAACGGAGGCTTACATTCCAGGAAGAATCGAGAACGGCATATTGAAAGGCCCGCTGATCCTGAAAGGCTATGGGGATCCGAAGCTCGACATCGGGCGCCTCTGGCTTTTCGTCAACGATTTGAGGGCGAGGGGACTGAAAGAGATCGAAGGCGGGCTGGTTTTCGACAGGCGCTATTTTCAGGTCTCGGGAGATCCCGGAAAATTCGACGGCAAACCGTACCGCCCCTACAATGCGCTTCCCGATGCGCTCCTGGTCAATTTCGAAGCGAACAGCATCCGCATCGTTCCGGATGGCGATTCGGTCAGGCTGATCGCCCTTCCGGACTTCCCCAGCCTTTCCGTTTCCAACCATCTGAAGAGCGCGGCAGGCCCTTGCGGCGACTGGGAAGATGGGATAGCCGAGCAGATAGCAAGCGACGGAAAGAGCGCGAAGCTGGCCTTGAGCGGACAATTCCCGGCCTCCTGCGGAGAGAAGGAAGACGAAATCGCCGCGTACGATCATTCCGAATATCTCTTCCAGCTCTTCTCCAAGCTCTGGAGCGAATCAGGCGGAAAAATCGAAGGGGGATGGCACGAAGGCGCCGTTCCGCCCGATGCGAAGCTGCTCGCCGCAACCCGCTCCGCTCCGCTGTCTTCCCTCGTCACCGACATGAACAAGTACAGCAACAACGTGATGGCGAGGCAGATCTTTCTCACCCTGGGAGCCCTGAAGAGCACCCCCGCCACGGAAGAATCCGCGCGCGCACAGGTCAGAACCTGGCTGGAGGAAAAGGGGCTTTCCTTCCCCGAACTGGTTCTGGACAACGGATCGGGGCTTTCCAGGGAAGCTGCGATCAGTCCGATGCATCTCGGCCAGCTGCTTCTGGATGCCTATGCAGGCCCCCTCATGCCAACCTTTTTTTCGTCCCTTCCCATTGCCGGAATCGACGGCACCATGAAAAAGCGGCTCGGGAAAACGCAGGTCAAAGGGCGCGCCTACATCAAGACGGGGTCGCTGGAAAATGTCAGGGCGATTGCGGGACTCGTCCAGGCAAAATCGGGGAAAAGGTTCGTCGTGGTCTGCATCGTCGAAGACCCGGGAGCGAAAAAAGCGAAGCATTTCGAGGACGCGCTTCTGGAATGGATAGAGCAGAACGGCTAGCGGAAACGCTCCTCCGCTGGCAAAATGGCGTCAAAAATGAAAGGCGTTGTCATGCAAACCAAATCGGAAGAAAAATCGTATTATGCCAAGGCGATGCTCTTCGCTCTCGTCGCCCTCGTCGGTGTCGCCTATGTCAAATGGATTCCCTACTATGCCAAGGCGTTCGTGGCGCAGAGCCATCATGCCATAGGCGACTCGATACTTTCGGGAAAAGCGGCAGCGGTGCCTCCACCTTCGTGGAGCGCAGCCCTCGATTATGCCGTGACCTACATCAAGTCGATCTGGCAGGCCCTGGTTCTGGGCCTCCTGCTCGGCTCCGGCATCAAGGTGCTGCTGCCCGGAAAATGGCTTGGCAAGGCGCTCGGCCGCATGGGATTCAGGAATGTCGCGCTCGGCGGCCTGTTCGGCTTGCCTTCCATGATGTGCACCTGCTGCGCAGCGCCCGTGGCGGTCGGCATGCGCCAAAGTCGGGCATCGGTCGGAAGCGTGGTGGCGTGGTGGCTTTCGAACCCGGTGCTGAATCCGGCCACCCTGGTATTCATGGGGTTCGTGCTGGGCTGGGGCTGGTCCCTGTTCAGGCTGGCATTCGGCCTGGCGATGGTAGCCGGAATCGCCCATATCGCCGAGCGTTATGGCGCAGAACCCTATGCAGCCGCAGCGGATTCCCAGCCGGAAACCCCGGAAGGCGGATTCCTCTCGCGCTGGATCAGGGAATTCGCCACCCTCGCCATCGGTCTCGTGCCGGAATATTTCGTGCTCGTGCTGCTTCTCGGCGCGGCTCGCGCCTGGCTTTTCCCTGTGCTCGGCGCGCATGACGGCATTTTGTGGATTGTCGCCATGGCGCTTGCCGGCACCCTGTTCGTCATCCCCACGGCCGGAGAAGTGCCCATCGTGCAGGCGATGCTGGCGCTGGGACTGGGCGCAGGCCCTGCGGGGGCGCTCGTCATGACGCTGCCGGCAGTCAGTCTGCCCTCGCTTGCCATGCTGGGCCGGGTCTTCAGCCTGCGCACCAGGCTCATGATCGCCTCAGGCGTTGCACTTTCGGGAATCGCTGCTGGAATCTTCGCGATGGCCCTGTTCTAGGAACCACTGATGTATTCCCACGCGGGCACGACGCGGCTTCGCGGGATGAGATTCGCGAAGGACGGCGCAGCGAATGGTTATTCCATTCGCAAGCCGAACGACAAAGAAAATCGCCCGCAAAGCCCCGTCCCTTAAGGGTTGCGTGCAAATCGAGCGCTCGCTTTGTCGCCCTCCTTGGTTCGTAGACCAAACTACGGCCTGCGTCGTGCTTCGCGCGATCATCTCGATTTTTCCAGCAACGTGCACCACGGGGGATTAAATCAGTGGTTCCCTAGGAAACGCCGGCGGCGTCATTCAGGCGGGCCTCGAATTCCTCCGGAGGCATCGGCCTGGAATACAGGTAGCCCTGCGCGTAATCGCAGCCTGCCTGAAGAAGCAGATCGCGCTGCTCCGCTGTTTCCACTCCCTCGGCGATGACTTCGAGGCCGAGCTTGTGCGCCATCACGACAATCGCTTCGGACAGGGCCATGTCGCTCGAATCGCGCGCCAGATTGCTGATGAATGCGCGGTCTATCTTCAGATAGTCGATGCGGAATTTCTTCAGGTAGGAAAGCGCCGAATAGCCCGTCCCGAAATCGTCTATCGCCACCCGGATGTCGGCATCCTGGAACTCGGCCAGCTTGTCCTTGACCTCTGAATCGGCATCGAGAAGCAGGCTCTCGGTGATCTCGACCACCAGATTCTTCCCGGGGAGGCTCAAACTCCGCAGATAATCGAGCCATTCACCGATGTTCGCGCCATCGCTTCCGAACTGCAGCGGAGACATATTCACGCCGATCACCAAATCGGGATGATGCCTGACCCACAGGCTCGCCCACTTCGCGGCTTCCCTAAAAACCCAATCGCCTATTTGCAGGATCAGCCCCGTCTCCTCTGCGAGCGGAATGAATTCCATCGGACTCACCATCCCCCGCTCCGGATGCTTCCAGCGCAGCAGGGCTTCCGCCTTGACGATGCGATTCGAGGCAATATTCATGATGGGCTGAAAATGGAGCAGGAACTGGTTTGCGGAAAGCGCTCCCCTCAAGTCGTTGAGCAGCCTGAGCCTGGCCTGGGCCTTTTCCTGCAGCGACTGGGTGAAATAGCTGAAGCGGTTTCTCCCCGCATTCTTGGCCTCATACAGTGCCTGATCCGCATTCTTGAGCAGCTGATCGGCATCGGCGGCATCCCCGGGATAAAGCGTGATGCCGATGCTCGCCGAAACATAAATCCGCCCCGGCTTCCCTGGCATGGCGAAGGGCTCGGCAAGCGCATCCAGTATGCGCTGCGCGATATTCTCTATGTGCATCGTCTCGTGCATCCCGGAGAGAATCGCAAATTCGTCCCCGCCCAGCCGGGCCAGGATATCGGATTCGCCGATGCAGGCGGATATCCGTTTTGCCGCCTCCACCAGCAGCGCATCTCCTGCCTGGTGGCCCAGCGTATCGTTGACTTCCTTGAACTGGTCGAGATCGATGAAGAGCAGCGCCAGGTCCTCCCCATCGCGATGCGCTTTCCTGATCTCCTGTTCCAGTCTGTCGTAGAACATATGCCGGTTTGGCAGATCGGTCAGCAAATCGAAATTGGCCTGCTTCCAGATCAAGTCATCCGTGCGCTTTTTCTCCGTGATATCGCGCGTCACGCCGAGCAGGCCGATGATCTCCCCGTTCAATTTGCGCAGCGGGGTGGCATGGGTTTCCAGCCAGCGCTGCCCCCCCTTTCTGCCCGTGACGGCAAACTCCAGCACGCCGCTGCTTCCGCTGCAGATTCTTCCATGAAATTCCAGGTAGGCCTTCCTGCAATTCGGCTGGATGAATTCCTGCAACTCGGTACGCTGCGCTTCTTCAAGACTGTCCACCTCGAGCATGGCAAGCCCCGCCCGGTTCATCTGGATCAGCTTGCCTTCGGGCGAGACCACCTTCACGCAATGCGGCTCGCTCTCGAAAATGGCATTCAGGAAGTTGTTCTGTTCCCGTATGGTTTCCATGGCCTGCCTGAGTTCGCTGATGTCCTGGGCGATGAGGATGATGCACTCTTCGCCCTGCATGTCGACCCGCTCGGCGGAAATCAGGCAGAAAATCTCGTCCCCGGCACGGCTCTTGAACACAAATTCCATTGCGCTGATACGCCCCGATTCATTCAGCGCTTCGACGGCGGCACGCCTGTCTTCAGGACGCCCCCATATGCCGAGTTCTAGCGCTGTCCTGCCGACGGCTTCCTGCGCCGAGTATCCTGTAATGCGGCTCCATGCCTCGTTGACGTCGATGATTGTGCCGTCTTCCAGCCTGGTAATCGATGTGGGATTGGGAGAATTGCGGAAGATGGTCGAAAACTTCTCCTCGCTCCTGCGTACCGCTTCTTCGGCAAGCATCCTTTCAGTGATGTCTTCCACTATCGCAACGATGTAGTCGACGCTGCCATCCGCCCTGCGTAAAGCACGCACCGCGCGGCGAGCATAGACTATCCTGCCATCCTTCCTAACAAAGCGATTCTCCAGAACGTAGCCGTCTCCCTCGAACTTGCCTTTCAGCAGCAGATCGAACTTGGCCAGATTGGCAGGGAGATCATCCGGGTGAGTCACCTCGGCCCAGGTCATGCGCAACAGCTCATCTCTGGTATATCCCAGAATCTCGCACATTGCATCGTTGATTTCCAGCCATCGCATGTCCGGGCCGGTGGCGGCCATACCGACCATGGCGCGCTCGAAATAGGCCCGGAAATGGCGCTCGCTTTCTGAGCGCATGGCCATAGCCAATGTGCGCTCCCTTTCACGGTCGAAATTGTCCAGCGCGAACGAAATGTCCCGCGACATCTCGTCCAGCAGCGCGATGATTTCGTCGTCGAAAGCATCCTGGACATCATGGTACACGCCCAGCAAGGCGAAAGGCTTGCCTCCCCGCCGAATCGGGAAGGTGCCGCTGCTTTGCCATCCGAAACGGCGAGCCTGCCTGTGCCAGGGCTGAGTGATTGGGTTCCCGAGATAATCGTTGACGATCACGATGCGATTTTCACGGAATGCGACCCCGGCAGGGCCTTGCCCTTCAGGCAGCAACTCGCTCGCCGAAATGGCAATGCCCTTCAGGTAATCGGCGCCGCTCCCGTAGGTCACCACGGCTTCGATCAGGCCCGTCGCTTCGTTGAGCTGCCCGATCGTGGCCAGCTTCAGTTCGCCGAAATCGACCGCCATCCTGCAAACCAGGGGAAACAGATCGGATTCCGTCTCCATGCGCACGATGGCCTGATTGACTTCGCTGAGCGCCTTGTAGAGTTTGGTCAACCTGTCCTGACGGCCTTCGGCCCTTTTGCGTGCGGTAATGTCGTGGGCCAGCGTCAGCAGGGTCTTTTTGCCGCCGACAAGGGATACGCTGAGGTGGATCTCCACCGGGAAGACCGTTCCATCCCTGCGCCGGTGACGCCCCGAGAACGCCATGGTTTCCCCGGATCGGGCGCTCTCCCAGAACACCCTCGCGGCGGCCATATCGAAATCCTGCTCGAAGTCCATGACCGTCATGTTCAGCAATTCCTCGCGGGAATAGCCGAGACTCTCGCAGGCCCTGCGGTTGACGTCGCTGATTCTGCCTTCCATATCGTGGGCAAAGAAAGCGTCGGGGGCTTCCTCAAGAAACTCCCTGTATTTCAGGTCAATAGCTCCGTTCATAGATCAGGCCGCAGCAATGCAGTGGAATCCGGTGATGCCGATGCGATTCATAAATGCATACTACGCATCGGATAGGCATGACGCAAGCAAATCCGGGCTTCCCGCCCTAGGGAAGCCCTGAACAAGTCCCGCGTGGCCGTGACGGTCGGCTTTGCGGGATGAAACTCGCGAAGCGAGATGCAGCGAATGGTCATTCCCTTCGCAAATCGAGCGACAAGGAGGAGCGCCCGCAAAACCCCGTCCCTCAAGGGTTGCGTGAAATCGAGCGCTCGCTTTGTCGCGCGCCAGTGCGTCGTAGACTCGGCTACGACCTGCGTTGCGCTTCGCACGATCATCTCGATTTTCCGGCAACACGGCTCATGTGCGACTTGTTCAGGACTTCCCTAGATTCCGAAAGCCTGCTTCAGCGATTCCAGATAGGAGAGAGCATCGGGAGCGCCTTCCCTGGGTGCCCATGGCGCACGCTCGGCATCAAGAATGGGGACGTAGGGCCCCGCTTTCGCCTCGAAGAATACCGTGCCGGGTTGCAGGGACACCACGGTATGAATCGTGCCGTGGGGGATGTCGACCCCATAAGCGCCGCGTCCGGGGTCCAGCACGGCCTTCATGAGGATTTCCCCGCTTTCCGAAAAGCAAAGCACGCCCAGCCTTCCCTTGAGGAGAATCATCGTTTCGTCCTTCGAGGGGTCGAGATGGCAATGCGGCTGGACATAGGAATCCGGCTCGATCGCATTCAGAAGCCGGTTGCAGGGCGCAAGCTCGCCCGCATGAAAATTCAGGTTCTTCCTTCTCCTGCCTGACGCCGCAGCGGAAAGGCTCAGGGAATCGAGCATATCAGTGTCTATGATCATGAATAAACCAGCCTCACTTCATCGAAATGGCTCTTGAGCGACTCCAGAAGCGCATCCTCCGGCCTGACCGGCCAGAGTTCGACTTCGCAGCTCGCCCGTCCGTTGCTGTAAATGATTCGCGCGGGGCATCCTTCGCCCCTGAAGGGCGAAATCAGATCCATCAGCCTCGCAATGTTCGAACCCGAGTCGCAATGAAATTCCAGCGCTTTCGCATATCGCGAGCGGGCCCCGGCGATATCGTAAAGACTTTCAGCGGTGACACGGGTCCCGCCAGAATAATCGTCGAAGCTCGCCTTGCCTTCGACGATCAGTATCCGGTCCTCCTTGATCAGATCCCTTCTCGCCTCGAACAATTCCGAAAAGATGGAAACCTCGACCTGCGCGCTGCCGTCGTCAAGCGTCACTATCGCCATTCTTCCCCGTTTCGTTTGCTGGATTCTCGCGTTCAGCACGATTCCCGCCAGCAGCACCGGCTTTGCGGGCCCCTTCGCGACATTCAGCTGGTTGAGGCGCATCTTGCAGAAATGCGCAACCTCTTCGAGATCCGAATCGAAAGGATGTCCGCTGAAATAAAAGCCGAGGCTGGCCTTTTCTTCCCTCAGCTTCTCCTTCATGCTGAAATCCTGGATCTCGACATGACCGAGCTCTTCTTCTGCATCGTCGAAGAGGGAATGCTGGTTGGCGGCCCGGCTCGACTGCTCGGCGCCTTCCATTGCCAAACCGACCGACGCGAGCAGGCTCTTCCGGTTCGGATTGAGGCCATCGAATGCGCCCGCCCGGACCAGCGACTCGATCACGCGACGGTTCACCGTCCTTCTGTCCACCCGTCTGCAAAAATCAAAAATGTCCCTGAAGTCCCCGTCCTTCCGCGCTTCCAGAATGGCGAGAATAGCGGCCTCTCCCGTCCCCTTCACCGCCCCGAGGCCATAGCGTATCCGCTTCAAGTCCACCGGAAAGAAGCGGTAATCGCTCCTGTTGATGTCAGGGGGAAGCATTTCGAGGCCGTTCGCCAGGCAGTCGTCGTGAAAATTGTGCACCTTGTCGGTGTCGTCCATGTCGGCTGAAAGCGTGGCCGCCATGAATGCAGCGGGATAATGCGCCTTGAGATAGGCGGTCTGATAGGCGACCAGCGCATAGGCCGCCGAATGCGACTTGTTGAAGCCGTATTCTGCGAACTTTTCCATGAGATCGAAGAGCTGCTGCGCCTGCCATTCGGCCACACCGCGCTCGAGCGCTCCCCCGACGAAGATGCTGCGATGCTTCGCCATTTCTTCGGGTTTCTTCTTGCCCATCGCGCGCCGAAGAAGATCTGCGGCGCCCAGGGAATAGCCGCCCAGGATCTGGGCGATCTGCATCACCTGTTCCTGATAAACGATCACGCCATAAGTCGGCTTCAGCACCCCTTCGAGATCCGGATGGAAATAATCGACCCTGGCCCTGCCGTGTTTGCGGTTGATGAAGTCGTCGACCATGCCGGATTGCAGCGGCCCCGGCCTGAACAGCGCCACCAGCGCGATGATGTCCTCGAAGCAGTCCGGCTGCAACCGCCTCACGAGATCCTTCATTCCCCTCGATTCGAGCTGAAAAACCGCCGTCGTATCGCAGGCTTTCAATAGCTTGTAAGTGGCGGGGTCGTCGAGCGGAATGGACTCGATGGAAAAAGCCTCTTCATTCCCGTCGAGCATCCTGAGATATCTCACCGCCCAGTCCAGGATGGTCAGGGTTCTCAGGCCCAGAAAGTCGAACTTGACGAGCCCCACCTTCTCGACATCGTCCTTGTCGAACTGGCTGACCACCGCTTCGCTCCCTTCCGTGCAATAGACGGGGCAAAAATCCGTCAGCCTGCCAGGTGCGATCAGCACCCCTCCCGCATGCATCCCGACATTGCGGGTCAGTCCTTCCAGCGCTGTTGCAAGCTCCAGAAGCTCGGAAACCTCCTCTTCCTGCTCGGCCCTCAGGTTGATTTCGGGCTCCTGCTCGCGAGCCTTTCTGAGCGTCATGCCGATCTCGAAAGGAATCAGTTTCGCCAGCGAATCGACGAATCCGTAGGGAAGATCGAGCACGCGCCCCACGTCCCTCACCACGGCTTTCGCCGCCATGGTGCCGAAAGTCGCGATCTGCGAAACGCTTTCCTCGCCGTATTTTTGCCTGACGTATTCGATCACGCGCTCCCGCCCGTCCTGGCAGAAATCGATATCGAAGTCGGGCATGGAAACGCGTTCGGGATTCAGGAAGCGCTCGAAAAGCAGATCGTACCTGAGCGGATCGAGATCGGTGATGCCGAGGCAATAGGCGACCAGAGAGCCAGCTCCCGACCCCCTTCCCGGCCCCACCGGCACGCCGTTTCCTTTCGCCCAGTTGATGAAATCGGCGACGATCAGAAAATAGCCGGGGAATCCCATCCTGTGAATCATGGCGACCTCGAATTCCAGCCGCTCCATGTACTTCGGATACTGCCTCTCGCGCTCTTCCGGATCGGGATAGAGCGTCGCCATGCGCTTCGACAGGCCGGAGACGGCCTGCCCGCGCAGATATTCGTCGAGCCCCTGCTGCTCCGGCGTGGGAAACGCAGGCAGCTTGTTGTTGCCTATTTCAAGGGTCAGATTGCAGCGCTTCGCGATTTCGACGCCGTTCTCGAGCGCCTCCGGAATATCGGCATACAGCCCGGCCATTTCCTCCTGGGTCTTGAAATACTGCTCCTCGCTGAAATGCCTGGTTCTGCGAGGGTCTCCCAGTATCGATCCTTCCGCGATGCAAACCCTGGCTTCATGCGCCTTGTAATCCTCGCGGCGCATGAATTGAACGGGATGGGTCGCAACCACGGGAAGCCCCAGCAAGGAAGCCAGCCTGATCGAATGCTGGACGCAGAGTTCGCTCTGCTGATCCACCCTCTGCAGTTCGATGTAGAAGCGCCCCGGGAAAAGCGAACTCCATTTTCTTGCGGCATCGACGGCATCGCCGCCCTGCAGCAGAAGCTGGCCAATTTCTCCGAGGTGCGCGCCGGACATGGCGATCAGGCCTTCGCTGCCGACTTCCTCGAACCATTGCGCCCTGACTTCCGCCCTTCCCCGGTTCTGGTTCTTCCTGTATGCGCGAGAGAGTATCTCGCATAGTTTCAGGTAACCCGCCCTGGACTGGCAAAGCAGGAGCATGCGATAGCCATTTTCCAGCCAGACATCGCAGCCCGCAATCGGCTTCACGCCTTTTTGCCGTGCTGCAAGATAGAATTTCACTAGGCCAAATACATTGGATAGATCCGTGAGCGCGAGCGCCGGCATGGCATCCTGCCGGGCGGCTTCAAGCGCATCGTCCAGCCTGACGATGCTGTCCGACACGGAGTATTCGCTGTGCAGCCTGAGGTGGACAAAACGGGGATCCGACATGGGGACATTTTAACACCACCCCCGGAAATTTCGTCTATTCTGCAAAAATGAGACTTGTCGCAATTCTTTTTCTTTTTTTGGTGCCTGCAGCCATGGCGGGAGGAAACATGATTCTGACTTCTTCTGCCTTCCTGGATGGCGGACAGATCCCTGCAAAATACACCTGCGACGGCCTGAACATTTCGCCGCCGCTCGCCTTCAGCGGCATCCCCAAGGGGGCGAAAAGCCTGGTTCTTTTCATTGACGACCCGGATGCTCCGGATCCCGAACATCCCAGGATGGACTGGACCCATTGGCTGCTCTACAACCTTCCTCCGGAAACTGCTTCGCTTGCCGAAGGAATCCGAAATCTTCCGCCAGGGACGCTCTCGGGCTGGACGGACTTCAAGCGCACGACATATGGCGGGCCATGCCCTCCGGTAGGCAACCACCGCTATTTCCACAGGCTCTATGCGCTCGATATCCTCCTGCCGGATCTCGGCATGGCGTCGAAAAACGATATCGAAAATGCCATGAAAGGTCATATTCTCGACGAAGTCGAACTCGTCGGCAAATACCGAAGACGCTAAACTTGCGGCCCCAGAACGCGAAGCACCTCCTCGATGCTGGTCAGCCCCTGATTGACCTTGACGAGCGCATCTTCCAGCAAGGACGAAGTGCCTATCTTCTGCGCAACCCGAGAGATATCGAGGATGCTCGCACCCGATGCGATGAGGTGGCGCATTTCCTCATCGGGGGCGAGCACCTCGTAGATGCCGAGCCTCCCCTTGTAACCCGTGCCGTTGCAATGCGAGCATCCCTTTCCCTTGCTGGCGCTGACCTCATTTCCGAGAAAGACCGGACCCAGCCTCGGCAGAAGAACCGAAGCCATGCGGTTCTCTTCCCTGCACTCGGGACAGATCATCCTCACCAGCCGCTGCGCGATGATGCCTTCCAGCGCAGCAGCCACGACGAATGGCTTCAATCCCAGATCGAAAAGCCTGGAGAGGGTCGCCACGGCAGAATTGGTGTGGAGCGTGGAAAAGACCACATGCCCGGTGAGTGCGGCATGGAAGGCGACTTCCGCCGTCTCGAAGTCCCTTATCTCGCCGAGCAAGACGACATCGGGATCCTGCCTCAATATCGAGCGCAGCACGACCGGGAAGGTCAGTCCTATCTTTTCCCGGATCAACACCTGCCCTGCCATGTCCATGTAGTATTCGACAGGGTCCTCGATCGTGACATAATTCTTGGCCGGGGAAGCATTGTGCTGCAAGAGGGCGTACAGGGTCGTCGTCTTGCCGCTCCCCGTGGGGCCGGTCGCAAGGATTATGCCCTGCGGCTTGTCGATGAAATTGAGCACCTTGGCAAGATCCGGCTGGGAAAACCGCAATCCTTCCAGGCTGTGTATCCTCGAATTCCGGTCCAGGATGCGCATCACCACCTTCTCGCCGTTGACAGTGGGAAGGGTCGAAATCCTGAGATCAACGACGCGCATCGGGGTTCTGGCGGTGATCCTGCCGTCCTGGGGCCTGCGCCTTTCGCTGATGTCGAGTTCGGACATGATCTTGATGCGGGACACGATCGATTGCAGCAGCTGCAGCGGGATATTGATCTTGTCCATCAGAACGCCGTCTATGCGGTAGCGCACGACGACGCTTTTCGCCCTGGGCTGGACATGCACATCGCTCGCCCCCAGCCGGATCGCCTCCAGTATGATGGCATTGACGATCCTGATGGCAGGAGGCTCCTCTCCAATCAGGAGTTCTTCGAGAGACTGCTCATCGGCATCGTCGATGACGATCTCTATCCCCTCGTAAGGATCGACCCTGGAAAGCAGCGTTTCCAGGTCCCTGAAATCCATCACCTTGTCCGGCTGATAAATCTCGATCATCTTGGCCTGGATGGCGGCAATGTCGGCCACGACGGTATGGATGTTGAGTCCGGACACGAAGCGCAGATCGTCGATCAGACCGAGATCGAGCGGATCTGCAACCGCAAGCGTGAAGCGCTTGCCTTCCAGCTTGAGCGGAACGACGAGCTGCCGCTCGCAAAAGCTCATCGGCACAAGGGAGGCCACCGCCGAATCGACCTGGTAATCGGAAAGCGTCACTTCCTCCATCTGGAGTTCCCTGCGCAACAGGCCCCTGATTTCCTTTTCCGTCACCCAGTTCTGCTCCAGAAGAACCTTGATGAGCGGCTCACGTCTTGCGACCTGGAGCCGGTTGAGTTCCTGCACCTGCTCCATGGAAAGCACGCCATGCTTGTTGAGCATCACGGCGAGCTGGCTCCTGTTCGTCACCATCAGCTTGGAAAGCGCCACGATCTCGACCGATTTCTGCCCGGGAAGCTCCGCCCTGGCCTTTTCATATTGCTCGATGGCGAGATTCGTCAAGGTGCGCAACTCATCTTCCTTCCACGGCTTGAGCGCGAACTTGAAGGCGAGCCCATCGCCGATCGCACCCATCACGGGAGCGATGTCGCCCTGAACGGTCAGGAGAATCCTGACCATGTCGGGCTGAATCGTTCTTGCCCTCGAGAGCAGCTCCAGGCCGTCCATCACCGGCATCCGGTAATCCGCAATCAGCACATTAAACCGCGAACGCTTCAGTTGCCCCAGCGCATCCTCGCCATTGACGGCGGACACGATCTGGTAATTGTCTCGGCGGAAAGTATGCAGCAGCGCCTTCAGGACGACAGGATCGTCATCGACCAGGAGGATGCGGTAGGGAGCTGCAGGCAGTATGCCTTGAATCGAGTTTTGGGATTTGAGTGACATCGCATTTCGATAATCAGTCCATGACTCACTATAGTCGAAATTGCCATATCTCCCATCAGGCTGGGATCAAGCCCGCGCTCCCGCTCAGAACAGATGTTTCTTCATCTCCTTCCATTTGACGCAGCCTCTTTGAAATCCGAGATCGCAGCTTTTCCCGAAATCGGCAAGCGCGGGGGCTTCCTGCTTCATCTGCCGATAGGCGAGCGCGCGCATGAAATAGCCTTGCGCATAGTCCGGACCTAATTCGAGCGCCCTGTCGAAGTCATGAATCGCAAGCTCAAATTTCTGCTCGTAATAGTAGGCATACCCCCGGTTATACCAGGCTTGGTAGACTTTCGGACTGATCCCGACCACCCTGGTGAAATCCCGGATCGCATCGGGATAACGCCCCTCGTCCAGCTCCGCCTTCCCGAGGTTGTAGTAGATCCTGTCAACTCCCACCAAACCGGACCGGCCTTCGACCAGCCTCGCCGCATCGCCCCACAACAGCAAAGGGCTGGAAAAGGAAACCAGCTCTTCCCTCGCCAGCGGGAAAAGCGCTGCGGATGCCGCGAGCAGCAGGATGAATGCGGCTTTCGCAGGTAATTTCGAAAAAACGAACGGCAGGACTGAAAAGAAGCCGCCCATCCACAGGTAGCTGCGGTAAAGCACGAAGGACTCCTGTATCCTGACGGTCGAAAGCTCCGTCATGAAAAGCAGCCAGGGGAAAAGCAGGCCGAATCCTGCCAGCCCCCGCCTCCCGCCCTGCAGAAGGAGCTTCAGGGCAGCCACCGGATACGCCAGGAACGCAATCAGCCCCAGAATCCGAAGTGGCGAAAAATAGCTGGAGGCAAAGGGCTCCCTCATGTCCACCGACATCATGGCCGGATCCGGAAACAGCCAGAGGAGCAGGTACTTGAAGAAAAGCCCGGACTGGGTCAGCATGCTCAGGGCATAGGCATGCGACGCCTCGATCTTTTCCGATTCGATCATGGCCGCGCCGTAAATCTCGTAAGCCGAGCCCAGCACGCCCTTCGCCTTGAGCACCACCAGGATGCCGATGCAGGCAAAAAGCAGGAAAGGCAGCCAGAATTCCTTCAGCCACTGCCTCGATGGCTTTTTCAGGAGGGGGGTCAGCGCCAGGGCAACGGCGGGAAGCATCACCGCATGCTCCTTGGAAAACACGGCCAGGAAATAGAAAGCAGCGGAGACGAAAAACCAGATCTTCTGATCCCGCACCACGCCTTCCACATAGGCGAGCAGCATCAGGAAACCGAAGAGCGTCGCCATCACGATCGAGCGCTCGATGAGATAGCCTGCCGCATAGACCGATACCGGATCGAGCGCAAAAATCAGCGCGGCGAAAAAGGCCAGCCAGTCGTTGGAAAGCCCGGATGGCTCCTTCAGCACGATGTTGAAAAGGCGTCGCAGGAAAAAGAACAGGCACAGCGAGGCCGCGAAATGCAGCAGCATGTTGCCCACCCTGAACCAGATCAGGTCCGCGCCGAAAAGCCTGTAGGTCCAGCCTAGGGAAGCATAGGCGAACCACCTCAAATCGAAATGGAATGAAGCATGGGCATAACCCTCGACGAGTTCCTTCCTGAAGAAATTATGATCGTCGAAAACCAGCGGGTTCCACAGGAACTTCCCGTAAAGGGCATCGATGGCGACAAACAGGAAGAAAGCGAGAATCAAAAAGGGAGCCTTCCCCTGCAGGGGGAAATCCAGGCTGAACAGGGGTTTGTCGGACAACGGCATCGGAATTCCAGTTTCAATGTGTTCCCGGACGGAAAGCGCAGGTGGGGCAAGCCTTCGGTCAAACAGGGATGATGGTATCACTGTATCGCGCCACCGTCATGTCGTGAGTGACGAGCCGCATGGGCTCGACAAGCGCCTGGGCGACAAGCAGCCGGTCAAACGGGTCCTGGTGGTAATCGGGCAACTTTTCGACTTCTGCCGCATGCTCAGGCTCGATGGCGAGAAAACGATACCCCGCCTGCCGGAAGTAGCGCAGCGCGTCCTGTCCCGAGATCGGCATATCACCGCGCCCCAGACCATGCTTGATGGCAATCTCCCATATACTGACCGCGCTGACCCAGACCGCGCTGTGCGGCGCCAGAATCAGCTCCCGCGCCCTGGCCGAAAGGCGAGGATCGTCCGCGATGGCCCACAACACCACATGCGTATCCAAAAGAAGATTCAAGGGGCCAATCTCCCCAGAAACAGATCGGCCACCTCGGCATTGCTCGTGTCGATATTGCCCGGCACCTCGAACGCGCCTTTTGCTATGCCGATGCGCTGTCCGGGCATTGAAGCCTCCATGGGAACCAGCTTGGCAGCCGGGCGCCCGTTTCGCGCAATGATTATTTCGCGCTCTTCTCCCTGTTCGATGGCTTCCACCAGGCGAGACAGGCTGGACTTGGCTTGCAACATATTGACGGAATGCATGGCGACACCCTCCAGGAGAAACGAACTTAGTCTAGTCTGGCCAATCCGATCCTGTCAAGATTTACCCCGAAAAATGAAACATGCGGATTTCCTCGTCAATAAAAAACCCGCCACCTGGGTGGCGGGTTTTTCCGGGTCACACTTCAGATCAGGAGCAACCAGGGAATTCCTTGATCATGTTTGCACTTCCAGTAGGCGTACAAGCATTGCCCCATGTAACGCTCGTTGGCCCAACAGTTGGTGTCATTATTACCGTCGGAGCCGAAGTCACAGTTCCATTTACTGAAACAGGGACAGACAAAGTCAATGTCAAAATACCTCCCGACGCCATGCTAACTGAACTCACCTCTGTAGTTGTCGTCGGAGCACCAGAAAGCCCCAAACTGGTCCAGCCTGCAGCCGCACCATTGGCTGCAGTAAAGGTGGGGAGCGCCCCATTCTCTTGAGCATATTCAGCAATCGCGGTCTTGATCGGATTCGCGAAGGTAGCAGCATTGGACAGCTTGGTCCGGGTGACATAATCCTGATACTGCGGAATGGCGACAGCGGCCAGGATGCCGATGATGGCAACCACGATCATCAATTCGATCAGGGTAAAACCTTTTTGCATTTGCTTCATGATGAGCCCTCTATGTAAGGTTGAAAAACTTCCGGGAGCGAAACTCCTGGAAGCATAAAAGCAAGCGGCGTGCCAGGACAGAAAGGGCGCCGGAATCCCCGAAATCACTGATCACATCCCGCAACATTCGCAATCCCACCGTCGCTCCCCGTCACAAAGTGACGTTTTTCGTCACATCCTGTGGCCGGGAATTTTCGAATGATCGACTTCGTCGATCTGCTCCGGGCTCATGAACTGGTTCGCATAATCGAGATATACCCTGCGGCTCACGAAAATGTCGAAAAGATCCGGGTCGACATGATTGTCAAGACAGAACTTGCCGAGAATGGCCAGCGACTCGCTCAGAGTCTTGCCCTTCTTGTAGGGGCGGTCCTTGGCCGTGAGCGCCTCGAAAATGTCCGCAATTCCCATTATCCTCGCCTGCACCGACATCTCGTCGCGCTTCAGGCCCTTCGGATAACCCGTCCCGTCCATCTTCTCGTGGTGTCCGCCAGCATACTCGGGCACGTTCTTCAGGCGGTTGGGCCACGGCAGCGCTTCAAGCATATCTATCGTATCCCTGATGTGGTCGTTGATAATCTGCCGCTCTGCGGCATTCAGCGTGCCGCGCCTAATCGTCAGATTGTCGACCTCGTTCTCGGAAAGCAGATTCTCACCGTCAACCTTGTGGCGTACCGCTAGGTCTTTGACGCGAGCGACGTCTGCATCGCTCATGAATTCGCCACCCATGTTGCATTTCTTCAGAAAGCCGAGATCTTCATCGAGTTGCGCAAGGGCCGCGCGATAGTCGCGCTCCAGTTCCGGTTCCTTTTCGGGAGTGGCGATCCTGCCTTTCAGATAGCCTATTTCGGCATCACGCCTCAAGACACCGAACTTAGCCTCGACCGTATGAATCCTGTCGAAAATCGTCTCCAGCTTGGTCGATTTGTCCACGACATGAACGGGCGTCACGATTTTCCCGCAATCATGAAGCAGGCCGGCAAGTCGCAGTTCCTTCCTGTCCCTGTCCGTCATCTGGAAATCCCTGAGCGGCCCCTCGTCCGCCGCATGGGCGGCTTCGGCCAGCATCATGGTCAACTCGGGAACGCGCTCCAGATGCTTCCCGGTATATTCCGATTTCCTTTCAATGGCATAGTTGATCACCTTGATGAAGGATTCAAACAGTTCTTCCAGCTGAAGAATGAGCTGGCGGTTCGTCAAAGCAATCGCGGCCTGGGAGGCAAGCGACTCGGCAAAGCTCTGGTCCACTTCCGAAAAACCCACGATCTCGCCTGTTTCCCTGTCCATGGCGTTGATGAGCTGCAGCACTCCGATGATTTCCTGCTCGTGATTCTTCATCGGAACGGTAAGGAAGGATCGGGACCGGTAGCCCGTCATCTCGTCGAACTTTCGCGTTCCGGAAAAATCGAAGTCCTTTTCCTGGTAAACGTCCCGGATATTGATCGTGCTGCCGCCCAGCACGGCATGAGCCACCACCAGGGAATCGTTCGGCTCCCCATTATCCTTGTAGAGGGGAATGGGCGGGAAAGTAATTTCCTTCCCTGTCGTGCCGCCCATGGCGATTCCGAGGGAATCGGTCCGGAGCGTCTCGAACCGGATCCACCTGCCGTCGACCACGCGATAGAGCGTGCCGCCGTCGGCATTCGCGATCTTCATCGCCGCAAGCAGTATCGTCTCGAGCAGCATGCCGATATCCCGCTGGGTAGACAGCGCAGCGCCGATATGGTTGAGCTCCTCGATCCACCTGAAAATATCCGCAACCGGGACGCTTTTCCCTGAAACATGATTCTCCTGCATGGTATCTCCCTTCATTTCATCCTCGTTATTTTATGCATGCCGATCTCACCTGCTGCATGTCGGTGATACCCCGCAGCACTTTCTCGATGCCGTCCTGCTTCAGCGTTCTCATCCCCTCCGAAAGCGCGGTTGCGAGCAGTTCGGAAACGCGCGCGCGCTCCTGGATATTCTTCTTCACGGCATCCGTCCCTTCGAGCAGTTCGAATATGCCGAGACGGCCGCTGTAGCCCGTCCCGCTGCATTCTGGGCATCCCGCCTGACGATAGAGCGTGAACTCCCCCTTTTCGTTCGCATGGGCTTTGACCCATTCGTCGTATATCTTCCCCATCACAGCCTTGGAATCCCGCTTCCAGGCTTCGGTATGCCTCAATTCCTCGCAATATTCCGAAAGCAGCCGCCCTATTTCCTCTTCGCTGGCGACTTCCGGCCGCTTGCAATGCTTGCACAGGCGCTTGATCAAGCGCTGGGCCAGTATGCCAAGAATCGCATCGGCGAAATTGAAAGGATCCATTCCCATGTCCAGGAGCCTGACAATGCTCTCGGGCGCGCTGTTGGTGTGCAGCGTGGACATGACAAGGTGTCCCGTCAGGGACGCCTCTATGCCGACCGAAGTGGTCTCATGGTCCCGCATTTCGCCCACCATGATCACATCGGGGTCGGCGCGCAGGAAAGCGCGCATTGCAACCGCAAAAGTGAACCCTGCCTTGGGATTCATCTGCACCTGGCGCAACCCTTTCTGCGTGATTTCAACGGGATCCTCTGCAGTCCAAATTTTGGTCTGCGGGGTATTGATGAATCCCAGCACCGAATGCAGCGTCGTCGTTTTTCCGGAACCCGTCGGTCCGCAAACGAAGAACAGTCCGTAAGGCTTGGTGACAATGCCCTTGAGCGTTTCCAGGGCAGGCTTCGAAAGACCGATCTTCTCGATCGGGATGGGCTCCCCGGAAGCCAGTATGCGCATCACGATATCCTCCATTCCCCCGGACGAAGGAATGGTGGCAACCCTCAGTTCGATGTTGAGCGGCCCGAATTTCCTGAACTGGATCTTGCCGTCCTGCGGACGCCTCTTTTCCGAAATGTCCAGATCGCACATGATCTTGATGCGAGCCACGATGGCATTCCGATAGGTCGAAGGAATCTCGACGTAGGGCAGCAGCGTTCCATCCTTGCGAAAACGGACCTGAATTTTCCCCTTGCCGGGATAAGGTTCTATATGGATGTCGGATGCGCCCATCTTGTGGGCATCGATGATGATCTTGTTGACGAGCTTGACGAGCTCGTTGTCTGCGGCAGCGGACATCTCATCTGAAATATCCTCGCTTTCGCTCTCCCCATCCATGGAAGAAAGCAATTCCCCTATGGTAGAGCTGCCTTCCCCGCTGCCGTAGAACTGCTCGACGGTCTGCGCAAATTCCCGCAGCGTGCAGACCCTGTAAATCAGCTTGTGCTTGGGAAAGACATTGTTGACGATGCGCGAAGCCTGCACCCTCTCCGGGTCCGGGCTGATGACGATCAGCCCATCCTTCGTTTCATCCACGGGAACCCACTGGTTTGTCTCCACATAATCGCGCTTTATGTTTTTCAGGAGATCTGGCGGCCTGATCCTGTCGGGCCTGAACGGCTCGTATTCCACCCTGAAGAAATGGGCGAGCGATTTGCCCAGATCGGACAGCTTGACCTGAAATTCTTCGATGAGCACGTCCTCGATCGACACCCCTCGCCTTCTTGCCGAGCGCGAAGCAAGATCGAACTCGACTGCCGAAATCACGCCGTCAGCGATCAAAAGATCGAAGCGGGTCCTGACGAGCTGGTGGGAACGCTGCCTCTGCTTGAGGGCGATGGCCAGGGTCTTGGCAAGTTCGACCATTCCCTCTTCCGCCATGGGCTGGAAAGGCAGGCCCAGCTTGTTGTTGATGATCTGCAGCACCCCGACCAGTTCCTTGTCGGCGGCATCGATGATGGGCGCGACGAGCATCTGTTTGGTCCTGTAGCCCGTTCTCTTGTCGACCTCGCGCATGAAATGAAGGTGGGGGCTGAAAGACTGAAGCTCCTTCTCGTCGTACACATCCTTCAGGTTCAACACCTTCTTGTGGAATGCGGCATAACCTGCAATGCTCTGCTCGGAAATCGGCAGCCTCAAATCCTTGAAGGAGGACAGGCCGGTCTTGACCTTCGAGATGATCGAAGCCTTGTCTTCGCCGATCACGTAAATCGTGACCCTGTCGGCATTGAAAAGCGTGCAGATGTCGTTACCGAGATCGAATATGATCTCGTCGATATTGCTTGTGGCATGGATCCGGTTGGTCAGCGCCTGAAGCGACCTGGAAAAATTCAGCTTGGTGCTGACATCGGCAAGGCTATCCTGAACTGCAGGCATGGTATCGCTGTCTCTCTCCGTCGCCCTGGTCATATCAAAACTCGAGAACCTGATCGTTCACCAGCATCCGGGGCTTCACGCCCTCCGCATTCTGTTCGATTTCCTGCATGATGAGGCCCATCTCGCCAGGCTTGAGATGGGTGATATAGATCGGCACACTCCCCTTGAATTTCCTCAGTTCGGTCCGCAGCAGGCTGGGGCAGAGATGCCTGGAGAGCCTGGCGAGATCGCGCTCCTTGTCCGAAAAGGCCGTCTCAACGATCAGATATTTCAGATTCGAAATGCAGTTGACCGCATCCCAGAGTGCGTCGCAGGTCGTCGTGTCGCCGCTGAACACCAAGCTTCCTTCCCCGCTATCCAGATGATAGCCCACCGCGGGAACCGTATGGTTCGCAGGCAGCGGGGTGATGCTGCGCCCCGCAAGATACGTGGCTTTTCCCGGGACGACGACCTCGTAACGCAAATAGGGGGAATCCGGCGTGGGAATCCTGGCGAAATCCGGCCATATCACGTCGTTGAAGATATGCTGCTGCAAGGCAGCTATCGTCTCGGGAATCGCATGGATGGTGACCGGTTTCCCCCTCAGATAGCCCACGCTGTCCAAAAGAAGGGGAATGGAGGCGATGTGATCGAGGTGGGCATGCGTCAGGAACACATGGTCGACCAGGCTCATCTCCTCGAGGGAGAGATTGCCCACGCCGGTGCCGGCATCGATCAGCACATCGTGGTCCAGCAGAAAGGAGGTGGTCCGCAATGCGCCGCCGATTCCTCCGCTGCACCCAAGAATTCTGAGCTTCACTGTTTGAGTCCGCCTACCTGAGAAAAAATTCCATCCTGATTCCGGCCAGCTCCAGGATATCGTGATTTTGCAACGGATGCGACTGAAAGCCGATTGCCCGCCCGTTCAGAAGCGGCGATCTGTCCCCATCCACATGGGCGACGAAAAACCCCTGCGGGCGTCTCGTGATCATCGCGACCTGCACCCCGGGCTTGCCGAGCGTGGTCAGATTCTTGACAAGATCGAGCTCCCTTCCCGTACCCGGCCCAGTGAGAAGCCGCATCGCCGCAATGGCCCGACCGGCTGGCGACCGCGTCTGAGGCGTGTCGCTCGGAGTTGCAACGGCAGCGGGCAGCATGGCGGGCGGGGCCTTTGGACGCAGCATGACGGTTTTTTCGAAATCCCGCACAGGCGCATCTCCGCGAACATAGGTCAGCCTGAATTTTCCGATCTCGATGATGTCCTCATGCTGAAGGAAGCACTTCTTGACAGGCTTTCCATTCACCTTCGTGCCGTTCGTGCTTGCCAGGTCCTCCAGGAAGGAATCGTTGAGAATCGTGATGACGAGGGCGTGCTCCCCGCTCACTGCGGTATCGGTTATCTGGATGTCGTTGCCGGATTTCCGCCCGATCCGGATGCGTTCCCTGTCAAGCAGGTATTCCTTGCGTGTTCCGTCTTCAAGGCTGAGGATCAATTTCGACATAAAAGCTGCCCCCTCATTTTCTGAAAGACGACCTGAATTTTGCAATCAGTCCCTTGCGGACAGCGAAACCCTGCTTCACCTTGACCAGGATCACCGAAATATTGTCGCGCCCGCCATGTTGATTGGCAAGCTCGACCAGATGATCCGCCGCCAGTTTGATGTTCGGCTTCAGTGTCTGCATGGCAAGCCGGATTTCCTCGTCTTCGAGCATGTCGTTCAAACCGTCCGAACATAGCAGGTAAATATCGTCCGGCAGGACAGCGAAGCTCCCGACTTCCACATCCGCTTCCCGCTCGACGCCAAGCGCCCGCGTCACGATATTCCTATGCCGGGACACCCTGGCCTCTTCCAGGGTAAGCATGCCCCTGTCCAGCTGCTCCTGGAGCAGCGAATGGTCGCGAGTCAGGAGATCCAGTTTCTCGCCACGCAGCCTGTACAGCCGGGAATCCCCGAGGTGCGCGACGCTCACCCTGTCATCATAAAAGAGTGCGGCAACCACCGTCGTGCCCATTCCCGCATAGTCCGCCCTGCCATGCGCAGCCTCGAAAATCGCGCTGTTTGCCGCAATCACCTGATCGCGCAGCAGACTCTCGCCGCTTTTGACATCCCGCTCTTCGGCCTGTGCCAGCGCTTCCTTCACACCGGAAGCCATCAATGTCACCGCAATCCCGCTCGCCACTTCCCCGGCATTGTATCCGCCCATGCCGTCCGCCAGAACGACAAGGCCGTCTGCCGCATCGCAAGCGATGCTGTCCTCGTTGTGGGACCGCACCCGTCCCGTGTCGGAGCAGCAGACGATTTCGAGAGCGCGGCTTAAATCCATGTCACGTTGAATGAACTCATCCCTGGCAATTATGCACCATCAGGCAGGATAATGGAGGTGCGCAATTCATAAAACCGACTTCAGGAGCCTGCCGATTTCGGAGGGATTGCGCGTCACCCGGATGCCGCATTCTTCCATGACAGCGAGCTTTTCCTCAGCCCCGCCTTCCCCACCCGAAATGATCGCGCCGGCATGGCCCATGCGCTTGTTCTTAGGGGCGGTGAGCCCCGCAACGAATCCGACCACCGGTTTTTGCATGTTGTCCCTGATCCACTTCGCGCAGATTTCCTCGTCGTTTCCGCCTATTTCCCCGACCATGATGACCGCATCGGTTTCGGGATCTTCGTTGAAGCGCTTCATCACATCGACATGCTTGAGCCCGCTGACCGGATCTCCGCCTATGCCGACGCAGGAAGACTGCCCGAGGCCGACTTCCATCAATTGCCCGACAGCTTCATAAGTCAGCGTTCCCGATCTCGAAACCACGCCTATCCTGCCCTTCTTGTGGATATGTCCGGGCATGATCCCGATCTTGATTTCGTCCGGAGTGATGATCCCGGGGCAGTTCGGCCCGATGAGTAGCGTTCTTCTTCCCTCCATCTGATATCTGACATTGATCATGTCATGGACCGGTATCCCTTCGGTGATGCAGATCACGAGATCGAGCTCCGCCTCGACCGCCTCCAGGATCGCCGCAGCGGCGAAGGGAGGCGGGACGTAGATCACCGAAACGGTAGCGCCCGTCGAATGCTTCGCTTCCTTCACCGTGTCGAAAACGGGAATGCCCTCGAAGTGCTGACCGCCCTTTCCGGGAGTCACTCCGGCGACGAAGCAGTTGGCCCCGTTCGCATAATTTTTGCACTGCACGGTGTGGAACATGCCGGTTTTCCCGGTCATGCCCTGCGTCATCACTCTGGTGTTCCTGTCGACAAGTATGGACATCAGTGGCCTTTCGCGGCATCGACCGCCATTTTCGCAGCATCCATCATGGTATTCGCCGAAATGATCGGCAGCCCGGATTCCGCCAGGATTTTCTTGCCGAGCTCCACATGGGTGCCTTCCAGCCTCACCACCAGCGGCACATTGAGCGCGACCTGCCTCGCCGCCTCAACGATTCCCTGTGCGATCACATCGCACTTCATGATTCCGCCGAATATGTTGACGAGGATCACCTCGACCTTGGGATTCGCCAGCATCAGCTTGAAGGCTTCCGTGACCTTCTCGACCGTGGCCCCCCCTCCCACATCCAGAAAGTTGGCGGGGGAAGCGCCGTAGAGCTTCACGATATCCATGGTTGCCATCGCGAGCCCGGCCCCGTTGACGAGACAGCCGATGTTCCCGTCCAGCGAAATATAGGAAAGTCCGAATCTGGACGCCTCGATCTCCGCAGGATCTTCCTCGTCCAGATCGCGCAGCGCCAGTATTTCAGGATGCCGATAAAGCGCATTGTCATCGAAATTGATCTTGGCATCCAAGGCGAGCAGCCTGCCGCTCCTGTCCAGGATCATGGGATTGACTTCAAGCAGCATGGCGTCCTTTTCGACGAAAGCCCGGTAAAGCGCCATGAAGAATTCGCCCGCGGCATCCACTGCGCTTTCCGGAATGCCTATCTTGCGCGCGACATCTGCGGCATCCTGCCGGAGCAGCCCCTTGCCCGGGTCGATGGCAACCTTGTGTATTTTCTCGGGCGCATCCCGCGCGACTTCCTCGATTTCCGTTCCGCCTTCCCGGCTGGCTATCAGCACCACACGCTGCGAGCCCCTGTCCACGACGATTCCGGCATAATATTCGGCAGCTATCTGTGCGCCCTCCTCGATCAGGAGGCGTCTGACGATTCGGCCTTCTTCCCCTGTCTGGGGCGTCACGAGATGCATGCCGAGCATCTCGCCGGCGAACCTTTCGAGTTCGCCGCCGGATCTTGCGACCTTCACCCCACCTGCCTTGCCGCGCCCTCCCGCATGGATCTGCGCCTTCACCACCCAGGTATCGCCGCCCAGCCTTTGCGCATTTTCTACCGCATCCATCACGCTGAATGCAGGAAAACCCCGGGGAGTCGGAACGCCGTATTCCCGCAAGATTTCCTTCGCCTGGTATTCGTGTATTTTCATGAATCTCCTTCGATTTCGCCCCATCTGGCGGAAATGTTCTGCGGTATGTCGAGGTGATCCAGTATCCTCGCGACGATGTAATCCACCAGGTCGTCCACGGATTGCGGATGCTGGTAGAAACCGGGGTTCGCCGGCAGTATGACCGCCCCTGCCCGGGCAAGCCTCAGCATGTTCTCGAGGTGGATCGTCGAGAACGGGGTCTCTCTCGGCACGATGATGAGCTTCTTGCGCTCCTTCAGCATCACGTCCACTGCGCGCTCGATGACATTCTGGCTCATGCCGGCGGCAAATGCCGCAAGGCTTCCCATCGTGCAGGGGCAAACCACCATCGCGTCAGGCGGATTGGAACCGGAGGTTACCGGGGCGAACCATTCCTCGCGCCCGAACACACGGAGCCTTCCCGGTTCCGGCCTGAAGCGTTCGATGAAATAGCCTTCCGCCTCGCTCGCCCTGGATGGCAGGGCAAACCCCATTTCCTGCTTGATGACGATCTGCGCCACCGGGGAATAAACGAGATAGAGGCGAGCCCCGCTTTCCAGGATTTTCTCGATCAGCCTGATGGCGTAGGGCATGCCCGATGCCCCCGTCAGCGCCAGTGCGATGGTTTTTTCCTTGTTCATCCGGTCATTGTATGGGAACTTGAGGAGCCGCCTCAACTTTTTCGCATTCCAGGAAATGCGCAGCGACCAGACCGTTGACCGTGCCGAAAAGAAGCGCGGCCGCCGCGAAGAAGGGCGCAAGCGAAAACAGCCCGACATGGGGAATCAGCCAGAAATAGGCCAGCATCAGTTGCCCGGAAATATGCGCGAAAGCCGCGATCACGCTGCGGCTCACTGCACCGAAATATTTTTCCGGAAGCGCGCTTGCCAGGAACAGGGCGGCAAGGCTGCAAAGCGCGCCGCAAAGGCTGAGAAAGAACCCGGGAGAGAGGAAGGATCCGAACAGCAGGCTCCCCGCGAATACGCGCAGCATTGAAACCCATGCCGCAGTCTTGACGCCGTAGCGCGCGAGCACGATCAATACCACGATATTCGCAAAGCCAGGCTTGACTCCCGGAACTGGAAGCGGAATTGCGGCATCCACGAAGGAAAGCCCTATTGCAAGGGCCGCCATGCGGGAGACATGATGATCTTCCCTGGTCGCAGGAATTTCAATAGTTGAGCGAATCATAGCGCTTTTTTCCGCCCAAAAGTTCGACGCTCACCTGGTTCGGCAGACAGATTGCGGCATCCCCCGCATTCCTCAGCCAGCCCTGCCTGACGCAGTACTGGCGCGGACCGGGATCTTTCGCCACCCGCGCAGCGCCTCCGGAAATCACGATGAGGCTCACGCCGAGCGGCCCCGGCACCTCGACCTCTCTGTCCTTGAGCAGACTGACTTCCGTGAATATCTCCCCGCCCTTCCTGATCAGCACCTTCTGCGCCCGACCGGCATGCCCCATGCTTGCAAAAAGAAAGCCCACGAGAACCAGGCCGAGCAGGATCACCAGCCAGTCTCCAATCCTGAAGAGGTGCATCACTTCAGTTCCCTGTGTCTCACCAGCACCTGGCTGTTCAGGGATGAAAAATGCCCCGCGAGCTTTTCGACCATGTAGACCGATCGGTGCTGGCCGCCGGTACAGCCTATCGATATGGAAAGATAGTTGCGGTTGTCGCGGATGAAGCTCGGCAGCCACGTTTCCACGAAGCGCCTGATGTCGTCAAGCATGCGTGCGACATTTTCATCGCTTTCGAGAAAACGAACGACCTCGGGCTCCCTGCCGGTCAGCGGACGAAGCTTCGGGTCATAGAAGGGATTGGGCAGGCAACGCACGTCGAAAACCATGTCCGAATCGAGCGGCAGACCGTGCTTGAAGCCGAAAGACTGGAAAAGCAGGGTCAGCCTGGAGCGATCGATCTGGATGAAATCCTGAACCCAGCTTCTCAGGACGTTGGGACTCAGGTCCGAGGTATCGATCTTGTGAGCGATCTCCCGGATATCGGAAAGCATTTCGCGCTCGTATTCGATGCATTCGGGAAGCGTAAGCTTGTCGTCGGAAAGGGGATGCTTGCGCCTCGTCTCCGAAAAGCGCTTGACCAGGGTTTCGGTCTTGGCCTCGAGAAACAGCAGGCGAACATCCATTCCGCCCTGCCGCAATGCCTGGATATGCTGGGGCAACTGGGAAAGCGAACTGACGTTTCTGACGTCGACGCTCACTGCGATGCGTTCGCTCCCCGACTCGAGCAGAATCCGCGTCAGATCGGAAAGCAGTCTGACGGGAAGATTGTCGACGCAGTAGTAGCCGCAATCCTCGAGCACATTGAGCGCGATACTCTTGCCGGAGCCGGAAAGGCCGCTGATCAGGATAACCTGCATGTCAGAAATCGCCGCTCTGCATATGCGCCCTCTGCCGCTCGACAAAGTCCCGTGTGCTGTCGATCCCTCGCATCAGGAGAATGTGATTCCTCACGGCAACTTCGACGAGAACGGCAAGGTTGCGCCCAACCGCAACGGGAAGCGTCACCTCGGATACCTCGACCCCCATGATCTCGCGCTTTCCGCGATCCAGCGGCAGCCTCTCGATTTCCACCAGTTCCGATTCGTTCGAGCGCTTCAGGTTGACGATCAGCTTCAGATTCTTTTTCGGCCGCATCGCATTCTCGCCGAAGATCGTCCTGATGTTGAGCAGACCGATGCCGCGCACTTCCAGAAAATCCCTGAGCATGGCGGGGCAGCGCCCCTCGAGCGTCTCGGGCGCGATTCTGTAGAACTCCACCGAGTCGTCGGCAATGAGCCCGCTCCCCCGGCTGATGAGTTCCAGGGCCAGCTCGCTTTTCCCCACTCCGCTCTCGCCGGTAATCAGCACGCCCAACCCCAGCACATCGAGAAACACGCCGTGCAGGGAAGTCGATTTCGCGAGGTTTCTTGTCAGATAATGGCGCAGCAGCCACATCAAATGCACGCTCTGTTGTGGCGAGCGCAGCAGTGGAACGCCGAAGGAGTCGGCCATTTCAGCGAGCACGGCAGATACCGGTTCACCTTCTGCGACGATCATGCAGGCGATATCCCCCCGAAAAATCGGTTCGAGCATGCTTCTTTGCGCGTCGAGATCGAACGCATCGAGGTAGCTGTTCTCGACGCGGCTCACGACCTGAACCCAATTGGGGTGGATGAAGTTGAGATGCCCTATCAATCCCTGGGACGACTCTCCTATCTTGTCGCTGTCCAGAATTCTTTCGCTCCCGCCTCTTCCCGAAATCCATTCGAGCGCGAGCTTCTCCCTCTGCTCATCAAAAAGCGCTGCGATGCTAATCTGCTGCATGCGCCTTCCACTCGGTGACCAGGCGGATGACCGTATCCGCATCGGAAGCATTCAGCAGGCTCTCCCTGAAATCCTTGTCGCTGAACATCTGCGCCAGTTCGCCCAGGATTTGCAAATGGAGGTCCGTTGCCCGCTCCGGCACCAGAAGCACGAATATCAGGCCGACCGGCTTTGCATCCGGCGCATCAAAAGGAATCGGCGAGGACAGCTTGACGAAGGCACCGGCGGCCTCGCGCAGCCCCTTTATCCTGCCGTGCGGAATCGCCACGCCCTGCCCGAGGCCGGTAGAGCCGAGCCTCTCGCGTCCGAAGAGACTGTCGAAGACTTCGCTTCTGGCAATCCCCAGGCTGTTCTCGAACAGAATCCCGACCTGCTCGAAGACCCGCTTCTTGCTCCCCGCATCGAGATCAATCAGAACATGCCCGGGAGAGAGCAGTTTGGCAATCAGGTTCACGGCTTATTCGGCTGCCTGAGCCTTCAGCCCTTCGCCGTCGAGGCGACGCTCGATCGTTTTTTCCTTGTGCTTCATGATTTGCCTGTCCAGCTTGTCGGCAAGATTGTCGATTGCCGCATACATGTTCGCATCGCTGCATTCGGCGAAGAAATCGCGTCCGGGCAGGTGAACGGTCGCCTCCACCTTCTGCTTGAGCTTCTCGACCGACAAAATGGCGCTGATGTCGATAACATGATCGAAATGGTTGGCCACGCGCCCCAGCTTCGCCTGCACGTAATCGCGGATTGCCGGAGTGATTTCCACATGGTGCCCGCTGAGCTTGATATTCATCGAAGAACTCCTTTTTGGTTATAGTGACTTACGAAGATTGACCGGGGGTATTTTCAGGGATTCCCGGTATTTTGCAATGGTTCGGCGGGCGACTACAATACCCTGCTTCCCCAGCATTTCGGAAATCTGGCTGTCGCTGAGCGGACTCTTGGCATCTTCCGCGTTGACGAGCTGACGTATCAGCGCCCTGATGGCAGTCGAAGAGCAGGCGCCCCCCGCCTCTGTCGAAACATGGCTGCCGAAAAAATATTTCAGTTCGAAAATGCCGCGAGGGGTGAGCATGAACTTCTGGGTGGTGACGCGGGACACGGTGGACTCGTGCAGCCCTATCTCTTCGGCGATCTCGCGCAATACCAGGGGACGCATCGCGACTTCCCCATGCTCCAGAAAATTGTGCTGCCGTTCCACGATCGCCTTCGACACCCTGTGTATGGTTTCGAAGCGCTGCTGCACATTCTTGATCAGCCATTTGGCCTCCTGCAATTGCTGGCCGATCTGTTGCTGGCCGGAGTCCTGTCCGCGGCTCAGGATATCGGCATACAGCTTGTTCACCTTCAGGCGCGGGATGGCATCCGGATTCAGGGAGACGATCCATTCACCCTTGATTCTTCGAACGATGACGTCGGGAATGATGTAGCGCGCCACCTGATTGGAATATTCGCTTCCAGGCCGCGGATTGAGGTGCGTGATTAGCTGTTGCGCGGCGCGCAATGCGGCATCATTGCAGCTCAGGCTTTTTTTCAGCCTGGCAAAGTCGTGAGCCGCAAGACTCGCCAGATGGTGATTCACGATTTCCAGGGCTTCTTCGCGAAATGGAGTATCTGGCGGCATCGCCTTCAGTTGAAGCGCCAGGCATTCGGAAAGATTTCTCGCCCCGACCCCTACCGGATCCATATGCTGCAAATGCTGCAGCGCAATGCCCAAATCCTCGGCCTCGATTTCCAGCTCGACCGGCAACATGGCGGCAAGCTCTTCCAGATCCTGCGACAGGTAGCCGTTGTCGTCGAGCGCGTCGATCAGCAGGGAAACGATTTTCTTGTCCCTGTCGGTAAGCTGGGTCATGCCAAGCTGCCAGTTCAGGTGATCCCTCAGGCTGGGGCTCTGCGCCTGCTGGTAGTCGTGGACATCGTCATCGCCGGAAGGCTCTGAAGCTGCATAGGAGGGACCATCGTTGTCGAGCCAGTCGATCTCCTGCTGGACTTCGGGAGATTCCGGTTTCTCGACAACAGCCTCTCCAGCCTGAAAAACGGCCGCAGGCTCCTCATCCGATGGCTCTTCGCGTTCGAGCAGGGGATTTTCCAGCAGGAAGCGCTCCACCTCCTGATTCATTTCCAGGGTGGAGAGCTGCAGCAACCGGATCGCCTGCTGCAGTTGGGGGGTCAGCGTCAGTTGCTGAGATAACTTGATCTGTAGCGTAGGTTTCATCGACTCAATTCAATTTTCCGTTACATGCGGAAATGCTCGCCCAGATAAACTTTCCTGACATTTTCATTATAAATGATTTCATCGGGCTTTCCGTAGGCCAGGACGACCCCCTCGTTGATGATGTACGCCCGGTCGCATATGCCAAGCATCTCTCTCACATTGTGATCCGTGATCAATACCCCTATGCCGCGGTCCTTCAGGAAATGGATGATTTTCTGAATATCGAGAACGGCAATCGGGTCGACGCCGGCGAAGGGTTCGTCGAGCAGGATGAAGCGGGGATTGGTGGCCAGCGCGCGTGCGATCTCGACCCTCCGCCGCTCACCCCCGGAAAGACTGGCCGCCGGACTGTTCCTCAGATGGGCTATGTTCAGGTCCTCGAGCAAATTTTCGAGAAGCTTGGGCATCTCCCCGTCCGGATGGCGCTGCAATTCCAGAACAGCCTGGATATTCTGCGCAACATTGAGTTTTCTGAATACGGAAGCTTCCTGCGGCAAATAGGAAAGTCCCAGGCGTGCACGCAAATGGATGGGCATGCGGGACAGCTTCTCTCCGTCGAGGTAGATGTCTCCGCCATCCAGCGGCACGAGCCCGACCATCATGTAAAAGCAGGTCGTTTTTCCCGCCCCGTTCGGCCCGAGCAGTCCGACGACTTCCCCGCTGCTCACCTCGAGCGACACATCCTGCAGGACAGTCCGCGACTTGTAGCGCTTTCTCAGATTTTCCGCCTTGAGACAACTCATTGCTGTGGAGGGCTTGCGAGCGTTTCGGAAGGCCTGATCACGGCAGGGGACGCCGGGGCCGGCGCTGATGTTTTTTTCCCTTCCTTTTTCTTGGGCTGAATCACGGCATGCACTCTTCCCGTCGGCGTCTTCGCCCCCCCTTCGCTCCGGAAAAAGTCGGTATTCGAATTGTATGAAATATAGTTCCCCTTCACGGTATCCTTCCCCCGTTTGACGTGGGCATTGCCGAACAGCTCCACGGTATCGGTTTTGCTGTCGTACTCGCCCCTGTCGCCTTCCCCTTCGATATATTCATCGTAGCCTTCGCGCTTCTGCCTGAAATAAACGGGGTGCTCCCCGGAATAGGCGGTGGCATGCCGGTTTCCTGCAGCATCCTGGGTCACGACGGCCTTGTCTGCCTTGATGATCAGGGTCCCCTGCGTCAGGATGACATTGCCGTAGAACGTATTGATCTTTTTCGCATCATCGATCTCGACCCTGTCGGCATCAATGTGGATCGGCTTGTCCCTGTCAGCCTTCTCGGCAATGGCAGGCATCGCCTGCAAAAGAAGCGCGAACGCCACGAACAGATGCCTATTTCTCATAATCCACATGCACATGGGAAAGCAGGTTGACCACTCTCGTCTCGTCGTTGAAAGTCATGCCAACGGCATGAACGTCCGTTTTCGGATCCTGTATCCTGACCGGCAGGCTCGTTTCTCCCTCATGCTTGTCGGCATTCAGGTGCAGATATTCCGTTTTCATGTCCATTTTGCTGTGCACGCCATAGGCATCTCGAATCACCTCCACCTTGTCGTGCAAATAGACGTCTTCCCCGTTTTCGGAGAGCCATGCCCATTTTGAGCTTACATGAACATTCGCCCGTCCCGGGGAAACCAGCAGAAGACGGGGTTCGATCAATTTGGAACTGCTATCGTCCAGAAAATGAAACAACGCCTGCGCCAACAGGGTTTGGCGCGGCTTGCCATCGAGACCGAATTTCGTCGCCGTGAAATTTTCCACAATGGCGTCAGGCACATGCCTTTTGGAAGCTTCGGACAATGCGGCAAATTTGACCTTGTTCTCCAGCCAGTAGGAAAGCGCCGCCAGCAGCAGGAGAAACAGGACCGGGAACCATTTCCTGATCTGGTCGGACATCACAAATACCCTGCAAGCTGCTCATCGAACTTGTCCTGCACCCGCATCAGGAATTCGCAGGCCTCGCGCACGGCGCCGCGCCCCCCCCGTTTTCTTGTCACATAATGCGCATGCTGCCTGACGATGTCCGGCGCATCCGGCACTGCAAGCGCGAACCCGCATCGCCTCAACACCGGCAAGTCGACAAGATCGTCCCCCATGTATGCGGTTTCCGCAGGATCGAGCCCCAGGGACGCCAGCAAATCCCGGTAGACGGAGAGCTTGTCGGATACGCCCTGAAAAAGCAGGGGAATCCCCAGATTCTTTGCGCGCAGCTCGACGCAGCGCGAATTTCTTCCCGTGATGATGGCGATACTCACCCCGCAAGCCTGCAGCATTTTCATGCCATGCCCGTCCTGGGTGTCGAACGCCTTCATTTCTTCCCCCGAGTCGGAAAGGTACAGCCGGCCATCGGTCAGCACGCCGTCCACGTCGAATATCGCCAGGCGAACCCGCTTCGCCCTTGCCAGGATATCGTCCAATCAGATCACCTTGGCACGCAGCAGATCGTGCATGTTGAGTGCACCGACCAGCTTCGCATCCGAATCGACGACAAGAAGCTGGGTAATCTTGAATTGCTCCATGAACTGCACCGCTTCCGCCGCAAGGCGGTCGGCAGAAATCGTCTTGGGGTTTCTCGTCATGATCGATGCGACCGGGGTCTTCCTGAAATCCACTTCGTTTTCAAGGGTACGCCTCAGATCGCCGTCCGTATAAATTCCAGCCACGCGATTCTGGTCATCGACGATCGCAGTCATCCCCATTCCCTTTTTCGACATCTCCAGAAGCGCCTCAGACAAAAAGGCGCCGCTTGACACGACCGGAACGGCACCGTCCTTGCGCATGACATCCCTGACATGCGTCAGCAGCCTGATGCCGAGCGAGCCGCCCGGATGCGACAGGGCGAAATCCTCTGCGCTGAATCCCCGCGCCACCAGCAGCGTCACGGCCAGCGCATCTCCCAGGGCCAGCGCCGCGGTGGTACTCGCCGTCGGGGCAAGCCCCAAAGGGCAGGCTTCCTTGTCGACCCCGGCATCGAGATGAATGTCCGCCTCGACCGCCAGAGAAGAAGCCGGGTTTCCCGTCATGGATATCAATTTTGCGCCCTGGCGCTTGATGAGGGGAATGATGGAAAGCAGTTCTGCGCTTTCACCCGAGTTGGACAGCGCGACGAAAACATCCTGCTTCGTGATCATGCCGAGATCGCCATGGCTTGCTTCCGCAGGATGCACGAAAAAAGCCGGCGTTCCCGTGCTGGCAAGGGTGGAGGCGATCTTCCGCCCGACATGCCCCGATTTCCCCATCCCGCTCACCACGACCCGACCACGGCAAGCGAGGATCATGTCCACCGCCTGGACGAAACCGTGATCCAGCCGCTCTGCCAGGCCCATCACTGCCTTCGATTCTATTTCCAGCACTTCTGCCGCGATCTCGAGCACCGAAAAGTCTCTGTTGGATTGAGGTATCATGTAGGGAATTATACCAGAAGTCGCATGGGGAAAAGGTTTGAGCAAAATCCAGATTGATTGTCCGCCATCCCTCGGCAAAGGAGGCTGTTCTCGCCATGCATGACACCCTGCCGCTCATTATCGTTTTACTGGCATCCAGCGTTCTGGTCGTGGCGCTTTTCCGCATAGCGCATCTGCCGCAGATGCTCGCCTACCTGCTGGTCGGCATTCTGGCGGGCCCCCATGCCCTGGGCCTGATTCCAGACACAGCCGAAACCCGCTACCTTGCGGAGTTCGGTATCGTCTTCCTGATGTTCAGCATCGGACTCGAATTCAGCCTGCCCAAGCTCTCCACCATGAGACGCATCGTTTTCGGGCTCGGATTCGGTCAGGTCGTGCTGGCCATTGTCGCCACCCTGCTCGTAGCCCTTACCCTCGGCATCGACTGGCGCGTCGGACTGGCCCTGGGCGGCGCGCTATCGATGTCCTCGACCGCGATCGTCAGCAAACTGATGGCCGAAAGACAGGAGCTTCATTCGGCCCACGGCAGGAAAATCTTCGGCATCCTGCTCTTCCAGGATCTCGCAGTCGTTCCGCTCCTGCTCATCATTCCGGCACTTTCGCATCCGGCGCAGAACCTTCCCCTGGAACTCGGCATGGCCCTGCTGAAAGGCGCGCTGGTTCTCGCCGCCCTGCTTTTCTTAGGGCAGAGAATGATGCGCCCCTGGTTTCATCTGGTCGCAAGGCAGAAATCGTCCGAGCTTTTCATGCTCAACGTGCTCTTCATCACGCTTGGGCTTGCCTATGTCACCAATGCCGCAGGACTGTCGCTTGCCCTTGGCGCCTTTCTTGCCGGCATGCTCATTTCCGAAACGGAATACCGCTATCAGGTCGAGAACGACATCAAGCCGTTCCGGGACGTCCTGCTCGGACTTTTCTTCATCACTATCGGCATGCTCCTCAATCTGAAGGTGGTATGGAGCGAACTGCCCTGGGTCCTGCTGATGCTTGCCGCGCTTTTCATCCTCAAGCTCGCTCTGGTGTCGGGGCTCAGCTATTTTTTCGACCGCGACTGGAGCGTGGCATTGCGCACCGGGCTTCATCTCGCCCAGGCGGGGGAGTTCGGCTTCGTGCTTCTTGCCCAGGCGGGCAATCTCCACCTCGTGAACGAATCCACCCTGCAGATCGTCCTCGCCGCCATGCTGATTTCCATGCTCGCCGCCCCCTTCCTGATCGATCGATCCGATCAGGTCGTCAGGCGCTATTCCGCCGGCGAATGGATGCACCGCGCACTGCAACTGCACACCATCGCAGTCCAGACCATGGCGCTCGACACCCAGATCATCATCTGCGGCTACGGGCGCAGCGGCCAGACGCTGGCGCGATTCCTGGAGCAGGAATCGATCCCCTTCATCGCCCTCGATCATGATCCTCAGCGCGTCAGGGAAGCTGCCGCTGCAGGGGAGAACGTAGTCTATGGGGATGCAAGCCGCAGGGAAGTGCTGCTCGCCGCCGGGCTGCTGCGAGTGAAGGCGCTGGTCGTCGCCTATTCCGATGCGCACTCGGCGCTCGTCATCCTGAACCACGCACGCGAACTGCGCCCGGATCTTCCCGTCATCGTGAGGACACTGGATGACTCCGAAATGGATCAGTTGAAACGGGCAGGCGCAGCCGAAGTCGTCGCCGAAATCATGGAAGGCAGCATGATGCTCGCATCCCATGCCCTTCTCCTGCTGGGCGTGCCGCTCAACAGGGTGCTGAAGCGCATCCGGGATACCCGGGAAGAACGTTACAGCGGATTCCGCGGCTACTTCAGGGGCACCACCGACCAGGCCTCCGAGCAAAGCGAAGCATTGCAGCTTCGCCTGCGTAGCATCATGATCCCCGAAGGCGCGGCATGCGTCGGAAAATCGCTAGCCGAAATCGACCTCGGTCGCTTCTCGGTCGACATCACTGCCGTCAGGAGACGCAACATCCGGGGGCTCGCTCCTTCTCCGGAAACCATCCTCGAAGCGGGGGATGTCGTTGTCCTGAGGGGAACGCCTGCCGGACTTGCCGCATCCGAGATCAGGCTGCTCCAGGGTTAGGAACCACTGATTTATTCCCGCGCGGGAATAAATCAGTGGTTCCCTTTAGAGCGCCTTGCAGATCGTGAAAGGGGTCGATCCCGTATCCGAATAGGGCTGCGCATAAGCTGCGCTTTCTATCGTGTCCAGGGACTTGGTTTTCTGCCCCCGGAGGCTCCCGGTCTTGGGAATGCCATCGTCGAGCTGCGCATCCACTGCAGCAGCCACCCTGTCCGCAAGCCCCGACGAGCAGATCATGAGTCTCGAAATGCCTGTCCCGGCCAGGCTGTCGGTGGTCAGGACTTCGGTCGGGGAAGCCGAGCCATCTCCGGTTTGCACTCCGATCACGCCTCCTGCCGAATTGATGGGCTGTTTGGGGGAAGCAGCGGAGCCCGTCACGAGTCCCGCCGCCCGGAGATGCATCCAGAAAATCTGGGATTCTGCGAGCGGGGTGCCGGTTGCATTGTAGAGGCCGGTGATCACGCCGTTGCCGTCGCCCTTTTCTCCGCCGGGCAGAATCGATGTTCCCCACCGGGTGGCTGCCTGGCTGTCGTCGCCGGGCAGCGCCCGGTACCTGTCCAGATAGGCATAATAGGCTGCAGTGATGCCGGAGAAATCGATGATCGCATTCTTGATCCTGCCCTGCGTGATCATTTCCTGGCCCTTCAGAACACCCCCGAGCAGCAGGCCGATGATCACGAGAACAATCGCGATCTCGACCAGCGTGAAACCTGAATGCCTGACTTGCATGCTTCAGAGGACCGAACGGCACATCACATAGCTGCTGCCGGAGACGTAGGCAGCGGGCGAAGCAGACGTCAGCACGGGAAGCACCACAGGCGTTGCAGCAGCAATGGCGAGGCTGCGCACCGATCCCATGGTCGCATCGCCATCGTCGATCTGCCTGTCGACGGCTGTGGCGATTTTCTCCGGAATGCTGGTGAGGCAGATCAATACGCCTCCCATTCTGATGCCGGCCGTACTGGTCGTGTCATTCTCCACGCCGATGGTGCCGCCGACGGAATTGATGGGAAGGGTTCCACTCCCGTTTCCGGTCTGTATCCCGGCAAAAAACCCTGCAGCGCGCAAATGCTGCCAGAAAAGATTGCTTTCCTGGGCCGCTGTCGGCGCAGCATCCGTCCCCAGGTTGGTCGAATACAATCCGGCGATCACGCCGTCCCCGTTCCCATTCACTGCAGCAACCGAATCCGTGCCGAATGCACCGGTTGGCCAGCGCGCTGCCGCGCCCGAATCGTCCCCGGGAATCGCCTTGTAGCGATCCTGATAGCCGTTGTAGGCAGTCAGCACACTGTTGAAGTCGGATATCGTGCCCTTGATCTTGCCCTGAGTGACCATTTCCTGCCCCTTCATTACGGCAGCCAGCAGCAGCCCCACGATCACCAGCACGATCGCGATCTCCACCAGAGTGAATCCTTCTTGCCCTGACGTTTTCATGCTCCCCCCTCTTCGTCGAAATTGCATTCATTTTCACCATAGCATATGCAAAATCTTCTGCTCACCGGCCAGAAAACCTGCCGATGAGGTCGAGCCGGCTCTTCAGGAAAGCCAGCTCGCTGGGGTCTTTTATCCTGCCGTCGACAAGCAGTCCGCCTAGCAATATTTTGGCGGCATCCAACCGGTTCATGTCTTCCAGCGTGAAAATCGACATTTCCCGCACCCAGTTGGGCGCCCCTTTCGCGTCTTTTCGCAATGCCTCGGAATACTCGAGCGCAAGCGGCAAATCGTTCAATTCGTATTTGGCGATCAGTGCTCCGCTTGCCAGCCATGGCCATCTCTCTTCGGGGTCCCTGGAAAATTCCCGGAAAATGAAATCGAGCATGTTCCGGGTTTTCATTTTGTCCTTCACGCCCGCATAGAGATAGGTCGCAGCGAACAGGGGATACTTGTCCCTTGCGTCAAGATTCAGGCTCGCTTCCAGCCATTGCTGAACGATGCCGTAATCGAGGTCCCGATAGGAAATGATGACGCCCGGCTGAATGTCGAAGGCCTGGAGATAGAGCACCATGAATCTCGAAGCCATGACCGACTCATCCAGGCTTGCCAGACGCAACGCGGTCAGCGCGGGCGGACTCTGCAACGCCTCTGCCCTGGAGTCTTCCCAGGGCATGGCGGCGTGCCAAAGCAACTGGAGCATGAGCGCAAAAACCAGGATGGCGCCAATCCGCTTCACAACTCCCTCCTGTAAAAATCGAAAAGCGCGGCGCTCGATACCAAGACCGAATAAATGGCCGTTTGAACTGCGACGGAAAGGAGCTCATGCCAGCCTGAACCGGGATAGACCAGCCATGCAGTGCGGGTGAATTCGTCCAGTCTGGGCAGCAGAAAACCGATGGCCGAAAGAGCCATGCTCCCTATTCTCTGGGGCAGATCATGCCCGGCGAGAGGCCCGTTCACGATCAGGATGAGCGTGCCCATGGCGCGCGCGAGCAGGTAGAAGCCGCAGACCGCGGCAAGCGCGAAAGGCGCCTGGGTGAGCGTGATCGCGAAAAAGAAGCTGACCGAACCCATCAGGACGAGTTCCAGGAAAAGCGAAACGCCCCAGAGCAGCACGGTACCGGCCGCATTGCTCCACAGCAGGGGAATGCACAGCAGCGCGGCCAGAATCAGGGAGCAGGCTGCATAACCCGAAAGCCTGCCGAAGCAATAGCTGGCTCTGCTCATCGGCATGGCGAGAAAAAATTCCAGGGCCTTGTCGTGGTAATCGCGCAGCATGCCCGATATGACGAACGAGCACAGGATGAAAACCGCGCCCAGCCTGTAAGTCATGGCCAGCGTCCCGGACTGGATTTGCCTGCCTTCGGTGACCGAGACCTGCTGCAGAAACAGCGAAAAGCCGAATCCCAGAACGGCGAGCAGGAGCGCAAGCCACAAGACCTTGCTACGCAGGGCCTCGATCAGGGTATAGCGGGCGATCGTCATCAAGGCAGCCTTCCCGCCTGAACCATCAGGTTCATGAGGATGCTGGGCGACACCCATATCTCGATATCGTCGAAAGCCGGTGTCATCGGTTTGGAAACGAAATTAACGTCGCCATTGCTGTTTTCTGCTTCATCGGCATCCCTGCTCGTGCTCAAGCGCGCACCGCCTGGCGTGTACGCGCCAAAGCCATTCTTGCCGTGTGAAACGACGACTGCAGGGACATTGGAAGCGATGCTGGTTCCGCCGACCGTATACAGGATGTTCAGGTTCGAATTTGAGCACAACTGGAAGGAAACGCCGTTCGCCACACTGCAGCTTGATGAGCCTGTGCCATCCTTGCTGTCCGCCCAGGTCGCGGTGACCTCATAGGTATAGCGTCGCGCCCAGGCATCAGTTTCCTTGACTCCCAGGGTAACCCAGGGCAGCACGCCTACCGCAACATTGCCGACCACGTTGGCGCAATCATAGGGAGAGGCGGCCACAGGATTCCGATACTCCTGACCGGCGGCCACACCGGCAGCGTTGGTCTTGCCTGTCGGGATTGTGCCATCTGCCGGGCAAGGCAATCTCCCATTGATGATGGCGTAGCCAATGAGCGCCTCGCTGATCTCATCAAGGGAATTTTGGGTTTCGCTGGTCTTTTGCAGGTCAATCTGGGCAGCCAGGGGCACCAGCAAGCCCCCAAGCAGCAAGGCTGCGACCGCTAGCACCACCGCGATTTCGATGAGCGTGAATCCAGCCTGCCGGTTCAAATCCCCTGTGCAAGTCATGGGATGCAGGCCAACAAGTCGGTTGAAGTCGAGGTCGCCGAGTACGATTGCGCGCCCGAGAACAACACGTCTCCCGTAATGAACGCCCGATATACGGCACCCTCCAAGTAGTTGCTCCAGTCATTTCTCTGCGCATTGGTGCCTCTGCTTTGGGAATCCGCCCTATCTCCCGCAAAAATCACCACCCCCCTGCATGGCGCAGCATTGACAGCCAGGCAAGCAAAACCGGAAGTGCATCTCGCATAAAGCAAATTGTCCTGCCAATTTTCCAAGGCATAATTGCCGGCAGCAACTGCCCAGGGAACTCTCCCGATAGCGAGGCTCCCAACGAGGGTGCCGCCGGATGTTTCAGTCACTGGCGTAGTGGAAAAATTGATGACTCCTGGCGCAGGAAGGCTGGACAGATTCGATATGGCCGCTGTGAGCAGCCCGTTTACGAACGCTTCGAAGTCGTTGCGCTTCTTCACGGCATTGAACAGGTCGCCTCTGGTGATGAAAATCACGCGATCGTTCACGATCTCGTGGCCCGAGATATTCTCGACTGGACCGGCAACAAACCGGCTCACCGCATTCGCAATCGGAGAAACAGCCGCGTTGTTGATGCCGTGTCCCGGATCGTTATCCAGATAATTGGATGCAACGTAATTTCCCCCGCAAGATAACGTGCCCGATGCAAAAGCATGGCTCTGGCTTCCCATGGCCGCCCCTGGCGCAAAAATGACAGCCACTGCCTGATTGTCCGAAGCCGATCCCGCAAGCAAGCTGGCCCCGTCGGATGCCACAACCTGAAATAATCCGTTATTGTCCCAGTTCATGAGATCGGTTTTGGGGTTGTATTTATAGGTTCCAGACACGGCATACCACAGACACTCCCCATTGCCATCCTTCAATGGAGGCAAACCCAGCGTCTTCCAGGGCAGCCTTCCGAGCATGCTGACATTCTCGGCCCCGCAATTTCCCTCCGCGCCCCCTTCGCCGCCAATGGCCGTACCCGACAGGTCGGGACAGGGAAGATAACCTCCCACATTTCCTGGATGCGTATCGCCATAAGTTAAGGCAAACCCGATCAGCGCATCCTTTGCCTGTGCGAGCGCCTGAGCGGTGCTTTTGTCATTTTCAATTTTTTGCCTGGCAATGCTCGCCGAAGCTGCCAGAAAATAAGCCGCGCCCATCATCACGATGATCAACATGAGCAGCAGGGCCACGGCGCCACCCTGTCTCATTTCTTCCTTGCCGGCGCAATATGGCGCGGAACGCCGTTTATCCAGACCGTTTTTCCGCCGCCCTCCAGCTGCACCGATCCGGTCGCGTTTTCCTGCGGAATCACGCCCTTCAAAGCGATCGACCCCGTCTGCCGATGCTGTCGGTCCAGCATGGCGCGCTCCTGGGGGGTGAAAAAGAACCGGCCCAGGGACTCGGCTCTGGAAATGGCTGGCAGCAGCATGCAGGCCAGGACCAGCGCCTTCACTTCAATCCCTCCAAGGTTGCCCAGATCACGGTGCATCCAGCCTTCAGGTGGGGCTCGTAACTCATTCCCGCTGCCTCCCTGATCCTTTCGACGTTGCATCCTGCAACCAGGGGAATGCCGTTCGATCCTGCCTCCAGCGAATCGATGAAATCCAGCAGCCTTCCCTCGTGAAGCAGGCTCAACTGGAAAACGACGCGATCCACGCTCAATGCGAAAAAAGCGGACATCGGGAATTGCTGCACGGGAGAAATCGAATATTGCATGTCGAACCGGGAAGATTCCGTCTCTTCCAGTTTCTCGATGAGATCAATCCTCCTGAAACTGCCGATAAATCCCACCTTGACAAGCCTTTCATAGGATTCCCGATACGAGCCAAGGTTTTCCTGCTCCCGCTTTGCCTGCCTGATTCTGTCGTTTGCCCGGGACAA
The DNA here is from genome assembly GCA_021835845.1 of Pseudomonadota bacterium. Lineage (GTDB taxonomy): Bacteria > Pseudomonadota > Gammaproteobacteria > Burkholderiales > JABEVD01 > JABEVD01. Next base: position 30,319 of record JAKBJU010000003.1, on the reverse strand, counting down.
TGCCTTCTCGGCTGCAGCCTCTTCCCTGTCCATTTTCTTCAGCAGGCCCTGGCCGATGACGAGCGCTGCCGTCGCCAGAGCAAGCGCACCGAAGAAAGCGGACATCGGCCTTGCCAGCCGGGGCAAATCCTCCCTGGTGAATTTCACGATCCCACCTTCCATACCGCCCTGATGGAAAAAGCCGCCCTCCCCCCGGACTGTCCCGGCCTCATGACAAGGCCGGCATTGGGATTCAAGTCCAGAGGCAGACTGATCTTCGCGACATTCATCCCGCCTTTCTCCAGCGCCCTGCAGAATCGGTCGACCGTTTCATTGGCCTGCCTGTAGTTGCCTTCGAATGGGGAAATTTCCCCTTCCATGAAAATGACCCAATAACTGCTCCCGCGCTCGAGCAATGCCCGGTCGAATCCGATTTCCCCCGAAACCGTCTTCACCGATTCGGGATTCTTTGCAACCTGCCATGAAAACCGGTTGATTCGGATGCCAGGAAACGCATCCAGCATCCGGCTCACTTCAGCGAGCAATTTTCGTGGCGCAGGGAAGGCCGCTTCGACTTTTTCCGCGAGCAAAACGGCCGCTTTCATTTTCTGCGGCGAATCCGGCCCAGAATCCGGCGGGACCAGCTCCCGGTAGCGAGCCATGGCAGATTCCGCGCGCGCATTCAGCATGACCGCATGGCCGTGAAGATTGACCGCCCTCGACACATCGATCCCGGCGAGAGACAATCCTCCGACGACAAGGGCTGTCGACAGTGCGTATGCGGCATACTGCCACTGCCTCAAATCGTGGATATGGGTATGCTCGTCGCTGCCGTACTGGTTGGCTCCACGCCTGAGCAGATGCAGAAAAAGCGGCAAGGCATCCGACCCCGAAAGCATCCCCGTGAATCCGATGCGCTTTGCTGCTTCTTTCAGATCGAAGAAGACGTGGCGAACGGAAGAAGTGTCTTCGAGCATCGCACCGAATGCCTTTCTTTGCCCGGTGCCGCAAAGAATCAAGACCTGAAGCGCTCCCTTTTCGGGCAGGAGGTTGAGCGTATGCAGGTACTTGTACAGCCGTTCGGACTCGATTTGCAGGATGGCGGCAGGATCGTCTTCGGGACGAACGAGGGTCAGGCGCGAGAAATTGAGGCTTCCATTCAGAAAGAAGCTCTGCCTCAATCCCGTCCCGTTCTGGAAACTGAGCAGCAGGACATGGGATGCATGGATATTCCCGACCAGCTTCTCGCTCAGCATCGCGACCGAGGCAATGCCCGAGAGGGCGACCTGCCGCTTCGCCATCGATTCTATCCAGGGAAGGATCAGATCCGGACTCGTCAGCGCCGAAAACAGTATCCGGTCGTTCTTCCCTTCCCTGCCCTGAACGAGCGCATTGCGAAAAGGCGTATGCCGATAATACTGATTCAGCTTTTTCTCGTAAAAAGCCTTCCTGTCGCGCCAGCCGAGATGGGGGACACGCTCGATGCGGTAATCTTCCTCGACGAAATCGGCCAGAATGCCGAATGTGGCATTTTTCATGGCCTCGAGAAGACGTTCGAATTCCTGCCGCCCCTCCTCGCTGTTGGGAAGAATGCGCTGAAAATCCAGGGTACCCCTTTCCATTTTCGCCGCGAGGCAAAGCCTGTCTCCGATGAAAAGCAGCCCTTTCACCTGATCCTGCCGAGCATGTCGTAGATCGGGGTGATCGCCGAGAGCATGATCCACCCGAGCAGGGAGCCCAGAACCACCGTCAGGAACGGCTCGATCATCACCTGAACCCTGCGGATGGCTTCACGCGTATCGCGCTCGTAGAAATAGCTCACGTTGAAGAATGCCTCGTCGAGCTGCCCCGTCGCTTCGCCGACCTTGATCATCCTGAGCACGAGCGCCGGAAACATGCCGGCTTCCTGGAAGCTCTGGAGCAGCGTCTTGCCCGCCTCGATCTCCTTTTTGGCATTCTTGAGCTTCTCGGAAATCACCAGGTTCCCGGCTATTCCGGTGGAAATGGAGAGGCAGTCGAGTATGCTGACGCCTGATTCGTACATGATCGCGAAGGTGTTGGAAAACCGCGCCAGGATGATTTTGAGCAGAATCGGGCCGACAATCCAGGTCCTGATCTTGAGCTCGTCCACCCTTAGTCTCGCCCCCCTGCTGAGCAGGGTGAATGACCTCACCGCAACGAAAATGCCCACCGGGATCAAGAGCAGCCAATAGCGGTAATGCACGAAGAAATCCGATATGGCGATGAGCGCCCTGGTTTGAGGAGGGAGGCTCTGTCCGAGATTCCTGAAGAAAGCGCTCAACTGCGGCACGAGGTAGATCATCAGGAAAAAAGTGATGGCAATGACCACAGTGCCGACAAATGCCGGATAAAGCAGTATCTGCCTGGTTTGCGCGCGCATCTCGTCCTGCCACTTGAGCGAATCGGTAAGATGCTTGAAAATCGCGGGAAGCCTCGCGCTTTCTTCTCCTGCCTTCACCAGGCTGACCGTCACGCTGTCGAACACTCCGGGATTGAGCGCCATCGCCTGCGAGAAGCGCATCCCCCCCTCTATGTTCTCGATCATTTCCGCAATGATCTCGCGAAAATGCGGTACATCCATGGTATCCCTCAGATCCGAAAGGGATTCCAGAAGGGGAACGCCTGCCCTTGCCAGGAGTTCCAGGTTGAAGAAGAATGTGATCAGTTCGCGCCGGCTCACCTTGTTGCCGAAAAAAGGCTTCCTGATGGATGCCGGCCTTCCGGAAACGAGATCGAGGCCGATGCGCATCAAGCGCTCGTCAAGATCCGATTCGCTCGATGCCTCAAGCACGCCGCTTCTCACCGTGCCGAACCGGTCTATCGCCCTGTATGAAAAAAGCGTCATGCCGATCTTCCGGTCATGTCGATCACTCTCGAGATCTCGTCCAGAGAAGTCGTCCCCGAAAGCACCGATCTGATCGCATTCTGCGCAAGCGCCCGGAACCCCTTCTCCCGTGCGAGATTTCTCATCTCGCGCAAGGTACCGCGGCGCACGATCAGATCATCGAAGTCCTCGTCCAGCCTGACGAGCTCCATGATCGCGAACCGCCCCGAATAGCCCTGAAAATCGCAGGATTCGCACCCTTGCGGCCTGTAAACGACAGCCTTTTCGCCGAGAAGCGCTTCCTCTTCGGGGCCTGCCTCAAATGCCTTCCTGCAGGATCGGCAAAGCCGTCTTGCCAGCCTCTGGGCAACCATGCCGATGATGTTCCCGGCCATGATCTCCGGATGAATGCCGAGGTCGTACAGCCTGGGAATGGCACCTATCGCGGAATTGGTATGCAGCGTCGAATAAACCTGATGGCCCGTCATCGCCGCCCTGAATGCCATGACTGCCGTGGGCTGGTCGCGAATCTCGCCGACCAGGATGATGTCCGGGTCCTGGCGCAGCATCGAGCGGATGCCGCTGGCGAAATCCAGCTTGGCCATTTCGTTGACGGATGCCTGCCTGATCATCGGCATCGGATATTCCACGGGATCTTCCAGGGTCATGATGTTGACCGTCTCGGTATTGATGCGGCTCAAAATGGAATAGAGCGTCGTGGTTTTCCCGCTTCCAGTGGGCCCGGTGACCAGAATGAGCCCCTCCGGCTTCGAAATCATCAGCTTGAGCATTTCGATCTCCTCATTTTCCAGCCCGACATCTTCGAGAAGAACGATCCCCTTCTGTCTGTCCAGAATGCGCAAAACGATATTCTCGCCATGGGTAGTGGGCTCGGCGGAGACTCTGAAATCGATCTGCCTGCCGGAGAGTCGCAGCGAAAACCGCCCGTCCTGGGGCGCCCGGTTCTCCGCGATATTCATTCCGCTCATCACCTTCAGCCTCACCGCCATGGGAGACCAGTACGACTTGTGCAAGCTTCTCAGCTGGCGCAGCACGCCGTCTATCCTGCAGCGTATGCGAAGGAAGCTGCGCTCCGGCTCGAAATGGATGTCCGAAGCGCCGCGCTGCACCGCATCGGACAGGAGCGCATCGATCAGCCGCACCACGGGCTGGCTGAATTCGGTCACACCGATCTGCAGCCCGGGATTTTCTATCTCGCCAGGCTCTATTTCCTGGAGTATGCCTTCTATGGAAAGCTCGAATCCGTAATACTGGTCGATCGCATGCATGATCTCGGATTCTCCGGCGAGCAACGGATGCAAACTGCAGTCGTCTCCCAGCAGCGCCATGACCTGATCGAGGGCGATGATGTTTTCCGGATTGGCTATCGCAAGCGTCAGAATGCGGCGGCTCTTGTCGAAGGACAGGGGCAGAACCTGATGACGGCGCGCAATTTCCTGCGGAATCAGCCTGACCGCCGCAGCATCGACCACCACCCTGGAAAGATCCACAGTTTCCTGCCCCATGCTCTCGGAGAGCACATCGCGGATCGTCCCTTCCGTCAGGAACCCGAGCCCCACCATCAGTTCTCCGAGCCTAGCCCGGCTCTTGCCCTGTTCGAGCAGCGCGATCCTGAGCTGATCCTCGCCGACCACGCCCTTTTCGATCAGAAGCTGCCCGAGCAGTTTATTGCGCTCGCCCGGCATGGCCGATTTCCAGTTCGCGTATCCTGGCAACTGCCGCGGCCGGGTCGAATCCGGGAAACCCCTTGCCCGAAAGCTTGAGGGCCATCCTGTAATACTCAAGCGCCGGCTCGACACGATTCAAGTGATCCAGGCTGACGGCCAGATTGAAGGCGTAATCGGGGTTTCCAGGTTCGCTCTCGAAGGCGCTGAAATAGGCCTGCTGCGCATCCGCCCAGAGCGACTGGCTCGCATACCGGTTTCCCAGGCTGAAATGGAGCGCCCCGGAATTTGGCGAATCCCTGAGGAGGCTCTTCAATCTGCTCTCCGCACCATCGGGATTCCTGATGTCGGCAAGACTCGCCGTGGCGGCGGGATCCTCAGGGTCTATTTCTAGCACCCGGTTGTAATAGCGCTCCGCAAGGGCAATACGCCCCCTCTTGAGCGCGACTGCGGCAAGCCCGAGCAACGCCTCCTTGTTCTGTGGATCCTTCGACAACAGGGTCATGTAGTCTTTTTGCGCCCCCGCCAGATCTCTCGCCATCATCGCCTCATATCCCTTGACCGAAAGCGGATTGACGACAGCTTTTGCCTGGTCCTTCTCGATCTTCACGGTATTGGCCGGCTGCTCCTGCTGCGCAGGCTTTTCGGGCGGCCTGGCTTCCGTCTTTTCCGGCGCCTTTTTCGGCACTTCCTGCGGCGGAGGCAAGGCAGGCGCGGGCGCGAGCGCGGCGGGATGTTGTTCAGGATGAGCAGGCTCCGAATCTTGACGCAAGTAGTAGAAGGCGCTGGCGATCAAAAGAAGGGCGGCTGCAAAAGCCAGGCCCCACAGGCGCCAGTCCCGTCCCGGTTTTTGCGGACGCTGCGCGGCCCTGATATCTGCAGCGGGCGCCGGGGGCTTGTCCTCGATTTGCAGCGCGTCCCCTTCGCCCCCGGCTCCCTTGATCGCGTCCATCAGGATGTTCATTGCTCAATTCCCGTCGGTATCGAAAAAGTTCCGATCCGGAAGAACGCTTCTGAATTTCGCGAAATCTCCCTCCAGGCTGGCATCCCTGATGACGATGGGCCGCAGGAATATAACCAGTTCGGATTTCGTGGTGGCGTCGTTCCGATGGGAAAAAATCCCGCCGATGCCGCGCAGCTGGAACAATCCCGGAACGGTGTCGTCCACATTGTTCACCGAGTCCTGCATCAGGCCGCCAAGAACCGCGATTTGCCCGCTGTTCACCCTGATCACCGATTCCATTTCTCTCGTCTGGATCTCGGGAATAAGGTTCTTGACCGTGGCAGGCAGCGATGGATTGGGGTCGGAGACATAGCCCAGAATTCGCGAGATGGTCGGGCGCAGGTCGATGATGATGGAATCGTTGCTGCCGATTTCCGGAGTCACATCCATCACGAAACCGACCGGAACGGAATTGACCGTCGTGGTATAAGTCGTGAGCGTGGTGGTCTGGTTCTGGCTGGTGTTGGCCTGAATCGTGAAATAGATCCTGTTGTCCACCACCTTGAGCAGCGCAGTCTGGTTGTTGAGCACGCTGACCTGGGGGCTGGAGAGAACCTTGACCTTGCCGAATGATTCGAGCAGCGACACCGTCGCGGAAAGGTTGCCCACCTTGGAAGAGGGATTCGTATAGCTCAACACGAACAGGCTCTGGTTGACCGCCGAGGGAATGCCGCCAGTCGGAGACTGGACCAGGCTCCAGCCTTTCCCGCCATTGGCCAGTCCAGCCCAGTTGATTCCCTGCTGATACGCATCGCTCAACTGGACTTCAACCACGGTCGCTTCGATCAGGACCTGCCTTTTCGCGCTTTGCATCACCCGATCCAGAAATTCCTGTATCTTTCTATGCTGGCGGGAAGTCGCGCGAATGCTGATGATCCCTGCCTCGGGATTGGCTATCACCGAAGAAGCCTCCCTGAATGTAGTGCGCTTGATCACGGTGGTCCCGGTATTTTGCAGCGTTGCAGGCCTCGGGCTTGCCGCTATAGAACCCTGATCCCCTTTCCCCGATGACTTGCGGGGAGGCGCGCCCGTTCCCGTCGTGGTCTGGATGCCGGCCTGCTGAACGATAGTCTCGGAAGATCCTTCCGGCAATATCTTGTCGGTTTCGTGCAGCAAATCCTTGATGTTCTGGATCAGCGTCTCCCAGAACCGGTTCTTGGCGACATTCGTCACCGAAGTGGTCGAATTGTTGATCCCCGCGGTCGCCGTACCGGTCCCTCCCGCCACGACCCCCGCCCCCGGCGTCGCAATCTGGGTAATGATCGCAACGGAGCCATTCGTGTCGCGCGACATATTCAGATAATCGACCTTGTAGTTGAGAAGATAGGGCGTATCCGGCATGACGGAAATATCCATCCCCTCCATTTCGTAACGCATGTCGACCTGTTCCGAGATGCGGCTCAGGATTTGCGGCAGACTCTGGTTGATTGCATTGATGGTCACCACGCCGTTGATGCCGGGATGAATGTCGATGTTGATCCCCGCATCGCGAGCCAGGGCGTAAAGCAGTTCCTGCACCGGAACGTTGTAGACGGACACGCTGTAGACCGCGATTTTCGCAGCCGGCCTCGGAACAGGCGGCGCAATGCTGGCCCTGACCGGCTGCGGAATAGTCCCTTGCCTCCCGGGTTCTGCCAGCAGATGCTGGGAAGAAGGCTTGATGGGTTGTATTCCGCAGGCTGCCAGGCTCAGGCAGACCAGGTAGGCGATAGATTTTAACATTTATGCCGATTTTAACGATAGCACTCATGAACCACAGTAGCACCGCCCCGCAAATTTGCAATGCAAGAAATGCCTCCCGCCTCAACCCCCGATGCAGTCCAGGAATGCCTGCTCGATGCCTTGCTTCTGCGAAATGCCCAGAAGCCGATCGGGCGCCCCATGAAAATTCAACTTCCCCTCGTGCAGCACCACCATCCTGTCGCAAAGCTCGCACATTTCGGAGAGAGAGTGAGATGTGAACAGCAGTGTTTTTCCGGCATCCTTCAGTTTCAGCAGCCTCGCCTTCACCTGCGCTCTCGCCTTGGGATCAAGCCCGCTCATCGGCTCGTCCAAGACAAGGAGATCCTTTCCGCTCAGAAAGCAGGCAGCAAGGCCGAGCTTCTGCGCCATGCCTTTCGAGAAATCCCTGACCGGCTTCTCCAGGGCATCCCGATCCAGCCCGAGCTCTGCCAGCATTTCGAATATCGCGGCAAAACCAGGATCCGCCCCATGCAGTTTCAGGGAGAAACTCAAGAAATCCAGGCCCTTGAGAAACCCCGGCGGACTGAAGCGCTCCGGCAGATAGGCGAGCCTGGTTCGGGCGCGGCTTTCGACATGGGGGATGCCGAAAATCGTGATCCGCCCCGCATCGAGGACGCAAAAATCGAGCAGGCACTTGATGAGCGTGGTCTTTCCTGCGCCGTTCACTCCGGCGAGCCCGAGAAAACTGCCGCACTCGACCTGGAATTCCAGGCCTCCGAAAACGGAAGACCTGCCATAGCTTTTGCCTGCATTTTCGAATTTCAGCGCTGGTTCCAAGCCATCCTCCTTACAATTTGTTTCAATATAGCAGCCGCCGAAGCACTGTCTTTGTCGTGGAAGGTGGTTTAAAATACGCACCTCATTCACCCGAAAAACACCGATCGTGCCGCCTGAAAACTTTCTGGAAATCCGGGATCTCAACTTCGCCTACGACAAGCGCCCCATTCTCAGGGGCATCAACATGTCCATCCAGAAAGGCCAGGTCATCGCGATCATGGGGGGAAGCGGCTGCGGCAAAACCACGCTCCTGAAATTGATCGGCGGACAGATCAGGCCCACCCAAGGCCATGTCATATTCGACGGAAAAATCATCCACGAGCTCGGCAGGAACGATCTTTACAAGACCAGGCGCAAGATGGGCATGCTTTTCCAGTTCGGCGCACTCTTCACCGACCTTTCCGTATACGACAATGTCGCATTCCAGATGCGCGAGCATACCGACCTGCCAGAATCCCTCATCCGGGATCTGGTGCTGATGAAGCTCGATGCGGTGGGGTTGCGCGGCGCAAGGGATCTGATGCCGAACGAGCTTTCCGGAGGCATGGCAAGGCGCGTAGCGCTTGCCAGGACGATCGCGCTGGACCCCATGCTCATCATGTATGACGAGCCTTTCACGGGACTCGACCCGATATCGCTCGGGGTCATCGGCAACCTGATCAGAAAGCTCAACGACGCGCTCGGCGCAAGCTCCATCGTGGTCACCCACGACGTGCAGGAATCCCTGCAGATCGTCGATTACGTCTATTTCGTCTCGGAAGGCGTCATCGTCGCGCACGGCACCCCCGACGAAATCAGGTCGTCCAAAACGCCATTCGTTCACCAGTTCATCCACGGCGAAATCGACGGCCCCGTGCCGTTCCATTACCCTTCCCCGCCCTATTTCGAAGATTTGCAGCTGGAGTCGCCTCATGCTTGATCTGCTGAGAAAACTGGGGCACACGGCCATCGACGCCATCTGGCGCCTGGGCTATGCAGGAAGGTTCTTTTTCCTGACTCTGATCGGTTCGGGGAGCAGTTTCAGGCGCTTCCACCTCATCATCCGGGAAATCTATTACACTGGCGTGCGCTCGCTCATCATCATCGTCGTGTCTGGACTTTTCGTCGGTATGGTTCTGGCGTTGCAGGGCTATGAAACGCTGCAGCGCTACGGCTCCTCCTCTGCGCTCGGGGTGCTGGTGGCCCTCGCGCTGGTCAGGGAACTGGGGCCTGTCGTCTCGGCGCTGCTTTTCGCGAGCCGTGCGGGATCTGCGATAACTGCGGAAATCGGCCTCATGAAGGCGACCGAGCAGCTCTCCGCCATGGAAATGATGGCAGTCGATCCGATCGCGAGGGTGGTCGCGCCGCGATTCTGGTCGGGCGTGATCTCCTTGCCGCTGCTCACGGCGATATTCAACGCGATGGGCATTTTCGGCGGCTACCTGATCGGGGTGGTGCTGATCGGGGTCGACGAGGGTTCCTTCTGGTCGCAAATGCAGGCCGGCGTCGATTTCAGGGAAGACATCATGAACGGGGTGATCAAGAGCTTCGTGTTCGGCATCGCAGTCACCCTGATCGCGGTTTTCGAGGGCTACGATTCGCCACCCACGGCCGAAGGCGTTTCCGGCGCAACCACACGCACGGTCGTCACCTCGTCCCTGATCATTCTGATTCTGGATTTCGTATTGACCTCATTCATGTTTCGGGGAGTTTGATTCAATGGAACGCACAACACTGGATTTATGGGTCGGCATTTTCGTTGCAGCCGGCATGGCTGCAATTCTGGTACTCGCACTCAAGGTGGGGAACTTCAGCCTGAACGGATCCAGCACCTACCCGGTCTATGCCTATTTCGACAATATCGGCGGATTGAAGCCCAGGGCTCCGATCAAGAGCGCAGGCGTCGTGGTGGGCAGGGTGGCGGCAATCGCTTTCGACCAGAAACAGTACAAGGCCAGGGTGACGCTCAATATCGACAAGCAGTACCAGTTCTCCAAGGACAGCACCGCATCCATCCTGACCTCCGGGCTTCTGGGGGAGCAGTATATCGGCATCGACACCGGCGCCGACGACCAGATGCTCAAAGCCGGAGACACCATCACGCTGACCCAGTCGGCCATAGTTCTCGAGAAACTGATCGGCCAATTCATCTTCAACAAGGCCGGATCAGGCAACCACCAGTAGAAAGGAAATCATGAGAAGACTTCTGACATTGCTGCTCCTCTTCCCGGTCCTCGCGCACGCGGAAATTGCGCCTGATGCGCTGATCAAGGACCTGGCCCAGGAAGTGACCGCCATCATCAAGCAGGAAAAATCCAGGCATTCGGACAGGAAGGCACTGGCCGATGCGGTCGACGCCAAGATCATGCCCCATTTCGACTTCACCCGCATGACCAAGCTGGCAGTCGGCAGGGGATGGCGCGATGCGACCCCGGAGCAGCAAAAAAGCCTGACCCAGGAATTCCACACCTTGCTGATGAACACCTACTCCAGCGCGCTGGAATCCTACAAGAACGAACCCATAGAAGTGCTCCCCCTGTCGGCCGCGCCGGATTCGAACCAGGTGATGGTTCACAGCCGCATCATCCAGAGCGGCAAGGCGCCGATCTCGATCGACTACCGGATGGAAAAGACCGGCCAGGGATGGATGATCTTCGACGTCTCAGTCGAAGGCGTGAGCCTCGTCACGAATTACCGCAGCACTTTCCAGACCGAAATCAGCAATTCGGGAATCGACGGCCTCATCAAGATGCTTGTCGACAAGAACAAGAAGCTTGAAACGAGCAAATGATCCGGCGCCAGGGGGTCCGCTTTTCGCTGGAAGGTCCGGTCACGGTCGACAACGTCAGGAAGCCGCTCGCTGAAGGACTGGCCGAAATCGAGTCGGGAGCGCTCGAGGTCGACCTCGGCGAGGTGAGCGTCGTGGATTCCTCCGCAATCGGCATGATCCTGGCATGGATGCGGGCAGCGAAAAATCGCCAGCAGAGCCTCTCCTTTTTCGGCGTGCAGAAGGAGCTGGCAAGCCTCGCCAAGCTTTACGGGCTGAGCGGCCTGTTTCCTCAAGGGGCGGCGGATTCCCCGAAATGAATCCGGCAATAGCGATCCACCAGGCCAGCAAGCAGTTCGGCAGCCTCAAGGCTGTCGACTGCGTCGATCTCGAGATCGCCCAGGGCGAATTCTTCGCCCTTCTGGGACCGAACGGGGCCGGGAAGACGACTCTCATCAACCTGCTATCCGGACTTTCCCGGCCGGACAGCGGCAGGCTTGCCATCATGGGATTCGACGTTTCCAGGGAATACCGCAAGGCAAGGCGTTCGGTGGGCGTCGTTCCCCAGGAGCTGGTTTTCGATCCCTTCTTCACCGTCAGGGAAGTCCTCGAAGTCCAGTCGGGCTATTTCGGCATATCCGGCAATGCCGCCTGGATAGACGAGATACTGGCGCGCCTGGACCTTTCTTCCAAGGCCGACACCAATATGAGGGCGCTCTCGGGCGGCATGAAGCGCCGCGTTCTGGTCGCGCAGGCGCTCGTCCACAAGCCGCCGGTCATCATCCTCGACGAGCCGACTGCGGGAGTCGACGTCGAACTGAGGCAGGCGCTGTGGGAATTCATCCGCTCGCTCAACGCCTCTGGGCATACCATCGTGCTCACGACCCATTACCTTGAGGAAGCCGAGGCGCTTTGCAACCGGATCGCCATGCTGAAAGCGGGAAAGATCGTGGCGCTGGATACGACCAGCAACCTCCTGAAAAGCTGCAAGCTCCGCCATGTGAAGCTGCAGATTTTCCCCGACAGGCTGCCGGATGCGCTTCTGCCGGGTCTGATCGGCAGGGAATCCGGCTATCATGTGCTGAATCTCGACGAATTCTCCGATCTCGAATCCATCCTGGAAACCCTCAGGGAATCGGGCGCAAGGATCACGGACATGGTCCTCCCCCACCCCGATCTGGAAGCGGTTTTCGTGGAAATCATGAGGACACAATGAAAGGTTTCTACAGCCTGCTCTACAAGGAAGTGGTGCGCTTCTGGAAGGTGGGGTTCCAGACCGTTCTGTCCCCGCTCCTGAGCACGATGCTCTATCTCCTCATTTTCTCCCATGTTCTGGGAGATCATGTCGAAGCCTTCCCGGGCGTTTCGTATGTTTCATTCCTGATTCCGGGTCTTGCCATGATGGCGCTGCTGCAGAACGCCTTCGCGAACAGCTCTTCCAGCCTGATCCAGTCGAAAATCACCGGAAACATCATCTTCCTGCTGCTCTCTCCGGTTTCCTATCCCGAAATCTTTCTCGCCTATGTGCTCGCATCGACGATCAGGGGGGTTCTGGTCGGGTGCGGCATTTTCCTGATCACGCTCTGGGCCGTCGACATTCCCCTGAGATTTCCGCTCTGGGCTCTGGTTTTCGCCCTCCTGGGCAGCTTCATCCTCGGCGCGACCGGCATCGTGGCGGGGATATGGGCCGAGAAATTCGACCAGCTGGCGAGCTTCCAGAATTTCATCATTGTTCCCCTGACCTTTCTTTCCGGGGTGTTCTATTCGATTCACTCCCTCCCTCCTTTCTGGCAGAAAGTCTCCCATCTGAATCCGTTCTTTTACCTGATAGACGGGTTCCGCTACGGCTTTTTCGGGGTTTCGGACATTTCCCCCTACTTCAGCCTGCTCGTCGTTTCTATTTGCCTTGCGGCTGTATCCTTGTTCACCCTCGGCCTGTTAAAATCCGGTTACAAACTGCGCAACTGAAAGAGAAACCTATGGTCACACCCGAACAAATCAAGGGCTACATCGCGGCAGGGCTTCCCTGCGAGGCATTGCAGGTCGAAGGAGACGGCCAGCATTTCGAGGCGATCATCGTCAGCAAGGATTTCGAAGGAAAGAGCCCGATCCAGCGCCACCAACTCGTCTACAAGGCGCTCGGCGACAGAATGCGCGAAGAAATCCACGCGCTTTCCATGAAAACCTACACCCCAGAACAATGGGCTAAGCTCGCATAATGCAAAAACTGGTCATCGAAGGCGGCATTCCGCTCCAGGGAGAAATCAGGATTTCCGGGGCGAAGAATGCCGCGCTCCCCATCCTCTGCGCGACCCTGCTGAGCCAAGAGACGCTCCATGTGGAAAACGTCCCTCACCTGAAGGACGTGACGACCATGCTCAGCCTGCTGGGCCAGATGGGCGTCGGCATCACGCTGGACTCGTCCCAGTGCATCGAGCTCTCGGGCCGCGAGATTCCCAATCCCGTTGCGCCCTATGAACTCGTCAAGACGATGCGCGCATCGATCCTGGTTCTGGGGCCGCTGCTTGCCAGAACGGGGAGAGCGAGCGTATCCCTGCCCGGAGGCTGCGCCATCGGCCTGCGCCCGGTAGACCTGCACATCAAGGGATTGCAGGCGATGGGCGCCGAAATCGAGGTCGCGAACGGCTATATCCAGGCAAGCGCTTCGAAATTGCACGGCGCGAGGATATGCATGGATCTCGTCTCGGTCACGGGAACCGAGAACCTGATGATGGCGGCGACCCTGGCGAGCGGCGTTACCGTGATCGAAAACGCGGCGCGGGAGCCCGAGGTCGTCGATCTCGCAAACTGCCTGACAGCCATGGGGGCGAAAATTTCCGGGGCGGGCAGCGACACCATCGAAATCGAGGGGGTCGACGAACTCCACGGCGCGCGCCACAGGGTCATGCCAGACAGGATAGAATCCGGCACCTTCCTCGTCGCCGCAGCGGCGAGCCTGGGCAAGATCACATTGCACGGCGCGCGCGCCGACATTCTGGATGCGGTCCTCGACAAGCTCTCAGAATCCGGGGCGCACATCTCGATCGGGGAGGAATCTATCTTTCTCGAAATGAGGGACAGACCAAGGTCCGTGAACGTCAGGACGGCGCCCTACCCCGCCTTCCCCACCGACATGCAGGCGCAGTTCATGGTGCTCAACAGCGTCGCACAAGGCAGCGCATTGATCACGGAAACCATATTCGAGAACCGCTTCATGCATGTCCAGGAATTGTGCCGGATGGGCGCCCACATCGAGGTCGAAGGCAATGCCGCCATGGTCAGGGGCAAGGAGCAACTCGGCGGGGCCACCGTCATGGCGACCGACCTGCGCGCTTCAGCCAGCCTCGTGATCGCGGGACTCGTCGCCCGGGGAGAGACGACGATAGAGCGCATCTACCATATCGACAGGGGATACGAGTGCATCGAGGAAAAGCTGGCCCAACTGGGCGCAAAAATCAGGAGAATGGCTTGATCACGCTGGCCCTGTCCAAGGGCAGGATTTTCGAGGAAACCGCGCCGCTTCTGGAAGCTGCCGGAATCACCTGCCTGGAAAACCCGGAAACATCTAGAAAACTGATCCTCCCGACCAATCGGGAGAACGTCAGGATCATCATCGTGAGGGCATCCGATGTGCCGACCTATGTCCAGTACGGCGCGGCCGACCTCGGCATCGCCGGACGCGACGTTCTGATCGAGCACGGCGGAACCGGGCTCTACCAGATGATCGACCTGAAAATCGCGAAATGCCGGATGATGGTCGCAGTCCCGGAAGGATTCGACTACGAAAATGCCGTGAGAAGCGGGGCGAGGCTGCGCATCGCCACGAAATACATCAAGACCGCGAGGGAGCATTTCGCTGCAAAGGGGGTTCATGTCGACCTGATCAAGCTCTACGGTTCGATGGAGCTTGCGCCGCTGGTCGGCCTTTCCGATGCGATCGTGGATCTCGTCAGCAGCGGCAATACCTTGAAAGCGAATCATCTCGTCGCAGTCGAGGAAATCATGCAGATTTCGTCGCGCCTCGTCGTCAACCAGGCGGCCCTCAAACTCAAGCGCCCCCTGATACAGCCGCTGCTGGATACCTTCGCCAAGGCTGTCAACGCCTGAATTTCGTGTAGAATCGAATCATGCCCATCATTTCCCGTCTCGACACCCAGGCTTCCGGATTCGATTCCGGGCTGAGAGCCCTGCTCGCCTACGAAAGCGCGCGCGACCCGAAATTAGAGGAAACCGTCGCCTCCATACTCGACGACATCCAGAAACGGGGGGATGCCGCACTGCTCGACTATACGCGGCGCTTCGACAGACTGGATGCGGCTTCCATAAACGCGCTCGACCTGCCGAGATCGCGACTCGAAGCGGCCTTGCAGAATTTGCCACGGGCCCAGCGCGAAGCGCTCGAGCAGGCTGCGCACAGGATCAGAATCTACCACGAAAAACAGTTGCAGGCTTCCTGGCGCCACGTCGAGGAAGACGGCACCATGCTCGGGCAGAAGATCACGCCGCTTGACAGGGTCGGTCTTTATGTTCCGGGCGGGAAGGCAGCCTATCCTTCTTCGGTGCTGATGAACGCGATTCCCGCCAAGGTTGCAGGCGTATCCGAACTCATCATGGTCGTCCCGACACCGGGAGGAGAGCAGAACGAACTGGTGCTCGCCGCTGCCGCGATCTGCCATGTCGACAGGGTATTCTGCGTGGGCGGCGCCCAGGCGGTGGGTGCGCTCGCCTACGGCACCCAAACGGTTCCCCAGGTCGACAAGATCGTGGGGCCCGGCAACGCCTATGTGGCAGAGGCCAAGCGCAGGGTTTTCGGAACGGTCGGCATAGACATGATCGCAGGCCCGTCCGAAATCCTGGTGATCTGCGACGGCAGGACGAATCCGGACTGGATCGCCATGGATCTTTTCTCCCAGGCCGAGCACGACGAAATCGCCCAGGCCATCCTGCTCTGCCCGGATATGGACTTCCTCGATGCCGTCGAGAGGAGCTTGGAAAAGCTCCTCCCGCAAATGGCGAGGCGCGCAGTGATAGCGGCATCGCTCGGCAGGCGCGGCGCGCTGATCAAGGTGAAGGATCTTCCACAAGCGTGCGAGATCGCGAACCAAATCGCCCCCGAACACCTCGAACTTTCCGTGGAAGACCCGGAAGCGCTGCTCGACAAGATCCGGCATGCCGGGGCGATCTTCATGGGCCGCTATACTTCGGAGTCGCTCGGAGATTACTGCGCAGGGCCGAATCATGTCCTGCCCACATCGAGAACCGCGCGCTTCTCCTCCCCGCTGGGAGTCTACGACTTCCAGAAGCGGACCAGCCTGATATCGGTGTCGCAGGCGGGCGCGGCAACCCTGGGGCGGGTAGCGCAAACGCTCGCCATCGGCGAAGGGCTGGATGCGCATGCCCGGTCCGCTGCCTTTCGTTTCGAAAACTCATAGGACACACATCATGCGGGAAGCTGAAGTCAAAAGAAGCACGCTCGAAACCGAGATTTCCGTCAGGATCGCCCTGGATGGCACCGGCAAATCCTCGATTTCCACCGGAATAGGCTTCTTCGACCACATGCTCGACCAGATCGCGAGGCACGGCCTGATCGACCTCGATGTCAGTGCGAAGGGAGATCTGCACATCGACGGCCACCACACGGTGGAAGACATCGGCATCACCCTGGGGCAGGCGTTTTCCCGCGCGATCGGGGACAAGAAGGGCATATCCCGCTATGGCCACGCCTACGTCCCGCTGGACGAGGCTCTCTCCAGGGTCGTCGTCGACCTCTCCGGCAGGCCCGGGCTGGTCATGGACGCGCCATTCACGCGCGGCATGGTGGGGGAATTCGATGTCGAACTGGTTCGCGAATTCTTCCAGGGCTTCGTCAACCATGCCCTGGTCACCCTGCATATCGACAATCTCAGGGGAAAGAATGCGCATCACCAGTGCGAGACGATTTTCAAGGCTTTCGGGCGCGCGCTGAGAATGGCATGCTGCATCGACGCGCGCCTCGATGGCGAAACGCCATCGACCAAGGGCAGCCTCTGAGCATGGCTGAAATCGCCATCATCGATTACGGCATGGGCAACCTGCGCTCTGTCGCCCATGCGATAGAGCATGTCTCGCCGCAATCCAAGGTGGCGGTGACGAGCGACCCTGCCGAAATCCTCAAGGCGAGCCATGTCGTTTTTCCCGGACAGGGCGCCATGCCGGACTGCATGCGTGAGCTCGATTCCAGGGGGCTGAGGGATGCGGTCATGCGCTCGGCCAGGGAAAAGCCCTTTCTCGGCATCTGCATCGGCCTGCAGATGCTCTTCGATTTCAGCGAAGAGGGGAACGTGGCCGGACTGGGGATTCTGAGGGGCAAGGTGAAGCGTTTCCCGCAGGACAAGATGTTCGATTCTTCCGGGGAAAAGCTGAAAGTGCCGCATATCGGATGGAACCAGGTCGAAACCTGCCTGTCCCATCCCCTCTGGGAAGGCATAGCACAGGGAAGCCGGTTCTATTTCGTGCACAGCTATTACGCCGAACCTGACGACGAAGGCATCGTCGCGGCAACCAGCCGCTATCCCTTCCGCTTCGCCTCGGCCGTGGCGAAGGGCAATATTTTTGCCGTACAATTCCATCCGGAGAAGAGCCAGAGCGCAGGGCTTGCCCTGCTGCGCAATTTCTCCGCCTGGAATGGCGCAATTTAGATTGGAGAACACCGGGATATGCTGATTATTCCTGCCATCGATTTGAAAGACGGCGAATGCGTTCGCCTCAAACAGGGACTGATGGAAGACGCCACCGTCTTTTCCGACGATCCGGCAACCACCGCGAGGCACTGGATAGCCCAGGGCGCGAGACGCCTCCATCTCGTCGACCTCAACGGCGCGTTTGCCGGAAAACCCAGGAACGAGGAAGCGATCCGCTCCGTGATCGAAGCGGTAGGGGATGACATTCCGGTCCAGCTCGGCGGAGGAATCCGCGACCTCGAAACCATAGAGCGCTATCTCGACGACGGGGTCACTTACATCATCATCGGCACCGCAGCGGTCAAGACCCCGGGATTCTTGCACGACGCCTGCAACGCCTTTCCCGGCCACATCATGGTCGGGCTGGACGCCAAGGACGGCAAGGTGGCAGTCAACGGCTGGTCCAAGGTGACCGGGCACGACGTCGTCGATCTCGCCAAGCGATTCCAGGATTACGGAGTGGAGGCCGTCATCTACACCGACATCGGCCGGGACGGCATGCTCACCGGGGTCAATATAGAGGCAACCGTCAATCTCGCGCGCGAACTCACCATTCCGGTGATCGCGAGCGGCGGACTCACCAACCTCGAAGACATCAGGGCGCTGTGCGGCATAGCATCGGAGGGCATCATGGGGGCGATCACGGGGCGCGCCATCTACGAGGGAACGCTCGACTTCAAGGCGGCGCAGGCGCTCGCCGACTCGCTCGCCCCGAAATTCCTGGAGTGAAATGGGACTCGCGAAAAGGATCATTCCCTGCCTCGACGTAACCGGTGGAAGGGTCGTCAAGGGAGTCAACTTCGTCGGCCTCAGGGACGCCGGGGACCCCGTGGAGATTGCCCGCCGCTATGACGAGCAGGGCGCGGACGAACTCACCTTCCTCGACATCACGGCAAGCTCGGACGAACGCGGGCTGATCCTCAGAATCATCGAGGATGTGGCTTCCCAGGTCTTCATCCCGCTCACGGTAGGAGGCGGGGTCAGGGCGGTTGCGGATGTGAGGAGCCTGCTCAATGCGGGCGCTGACAAGGTCAGCATGAACACGTCGGCGGTATCCAACCCCGATCTCGTCGCCGAAGCTTCCAGCCGCTTCGGATCGCAATGCATCGTCGTCGCGATCGATGCAAAAAGGACCGGCGAAGGCCAGTGGGAAGTGTTCACTCACGGCGGAAGAAGGCAAACCGGGCTGGATGCTATAGAATGGGCGGTAAGGATGCAGCAGCTGGGAGCGGGGGAAATCCTGCTCACCAGCATGGACAGGGACGGCACCAAGAACGGCTTCGACATCGAACTCACCAGGGCCGTATCCGACGCGCTCGACATTCCACTGATCGCGAGCGGCGGCGTGGGCAACCTCGCGCATCTTGCGCAAGGCGTGCTCGAAGGACATGCCGATGCGGTCCTTGCCGCGAGCATATTCCATTACGGCGAATACACCGTGAGACAGGCCAAGGAATACATGGCGAACCGCCATATCGAGGTGAGACTTTGAACGACAACTGGCTGAACAAGATCAACTGGTCCAACGAAGGCCTTGTTCCCGCGATCGCCCAGGATTCAACCACCGGGCGCGTGCTGATGGTCGCCTGGATGAACCGCGAATCCCTGGAGCTGAGCGCCAGAACCGGGGTCGCCGTCTACTGGTCGCGCTCCAGAAAAAAGCTCTGGAAGAAGGGAGAGGAATCGGGACATACCCAGAGAATCGTCGAGATGCGTCTCGATTGCGACGAAGACGTGATTCTTCTGCAGGTCGAACAGCAGGGCGGCATTGCCTGCCACACGGGGCGGGAGAGCTGCTTCTTCCAGAAGCTGGAAGACGGCCACTGGGTGGTGACGGACGAAGTGATCAAGTCCCCCGAGGAAATTTACGGGAGCAAGGCATGAGCATACTGGAACGCCTCGCGGACACGATTCAATCCCGCAAGGGGATGGACCCGAAGTCGTCCTATGTCGCCTCCCTTTTCGACAAGGGGCAGGACGCCATCCTGAAAAAGATAGCGGAAGAAGCCGGGGAGACGCTGCTCGCATCCAAGGACGGTGATAAACTGCACGTTGTGAAGGAAACTGCGGACCTCTGGTTCCACAGCCTCGTCATGCTCGCCTGGCACGGGCTGCGCCCGGAAGACGTGTATGCCGAACTGGAAAGAAGGGAAGGCGTTTCGGGCAACGAGGAAAAGGCAGGGCGAAAATAATGGAAAACTGCATTTTTTGCCGCATCATCAGGGGGGAGATTCCCGGCAGGAGACTTTACGAGGACGAAGACGTCATCGCCATACACGACATCCATCCCTTGGCCCCTGTCCATTTCATGCTGATTCCCAAGGAACATATCGAATCCATGGCGCATGTCGGTGAAATGCACAGGGATGTCATGGGCAAGATCATGGTGCTCGCCCCCAAGCTCGCCAGGGAAGAAGGGCTCGCCGACGGATTCCGCACCATCGTCAATACGGGAAGGATCGGCGGTCAGGAGGTGATGCATCTGCATCTGCATGTCATCGGCGGGAAGGAAAGGCTTCCTCCCATGCTCGTCAGGATTTAATTCAAGGAGTTTAAAATGGGTTCATTCAGCATCTGGCACTGGCTCATCGTTCTTGTGGTCGTTCTGCTGATTTTCGGAACGAAGAAACTGAGGAATATCGGCAGCGATCTCGGCGGCGCTGTGAAAGGCTTCAAGGAAGGCATGGCGGGCATCGACGACGAGCATGCCAAGCTCGACTCGAAAGAAACCGGACACACCCTCGAGGGTGAGGTGAAGGAAAAATCGAAATCCTGATCCAATGTTCGACATCAGCTTCTCAGAGCTCTTCCTCATCGGGATAGTCGCACTCGTCGTCATCGGCCCGGAACGTCTGCCCAAGGTGGCGCGCACCTTCGGCCTGCTGCTCGGGCGGGCGCAGCGCTACGTCAACGACGTCAAGGTCGAACTGCAGCGCGAAGCCAATCTCGACGAAATCAAGAAAATGCAGGAAGACGCCAGGGAATCCGCGATGAAACTCGAAGCCGCCCTGAAAATCAAGGCGTTCGAATACGAGCAGAAGTTCAGGGAAGCCGAAGGCGCGGTGCGCATCGAACTGGAGGAAGTGAAGAAGCCGATCGAAGAGGAGGCGCACGGGGAGCCTGTCGCTGAAGAGGATCCGCGGCAGCTCAATATCGATTTCGGCGAAAAATGAGCACAGCAGACAGCATCATCGCCCACCTGATCGAACTCAGAACCCGCCTGTTGCGGATCGCCGCAGTCGTCGTCGTCCTGTTCCTCTGCCTCGCCCCCTGGGCGCGTGAGCTTTACACCATTCTCGCCCACCCCCTGCTCTCCCACCTGCCCAAGGGGGGGAGCATGATCGCGACAGAGGTGACCACGCCCTTCCTGGTCCCGATGAAGATCGCGATCATGGCCGCCTTCCTGATCAGCCTGCCCCACACGCTTTACCAGCTCTGGGCATTCGTCGCCCCGGGGCTCTATTCCCACGAGAAGAAGCTGATCGCACCGCTCATCGTGGGCAGCACCTTCCTTTTCTTCAGCGGCATGGCTTTCGCCTATTTTCTGGTCTTTCCCGTCGTTTTCGGCTTCATTTCCAAGGTGACGCCGGAAGGCGTTTCGATGATGACCGACATCGGGAAATACCTCGATTTCGTCCTCACCCTGTTCATCGCCTTCGGGGTCACGTTCGAAGTCCCGATCATCGTCGTCGTTCTGGTCAGGATGGGATTCATCCAGATCGAGAAGCTCAAGGAATGGCGCCCCTACATGATCGTCGGGGCGTTCGTATTGGGCGCAGTATTCACCCCGCCCGACATCGTCTCGCAAACCATGCTCGCCGTGCCGCTCTGGCTGCTGTACGAACTCGGCATATTCCTCGCAAAATTCGTCCCGACAAGCGGAAAAGAAGCCTAGGGAAAGCCCTGAATCAGGCGACGCTGCCAAAGGAGGTGTCCCGGCTGTAGGGGGGAGGCGGCACGCCGGCCAGGCGGCTTCCCTGGTTGATCGGCCCGCCGGGGAACAGCTCGTAAAGATGCTTCTTGCCGCCCCTTGCGCCGAAAGGCTCTTCGAGCGCATTCAGCAATCTCGTCCCGCTCAGATCGTTGCCGCGCAGCCGGTAATGGTTCCTCAGCAGCCTGATCACTTCCCAGTGCTCCTCGGTCAGCGCAATGCCCTCCTTCTCGGCGAGCTTCTTCGCGACTTCCTCGTTCCATTCGGGGAGAGAGGAAAGTCGTCCTTCGGGGTCGTCCCCCATCATTTTCTCTATGTCCAGCATGGCTCCTCCTGTTGCGAGTATCCGGATTCTCTTTATAGGACAGGAAGCATCCTTGTTCAAGCTGTGGCAGAATAGCGCCTCATGACCCATGTCGGACGCTTCGCCCCCTCCCCTACAGGCCCGCTCCATTTCGGCTCCATCGTCGCCGCGACGGGAAGTCTTCTCGCGGCAAGAGCCGCCGGAGGGAAATGGCTGGTCAGGATCGAGGACGTTGACGAGGCGAGGACAGCGCCGGGGGCTGCGTCCGAAATATTGCATGTTCTGGAAAAACTGGGCATGGCCTGGGACGGGGAAGTCGTCTTCCAGAGCGCCCGGACCCGACTTTACCGGGACGCGCTGGAAAGCCTGGGAAATTTCACCTATCCCTGTTCCTGTTCGAGACGCGAAATCGAAGGCATCTACCGGGGAACCTGCAGGAATGGCGCAAGGGGCGAGGCCCGCGCGATCAGGATCAGGGTGGAAAACGAGCGGATAGCCTTTCTCGACGGCATTCAGGGAGAATTCGCCCAGAACCTGGAAAGGGAAGTCGGCGACTTCGTGCTGCTGCGCGCAGACGGCTACTTCGCCTACCAGCTCGCCGTGGTAGTCGACGACGAGGAACAGGGCGTGACGCATGTCGTCAGGGGCGCGGACCTGCTAGACTCGACTCCGCGCCAGATCCGACTGCAGAAATGCCTCGGCTTCGATACGCCGGCCTATGCCCACCTTCCCGTTGCGGCGAATGAACATGGGGAGAAGCTTTCCAAGCAGACGCAGGCGAGCCCCGTCGAACCGGCAGTGCCCGTGCTTTTCAGGGCGCTCGGCTTTCTGGGGCAGAATCCCCCCGATGAGCTTCTGGATGCGGACATCCCCTCGTTCTGGAACTGGGCAATTGCCAACTGGGACATGGAAAAAGTCCCGAAAACGAAAATGATTCAGGAAAACGCATGATCACAATAGAATCTATCGACCACGAAGGCCGAGGCGTGGCGCATTGCGAAGGCAAGGCGGTCTTCGTCGAGGGAGCCCTTCCGGGCGAGGAGGTCGAAACTTCCGTCTACAAGAAAAAACCCCGGGTCGAATTCGCCAACATTTCGAAAATTCTCCGCGAAAGCCCCTCGCGGGTGAAACCCAGGTGCGCCAATTTCGGCGTCTGCGGGGGATGCAGCATGCAGCACCTGGAAGCTTCGGCGCAAGTCGCCGCCAAGCAGCGCGTCCTGGAAGATGCCTTCCGGCACATCGGAAAAGTGAGCCCGGGGCGCATCCTGCCTGCCATCCACGGCCCCTACTGGGGATACCGGCATCGCGCCAGGCTCTCGGTGCGCTTTGTCGAGAAAAAGGGAAAGCTCCTGGTCGGCTTCAACGAAAAGCGCACCCGTTACGTCACCGACATGGACAATTGCGAGGTCGTGCCTGAAAAAATCTCGATGCTGATTCCGCATCTAAAGGAATTGATAGGGGCACTCTCGATCAGGAAGCGGCTTCCCCAGGTCGAAGTCGCAGTCGGGGAGGAAGCCGACCTTCTGGTATTCAGGATACTCGATCCGCTCTCGAATGAGGACGAGGCGCTCGTCAGGGCGTTCTCCGACAGGCACGACATTGCCATCTACCTGCAGCCGAGGGGGGTCGATTCCATTCATCCCTTCCATCCCGAAAAACCGGCGAGGCTCCATTATTCTCTTCCCGAATTCGGGATCGTCATGCCCTTCCTGCCCTCCGACTTCACCCAGGTGAATTTCGCGATCAACCGGGCGCTGGTAAGGCGCGCAGTCGCCCTGCTATCGCCTTCGGAAGGCGAAAGAATTGCCGACCTTTTCTGCGGACTGGGCAACTTCACCCTGCCCATCGCGAAATCGGGCGCGGCGGTTGTCGGCATGGAGGGCAGTTCATCCCTCGTCGAGCGGGCGATGGAAAACGCCGGGAAGAACGGCATAGCCAATGCGAGCTTCGTCGCGGCCGACCTTTTCGACATGAAAGGGGTGAATTTGCAGGGATTCGACAAGATGCTGATCGATCCGCCCCGCGCCGGAGCAAAAGAACTGGTGGAAAGTCTGGGGCCCGCACTTCCTTCGCGCATCGTCTACGTCTCCTGCGACCCTGCGACGCTCGCCAGGGACGCGGGGATCCTGGTCCATTCGAAGGGCTATACGCTCGAATGCGCGGGAGTGGTCAACATGTTCCCGCACACTTCCCATGTCGAGTCGATTGCGCTGTTCACTCTTCCAGGAGCGCTTTGATGACTGCCCCGGCCAGCAGGAGGCCGAAAAGAGGGGGCATGTAGCTGATCGTGCCATTCACCGCCCTGGGGCGCCCGTGGCCCGAAACGGGCTCGGGAGGAAGCGGGGAACGCCCGACTTCGTCCGTGAATACGGCAAGCACCCCCTTCTCTATGCCGCGCTTTCTCAGGCGCTTCCTCATCTGGCTGGCGAGCGGGCAGATGGAGGTCTGCGAAATGTCGGCGAGCCTGATCCTGGAAGGATCGAGCTTGTTTCCGGCCCCCATGCTGGAGGCGACTTTCAGGCCGCGCTTCACGCTCTCGGCGACCAGCGCAACCTTGCAGTTGAGCGAATCGATCGCATCGATCACGTAATCGGCATCCGGGACGATCTCGTTCACGTTCTCCGGGGTGAGGAACTCGCGTCTGATGGAGACCGTGCAATCGGGATTGATGTCGGCTATCCTCGCCTGCATCAATTCCGCCTTGGATTTTCCGACGGTCGAATCGAGCGCGGGAAGCTGTCTGTTGATGTTGCTCTCCGCGACGACGTCGTGATCGAGCAGCGTCAGCCTGCCTATGCCGCCGCGCGCGAGGGCTTCCGCGCAATAGGAACCCACTCCCCCCAGGCCCGCCAGGAAGACATGCTTCGAAGCCAGTCTGGCTATGCCCTCGTCCCCGATCAGGATGCGCGTTCTCTCGAATCGGCTCATTCCAGCTCCAGCACTTCCCTGGCGTTCGCAGTTGTCGCCATCGCCACTTCATTTACAGTCATCTTTCTAAAGTTAGCAAGCACTTCCGCTATTTCAGGCAGATATTCTGGGCTGTTCCTGGCTTTCCCGATGAATGAAGGCGGCATGTCGGGAGAGTCGGTCTCGAGGACGATGCTTTCCATCGGCAGATCGGCGGCCAGGGCGCGTATCCTGGTCGCACGCTCAAAGGTCATCGCCCCGCCGAATCCCAGCCTGAAGCCGAGCCGGATGAATTCCCCGGCCTGCTGGAAGCTGCCGTTGAAGGCATGGGCAATCCCGCCCTTGACCCTGATTTTCCTGAGCGATGCGAGGACGGCATCCTGGGCGCGGCGAACATGGAGAAGCACGGGAAGATCGAATTCGCGGGCGATCTTCAACTGCGCCTCGAAAAAATGAATCTGCCTTTCCCTGTCGTAATTCTCGACGAAAAAATCGAGCCCGATTTCCCCAACAGCAGCGACTTCGAGCGCTCTCGACCTCAGCGCTTCGATGTCCTCCGGAACGGCATCGCCGACATACATCGGGTGTATCCCCAAGGCCGGGTAGCAATGAAGGTTCTCTCCGCAGATCGAAAGGACCTTCTCGAAGGCCTTTCGCTCCACAGCCGGAATCACGAATGCGCCGACGCCGGCGGATCGCGCGCGCGCGATCACTTCGCCGCGGTCGGAATCGAACTCTGCCGCATCCAGATGGCAGTGCGTGTCGATCAGCATGTCAGCGCCTCTTGACGTCGGGACGCTTGCCGACGCTGACCCTGACTTTCATCTCCTTCCCCCCTCTCAGTATCTTCAGGGAGGCCTGCGTGCCGGGTTCGAGTTCGGCGATGCTGTTCAGCATCGAGGAGGAATCCGTGATTTTTTTGCCTGCGAGTTCCACCAGAATATCTCCCGGCCTGATCCCGGCGGAATAGGCGGGACCGCCTCTGAAAACGCCGGCGATCAGCGCTCCCCTGGTGTCGGAAAGCCCGAAGGAGTCGGCGAGGTCCTGGCTGATGTCCTGCACTTCGACCCCGATCCAGCCGCGCGTCACCGCACCCTTTTCCATGATCTGCTCCATCACGTTCTTGGCGAGGCTCACCGGTATGGCAAAGCCTATGCCGAGGGAGCCCCCGCTTTGGGAATAAATCGCGGTGTTGATTCCGACCAGGTTTCCGTTCGAGTCGACCAGCGCTCCGCCCGAATTGCCCGGGTTGATGGCGGCATCGGTCTGGATGAAGTTCTCGTAGGTATTGATGCCGAGATGGCTGCGCCCCAATGCGCTGACGATGCCCATGGTGACGGTCTCCCCGACCCCGAAGGGATTGCCTATCGCGAGCACGACATCCCCGACCTTGATGCTTTCGGAGTGCCCGAAGGTGACCGGGACGAGATTCCTGAAATCGACCTTCAGCACAGCCAGATCAGTCTCCGGGTCGGAGCCCACCACCTTCGCCATGGACTTCCTGCCATCCGACAAGGCGACCTCGATCTCGTCGGCCGCCTTGATCACATGGTGGTTGGTGAGGATATAGCCTTCCTGGCTCACGATCACGCCCGACCCGAGGCTGATGCTTCTCCTCGTCTGGTCCTGCTCCGGCTCGCCGAAAAAGCGCCTGAAGAAGGGATCGTCCATCAGCGGATTCCTGGGGAACCTGACTTCGTGGCTGGTGAAAATGTTGACCACCGAAGGCATGGCCTTTCCGGCTGCGGCGGAAAACCCCGTCATCTTTCCCGCCCCGATCTCGGGCGCTTCGCGTATGGTTGCGATAGAGCCGCGCTTTCCCCAGGGGAGAAGATCGGATTTCAGGGTCGAGACGACGAACAGAACGGCGAGACTTATGGTCGCCGTTTGTGCAAAAATAAGCCAAAGTCTGCGCATCGATGAGGATCCCTATGCTTCACCATGAATTGGAAGATTATACCGGACGTTTGCTCGAGGTCGACCGGTTCCGGGATTACTGCCCTAACGGATTGCAGGTGGAAGGGACCCGAAGCATCCGGAAAATCGCAACCGGCGTCACCGCATCCCTGTCCTTCCTGGAAAGTGCGAGGGATGCCGGCGCGGATGCCGTCCTGGTCCACCACGGTTACTTCTGGAAAAGCGAGGATGCAAGGATCGCCGGCATCAAGCGCGGGCGCATCGAGCTCCTGATGAAAAGCGGGATGAGCCTTTTCGCCTATCACCTGCCGCTGGACGCCCATCCCGAACTGGGCAACAACGCGAAGCTCGGGCAGAGGCTCGGATTCTCGTTCGAATCGCGCTTCGGCGACCAAGGCATCGCCATGCTGGGAGAGCTGGATCGTCCGCTTTCCCCGGATGCGCTCGGCAGCCGGATATCCGAAAAGCTTTCCAGGGCCCCCCTGATCGTCGGCAAGAAATCTGGAACCGTGAGGAGAATCGCCTGGTGCAGCGGCGCCGCC
This sequence comes from Pseudomonadota bacterium, assembly GCA_021835845.1. Classification (GTDB taxonomy): domain Bacteria; phylum Pseudomonadota; class Gammaproteobacteria; order Burkholderiales; family JABEVD01; genus JABEVD01. The sequence continues at coordinate 3,221 of JAKBJU010000003.1, read as the reverse complement.
CAGGGCTATCTGCTGGATGCGGCAAGGCTCGGGGCCGACGCCTATCTTTCCGGGGAAATCTCGGAGCAGACGGTGCACGAGGCCGAAGAATCCGGCATCGCCTACATCTGCGCAGGACATCATGCGACCGAGCGCTACGGCATCATGGCCCTGGGCGAGCATCTCGCCTCGCGCTTCGATCTCGAGCACGAATTCATCGACGCGGACAACCCGATATGACAATTTCCCTTGCATATACAATTGATTGCAAGAAGAATGTTCAAGTTTTCGCCGGAATTGGTTAAAATGGCGTTTTGCCGGGAATTTCTTTCATCATGATGACACTGTATTCGGGCACGTCCTGCCCTTTCAGCCAGCGCTGCCGCATCGTGCTGTTCGAAAAGGACATGGATTTCCAGATCATCGACGTCGATCTCTACAACAAGCCCGAGGATCTGGCGGTGATGAATCCCTACAACCAGGTTCCGGTCCTCGTCGAGCGCGACCTGGTTCTGTACGAATCCAACATCATCAACGAATACATCGACGACCGCTTCCCCCATCCGCAGCTGATGCCTGCCGACCCGATCATGCGCGCGAGGGCCAGGCTGTTCCTGTTCAGGTTCGAGAAGGAGCTTTTCGTGCATGTCGAGGAAATCGAGCGCGGCAGCCAGAAAGGCGCGGAGAAGGCCAGGATTGCCATCAGGGACAGCCTGACCCAGATCGCTCCGGTTTTCGCCAGACAGAAATATATTCTCGGCGAAGAATTCTCGATGCTGGACGTCGCGCTCGCGCCGCTCCTGTGGCGGCTCGACTACTACGGCATCCAGCTCGGCAAGCAGGCCGCTCCCATCCTGAAATACGCCGAAAGGATCTTCAGCAGGCCGGCCTTCATCAGCGCGCTGACGGCCTCGGAGAAGGTCATGCGCAAGTGAGCGCAGCTTCGACCAAGCCCTATCTCGTCAGGGCGATTTACGAATGGTGCTCGGACGCCGGTCAGACGCCCTATCTTTCGGTGAAGGTCGATGCCAGCACGCGCGTCCCCATGGAGTTCGTCAAGAACGGGGAAATCGTGCTCAACATCGGGCCGGGCGCGACCCGCGCACTCGTCCTGGGGAACGAGGTGATCCAGTTCTCGGCGCGTTTCGGCGGGGTTTCCAGGGATATCTGGGTTCCCGTCTCCAGGGTCGCGGGCATTTTCTCCAAGGAGAGCGGCGAAGGGCTTTTCTTCCAGGCAGAAGAAACCGAAGGCTTGCCCGAGGACGAACCGCCGCCTTCAGCGCCGCCGCCCAAACCGAAGCTCACCATCATCAAGTGAACATTTGCCCGCCCCGCCCCCAGCTTATATAATCCAAACGCGCCGGCATAGCTCAGACGGTAGAGCAGCTGATTTGTAATCAGAAGGTCGTGGGTTCGATTCCTATTGCCGGCACCAAAAAATCAAAGGCTTGCAGACATGCAGGCCTTTTTCATTTCCGCCTGGGTTACGCCAGGGTTACACAAAAGGGGAAAATCGGGGTATTTCCGCGGTCATGAGTTCCCGGATCAGTCTCGATACCCCATACCTGAATTTTGTGGAAACAAAAAAATCTGCAAGCGCACGGTCTAGGGATTGTTGCGCCATAGGAATCGAAATCCCCCCCTATTCCGTGGATACCTCACTGGATACCGCCTGTATCGGCTGTTACAACCTACCTTGTTACAATGCCGTTTTTTGTGGCAACCTCACTGGCAACCATCACCTATTTTGCTGTCAACCAGCCTGTCAACCGACTGCCGTTTCCGTGTTAACCATACTGTTAACCATGCGTACTTAACTGCGTACCGTTTCGGCAAGCATTACGTTATTTGACCCGTTTCAGGGTATCCCTGCATTGCCGCAACAGGGCATTGGTGCGCTTCTGGTCGTCTTTCGCTACAGCCGAATAGAAACCATGCTGCAATGAGTTTGCCGCAGCCCTAGCCTTCCCTTCGATACTCCTGGGGCCTGTTGATCTCGTCCAGGGTTGCCAGCGCCTTATCAGTTCCGCTTGCCGCGCTCGCCGTTCCGGTGTCCAGCCGTTCGCCATCTTTCAGCTCCAAAAGTTCGTTCGCTCGATTTTGATTTTGTCCCGCGTGCGGGCCTGGTATGCCGTTATTGACCTGTTGCGGGCCTGTCGTTACGTTCGCCTGCTTCGCGTATACAATCGGCGGGTTCTTGATTGTCGCCAGAGTTTCGAGCGTCATCCGGCATTGATTTTGCGCCTTCAATGCCATCTTGAAGAACGATTCCAGATTGCTTTGGTATTGCTGATTCAGCGCCCGCCGTGAGAAGTTCATGAACATGGATTGCAGGGCATGGGCCTGGTCTATCAACATGGCCTCCACTCGCTTCATGTCGCCGTCTGCAATCTTTTGGTTCGATTCTCGAAGGCTCTCCGCGAGCAAATAAACATCCTGCTCCCCGAATGGTTTGCCATATTCGGCTATGACAGCAGCCGCATTGAACGAAGGGGCAAGCGTAACATTTGTCAGCCCCCTCCAGGGTTCTGGATCATGCGCCTTTGTGGTCGCCGGGGTTTTCTTCTTTCCTCTGGTCGTCATGTCAGTTTCCTCGTTGAAATCGTGTTAACGCCTTCCAGCGCCCGTAATGCTTCATCAGGAGATCGAGCGAGGATTGCCATGCCTCCATGTTGCCGCACTCGTTCCAGGAATGCCGCTTGATCCTCAGACAGCTTGCCTCCAGGGGCTTTGCATTCGATGGCAATGAAGCGCCCGTCCTTCAGTTGCCCGATCAGATCAGAGCATCCTCGAAACCCGTACCGGATGAATCTGTCGTCTGTCTTGACTGCTCCGGTGTTCATGCGCTCGATCCATGCGACTTTCGGATGAAGCCGCATTACCTTCAGGACAGCAGCCAGGACAGCCGCTTCAGGTCGTGCATTTTTTTTGCGCTCGGGCTTTTTGGGGATTGGATCGCCAGAGTAGAAGGCAAGGGCCGCGGCAATCTGTTTTTTCGTGGGGTTCATGACGCGTTCGCCCTCTTTTTCACCACTTCCGCCATAGACCCGTTCGATCTTGAAGTTGCCAAACCAGCTTTCCGTCGGCGCGTTATCCCAGCAATTCCCTTTGCGGATCATTGAACATAGCATTCCATATTCCTTCAGTTTGGCCTGGAATGCTTCGCTGGCATACTGACTTCCCCGATCCGAATGATGTATCAGCCCGGCTGCTGGTTTTCGTCTGAACCAGGCCATGGTCAA
>JAKBJU010000020.1 GCA_021835845.1 Pseudomonadota bacterium | reverse complement strand
CTCACCAGGAGATTGAAGCGGCCATGGTCAAATTGAACAATCGCCCCAGAAAACGACTTGGATTCCTGACCCCAAGTCAGGTATTCTTCAACCAATCAGGCGTTGCACTTCAAAATTGAATCCGCGGTGCCAAAAAATTGCATTGAAATACATAAAACGCGTATAACTGTCTCGTCAACTATTAGAAAGTCTCATTATCTTGTGTCACTTCACACCAAGCCGTGCGCCTGGAGGTCCGCATGGTAGGAAGAGCGCACCATGGGGCCGCAGGCCGCGTGCGAGAATCCCATTTCCATGGCGGCCTTCTCGAATTCGAGAAACCGGTCCGGATGGACGAAGCGCGAAACGGGAAGATGGCCCTTCGAGGGCTGGAGATACTGGCCGAGGGTGAGCATTTGCACGCCGTGCTTCCTCATGTCCGCCATCACTTCCAGAACCTCGCCGTCCTCCTCGCCCAGCCCCAGCATGATGCCCGACTTCGTGGGGATGCCGGGATGCCTTTTCTTGAATTCGGAAAGGAGCGCGAGCGAATGCAGGTAGTCGGCCCCCGGCCGCGCCGCCCTGTAGAGCCGCGGCACCGTTTCCAGATTGTGGTTCATCACGTCGGGAAGCCCTTCGCCGAAGATTTCGAGGGCGATATCCAGCCTTCCCCTGAAGTCGGGAACCAGAACCTCGATTTTCGTCTCGGGCGAATGCTCCCTGACGGCATCGATGCAGTCGACGAAATGCCGCGCTCCCCCGTCCCTCAGGTCATCCCGGTCGACGCTCGTGATCACCACGTACTTCAGCTTCAATGCGGCAATCGATTCGGCAAGATGCAGGGGCTCATGAGGATCGGGGGGCAGCGGCTTGCCGTGGGCGACGTCGCAGAAGGGGCAGCGCCTGGTGCACAGATCCCCGAGGATCATGAAGGTCGCCGTTCCCTTGCCGAAGCATTCGCCTATGTTGGGGCAGGAGGCTTCCTCGCATACCGTGTGGAGATTGCGCTCCCTGAGCAGCTTCTTGATCTCGTGGTAGTTTCCTGAGCTTCCGGACTTCACCCTGATCCATTCCGGCTTTCTCGCAACCGGCTGCGGCACGATCTTGATCGGGATCCTGGCAGTCTTGGCCTCCCCCTTCTGTCTTTCCGTCATAGCATTTCCTTCAGTATAGCGACCAGCTCGTCCCCGAGCCGATCCGCCGATTCGCCGATTCCGAGGTCCTTCGTCCTGGTCACTTCCAGTCCCCTGTAGCCGCAGGGATCGATCATGGAAAAGGGGGAGAGGTCCATGTCCACATTGAGGGACAAGCCGTGGTAGCAGCAGCCCCGCTTCACCCTGAGGCCCAGGGATGCGATTTTCGCGCTTCCCGCGTAGACTCCGGGCGCATCCCTCCTCGATTCTGCCTGCACGCCGTGGTTTTCCAGCAGCCTGATCACTGCCTGCTCCATTTTCGTCACGAGCGCCCGCACGCCCGTATTCCTGCGCTTCAGGTCGAGCAGGAGATAAAGGACGAGCTGTCCCGGGCCATGGTAGGTGACCTGCCCCCCCCTGTCCACCTTCAGGACCGGAATCGCGGGCTTAAGCGGAAGGTGCTCCGGCCTTCCCGCGAGCCCGTAAGTATAGATCGGCGGATGCTGCAGCATCCAGATTTCGTCGGGGGTTTGCGGATCCCTTCGCGAGGTGAAATCCTGCATCGCCTGGAAAGTCGGCAGGTATTCGGCGAGGCCGAGCCGCCTCACGAGGATTTCCATCAAAGCACCATGACGACCAGGGGATGGCCGCACAATTCCCGGTAGAGGGAATCGAGCTGCTCGCGCGAGGTCGCGTTCACGGTGCAGGTGAGGCTGATGTATTTTCCCTCGCGGCTGGCGCGCATTTCCATGCCGGACGCCTCGAAACTTGGATCGTGCGCGAGCACCACGCCCAGAACCGCGTCGGCGAATCCCGCGTTTTCGCTCCTTCCCATGATCTTGATCGGAAAGGCGCAGGGGTATTCGATCAGGGACTCCCCGCTCATGCCCTCCTCATCACGGAATGCTTGAATGCCTGGTAGGCGGCATGCAGTTTTTCGAACACCGGCCCCGGCTTGCCGTTCCCCACGGGTTTTCCGTCTAGGGACGTGATCGGCGTGACTTCCTTGGTGGAGGAAGTGAGCAGGAGTTCGGATGCACAGAAGAGCTCGTTCTCCGACACCTGCCTCACTTCGCAAGGCAGTCCGATGCTTTGCGCGAGCTCCAGCACCACGTCGTAGGTGATGCCCGGCAGCATCAGGTTGTCCTTGGGAGGCGCGAGCAGGATGCCGTCCTTCACCGCGAAGATGTTGCTGGCCGCGCCTTCGGTGAGGAAGCCGTCCCGCAGCAGGATCGTTTCCGCGGCGCCAGCATCCACCGCCATCTGCCTAAGAAGCACGTTGGGCAGCAGGGAGGTCGCCTTGATGTCGCAGCGCAGCCAGCGGTTGTCCGCCGCGCTGATCGTCGCGACTCCCTTCTCCAGGGTTTCCCTGGAAGGGGTGACGAGCGGATTGGACATCATGAACACGGTGGGCTCGATGCCTTTCGGGAAGGCATGGTCCCGTTTCGCCACTCCCCGCGTGACCTGGAGATAAACGCTCTGATCCTCTGGCTCGTTGAGCTCGACGAGGCGCCGGATACGTTCTTCCCATTCGCCCGCAGAGTGCGGATTGTCCAGCCTGATGCCGTCCAGGCTGTGCTGCAGCCTGGAAAGATGCTCCTCCAGCCGGAAGGGATGCCGGGAATAGACGGGAATGACTTCGTAGACGCCGTCGCCGAAAATGAAGCCGCGGTCGAGGACGGGAATGCGCGCCTCCTCCATCGGCATGAATTTTCCGTTGAGATAGATCATGATTTCCTAGTCGAAAAGTAGCTTGAAACTGTCCCAGACCCGGCCGAAAATGTTGGCCGGAGCCACGTTTTCCAGCGAGACGAGGGGGAATTCCGCGAAACGCTTTCCGTCGAGATTGATTTTCACCACCCCGACCTTCTGCCCCGCGAGAACGGGAACGATGAGCGGCTGCTGGGCTTCTATCGTGGCCTGCAGCCCGGACTCCTCCCCCCTGGGAACGGTGACGTAAAGATCGTCGAGAAATCCCGCCTTAAGGGTGTTCTGCTTGCCCTTCCAGACCCTGAGGGTGGTGACCGTCTGCCCTTTTGCATAGAGGCGCACCGAGTTGTAGTACTGGAGCGCGTAATTGAGAAGCTGCAGGCTATCCATCGCCCTGCCGCTGTCCGAGCCCGCGCCTGCCAGCACCGAGATCAGCCGCCTGCTGTCCCTTTTCACCGAGGCGACGAGGCAGTAGCCGGCTGTTCCGCCATGCCCGGTTTCCAGCCCGTCGACGTAGGGGTCCATCCACAGCAGCCTGTTCCTGTTGGGCTGGGCAATGCCGTTCCAGGTGTACTGCCTGATCGAGAAGAGGGGGTAGTATTCGGGGAAGTTCCTGATGAGCGCAGCCGAAAGGGTCGCGAGGTCGCGGGCCGTGGTGTAGTGATCCGGGCTCGGCAGCCCGGTCGCATTGGTGAAATGCGTGTTCTTCATGCCGAGGTGCTGCGCTTCCCGGTTCATCTTTTCGACGAAGGCCTGCTCCGATCCGGCCACGCCTTCGGCGAGCGCGATGCAGGCATCGTTGCCGGACTCGACGATCATGCCGTGGAGCAGCTGGTCGACGGTCACGGCCATTTTCGGCTCGATGAACATCCTGGGCCCTTCGGCATGCGATGCCTTTTCCGAGACGGTGATCTTCTGATTCGGCCTGATCGCCTTCTGCTTCAGGGCGTCGAATACGATGTAGGCGCTCATCAGCCTGGTGAGCGATGCGGGCTCGATGCGCTCGTCGGCATGGCGGGAAAGCAGGATCTGTCCGCTGTTGTAATCGAGCACCAGGTAGGCGCTCGCCTCGACATGCGGCGCGGGCGGGAGATCGGAGGGCCTTGCGGGGGCGGACGCGCAGAGCAGGCAAAGCGCAAGGAAAATGGCTTTTTTCATGGCCCGATTATACACCGTAAGGATCGGGGTAACCGAGCTTCGCCATGATCGCGGTTTCGAGCGATTCCATGATCGCGGCTTCTCCGTCGCTTTCGTGGTCGTACCCCTGGAGATGCAGCGTCCCGTGCACCGTCATGTGCGCATAATGGGATTCGAGCGGCTTCTTCTGCTCAAGCGCTTCCTTCATCAGAACCGGCGCGCAGATCACGATGTCCCCTTCCGCTTCTTCGTAGACGAAGGTGAGCACGTTGGTCGCATAGTCGCGGCCTCTGTAGTCCCTGTTGAGGCTTCTGCCTTCTTCCTCGTCGACGATCCTGATCGTGATTTTCGCCGGACTTTGCAGGGCGGCGCCGACCCACTTCCTGAAACGGGGTCGGGTCGGGAGGTTTTCTGCGGTCGAAGCGTACTGGACGGAGAGGCTCAAATCACTTTTCATAGGCCTGGTAGGCATTGACGATCAGCTGGACCAGCGGGTGACGCACCACGTCCTCGGCCTGGAAGTGGGTGAAGGCGATTCCCGGCACCTTCCTCAGGACCGCGGCAGCTTCGACGAGGCCGCTTCTCTGGCCTTTGGCGAGGTCGACCTGGGTCACGTCTCCGGTGATCACGGCGCGGCTCCCGAATCCCATCCTGGTGAGGAACATCTTCATCTGCTCGGGGGTGGTGTTCTGCGCTTCGTCGAGAATGATGAAGGAATGGTTGAGCGTCCTGCCGCGCATGTAGGCGAGCGGCGCGACTTCTATCGCACCCGATTCGAAGAGCCTGCCCACCCGATCGAACCCCATCAGGTCGTAGAGCGCGTCGTAAAGGGGGCGCAAATAGGGATCGATCTTCTGCGCCATGTCCCCGGGCAAGAATCCGAGGCGCTCCCCCGCTTCCACGGCGGGCCTCACCAGGACGATGCGCTTCACCCATTCCCGCTCGATGGCGTCGACTGCGGAGGCGACGGCGAGATAGGTTTTCCCGGTTCCGGCAGGCCCTATGCCGAAAGTGATGTCGTGCTTCTGGATGCATTCGAGGTACTCCGTCTGGCGCGGGGTCCTGCCGTGCAGGTTGGATTTTCGGGTCATCAGCATCGGACTTGCGGCCTGCCCCTCCGATCTTCCGGGGGAGAGCAGTTCGACCAGACCGAGCTGGATTTCCTCGATGTCGATGTCGCGCCCTTTCGTCTGGAGATAGAATTTCTCGAGGGCGGAGACGGCGAGCTTGGCTTTTTCGGGTTCCCCCTTCACGGCGAAATGCTCCCCCCTCCTCGAAATGGAGACGCCCATCGCCACCTCGATCTGGCGCAGATTCTCGTCCAGAGCCCCGCAAAGGCTGGAAAGCCGCCTGTTGTCGGCAGGAGAAAAGGAGACGGATTCCGTCTTCATCGGACGATTTTCCCCCTGAGCGAATTGCGCAGCGCTTCGGTGATTTCGACGCTGACGAACCGGCCGACGAGATCCGGACTCCCCGCGAAATTGACGGTCCTGTTGTTCCCGGTTTTTCCGGACAGATCGGCGCGGCTTTTCCTGGAAGGCCCTTCGACCAGAACCTGCTGCACGGTTCCGACCATTGCCGCGCCGATTCCGGCTGCCTGCCCCTCGATTTTCGCCTGGAGTCTCGCCAGGCGAGCCTGCTTGACCTCCATTGGAATGTCGTCAGGCAGCGCCGCGGCTGGCGTCCCCGGCCTCGGGCTGTAGACGAAGCTGAAGCTGGAATCGAAATTCAGCTCCTCGATGAGCTTCATGGTGGCCTCGAAATCGGCTTCGGTTTCTCCCGGAAAGCCGACGATGAAATCCGATGAAAGCGAAATGTCGGGACGGGCCGCCTTCAGGCGTCTGGCGATGGACTTGTATTCGAGGGCGGTGTAGCCCCGCTTCATCGCGGCCAGGATCCTGTCGGATCCCGACTGGACAGGAAGGTGGAGGTGGTTCGCGAGCTTGGGTTCCCTGGCATGGACGTCGATCAGGCGCTGCGTGCATTCCCTTGGGTGCGAGGTGGTGTAGCGTATCCGCCCGATTTCCGGCATGGCGGCAAGATACTCGATCAGGAGCGGCAGGTCGGCGGTTTCGCCGTCTTCCATGAGCCCCCTGTAGGCGTTGACGTTCTGCCCCAGCAGGGTCACTTCCTTGACCCCCTGCGAGGCGAGGCTTCTCACCTCGATCAGGATGTCTTCCAGGGGCCTCGATATTTCTTCGCCGCGGGTATAGGGAACGACGCAGAAGCTGCAGTATTTGCTGCATCCTTCCATGATCGAAACGAATGCGGCCGGCCCCGAGACTTTCGGCTGGGGCAGGGAATCGAATTTCTCGATTTCTGGAAAGGCGATGTCGATCTGGCTGCGCCCGGAGCTGATGCGATCGCCTATCATCTTGGGCAGCCTGTGCAGGGTCTGCGGGCCGAAAACCAGGTCGACATGGGAGGCCCTCCTGAAGATGGCGGCCCCCTCCTGGCTCGCGACGCAGCCGCCGACCCCGACCAGCAGATCGGGATTCCTTTCCTTGAGACGCCTGATCCGCCCCAGTTCGTGGAAGATCTTTTCCTGGGCCTTTTCCCGAACCGAGCAGGTGTTGAGCAGGATCACGTCGGCATCATTCATGTCTGCCGTGATTTCGAGCCCGGCTTCGGCGTGCAGCACGTCCGCCATCTTTTCCGAGTCGTACTCGTTCATCTGGCATCCGTAGGTTTTGATGTAAAGCTTTTTCGACCCGCCGGCTCCGGCCATGGCCCTGTCCCGCTGAAAACTTCCAATTATACTCCCGGCTGCCGTTTTGGGTGAACAGTTGGGATTTTCTGCGGGATGGGGGTAGAATTCCCGGAAACAACAATAGAGATCAAATGAGATCCGCACTGAATTTCGACGAGCTGAAGGCGAGCGGCAATCTTCCTTCCCCTGCGGGGGTTGCGCTGGCGCTCTTCCAGCTCACCCTGGAGCCTGACGCGTCGCTTGCCGAAATCGGCCACATCGTCCAGGCCGACCCCGTTCTCAGCGGCAAGCTGATCAAGTATGCCAATCACCTGAAGGCCGGAAGCCGGGTCATCGCTTCGATACCCGATGCGCTCAATCTGCTCGGCATGGCAGCGACCCGGCAGATCGCGCTGGGATTTTCCGTCCTGAACAACAACAGGCAGGGGGCATGCAAAGAATTCGACTACATGCGCTTCTGGTCCAAATCCCTTGCCTGCGCCATCGTTGCCCAGCTGATCTGCGAAAGAACCAGGGTGGCCCAGCCGGAGGAATGCTTCATCGGCGCGCTGCTCTCCGGAGTGGGCTCGCTTGCCCTGGCGACGCTGTATCCCGCAGCCTATTCGGAGATCCTGTCCGGCGGATCGTCCGGGCCGGCGCGCCTGGAGCTGGAGAGGAGCCGTTTTGCGACCGACCACCTGGAGCTGACCGGCGCCTTGCTCCAGGACTGGATGCTTCCGCCCCTTTTCGCCAGCGTCGCCCTGCATCAGGAAGATCCCGACGCGATGCCTTTTCCCAGGAGTTCGAGGGAATACAAACTGTGCAGGATATGGCATTTTTCAGGCGCGCTTGCCGAAGACTTTCTTTCCGGGGAGGCGCGCATCTCGTCCAGGATGCCCGATCTGCTGCGCGAAGCGAAGGAGCTCGGGTTCGACCAGGAAGAGTTCGGGGCGCTTTGCAACAGGGCGAGCGCAAGCTGGCAGGAATGGGGCAGGATACTCGATGTGCCGAGCCAGCCTCTTCCCAGCTTCGAAGAAATGATGGTGGCGATTCCTCAGGATGGACCCCGCACCGGGGAATTCGCTCCTGGACTGCAAATTCTCCTGATTGCAAAGGAGCCCGTCTTGTCGGAGCTTTCCGGGTTCCTCGCGTCCCTGGGGCATGCCGTATTGACGGCCTCCACGGAGGAGGAAGCCATGCGGATCGCGCTGGAGGCCGATCCCCAGCTGGTCCTGTGCGAATTTTCAGTGCCGGGCCTGGCGGGCCCGGCATTCGTCGAAGCCCTGCGCAGGCTGCCTTCCGGGAAGCTCGTCTATGCCGTTCTTCTCGCCGGAGAGGACGACCTGGAAAGCCAGGTCGAAGCTTTCGAGGCGGGCGCGGACGACTGCATCGCCCTTTCCCGCGGACAGCGCTTTCTCGCTGCCCACCTTCTCGCTGCCCGGCATTTCGTGGAAATGCGGGAGGAGCTGTCGAAGGACAGGGAGGAATTGCGCAATGTCGCCTCCGATCTCGCCGTGGCGAACCGGCGTGCGCAGGAAGCTTCCCGTACCGACCCGCTTTCCGGCCTGCCGAACAGGCGCTATGCCATGGAGCGCATGGCCTGGGAATGGAATCGCCACGGGGAGCTTGCCTGCATGATGCTGGACATAGACAGATTCAAGCCGATCAACGACGCTTACGGCCACGACATCGGAGACAAGGTGATCCGCCATTTCGCCCATGTGCTGAAGAAGGCGTCCAGGGCCCAGGACGTGATCTGCCGCTTCGGAGGGGAGGAGTTTCTGGCGATTCTTCCCGAGGCGAACCCGAAGGCCGCCGAGCAGTGTGCAGAACGGCTCAGGTCGGCGGTGGAATCCGCTCCTTTCGTGGACGGAAAAATCCGGATTCCCGTCACGGCGAGCATCGGCGTGGCCATCAGGAATCCGGGAATGGGCGGGTTCGACGCGCTCATCAAGGCAGCCGACGTCGCGCTCTACAACGCGAAACAGGCCGGGAGAAATCTCGTCAGGATCGCGAAGTAATCAGGGAACGAGTTTTTCGGCCGCCATCAGCTGGGAAATTGTTTCCCTTTCCCTGACGAGATGGAGCGAAGCGCCGTCGACCAGGACTTCTGCGGCTCTGGGCCTCGAGTTGTAGTTGGAGCTCATGCTCATGCCGTAGGCGCCCGCGGAGCAAATGGCGAGCAGATCTCCCTGACTTGCATCGAGATTCCGGTCGTGTCCCAGGAAGTCCCCGGTTTCGCAGACCGGGCCGACGATTTCGCAGAGATCGCCTCCTCCTTCGCCCTGCTTCACCGGGATTATCTCGTGGTAGGCATCGTACAGGGCGGGGCGCATCAGGTCGTTCATCGCGCAGTCGACTATGGCGAAATGCTTTTCCTCGCCGTGCTTCAGGTATTCGATTCTGGTCAGCAGGATTCCGGCATTCCCGACCAGGAATCTTCCGGGTTCGAGCAGGAGCTTCTGCGGGCGTCCCTGCAATCTTTCCAGGAGGGCTTTCGCGTAATCCGAAATTTCGGGAGGGCGCTCTTCCCGGTAGCGGATGCCGAGCCCGCCACCCACGTCGATATGGGAAAGCGCGATGCCTTCCTTTTCGAGCTCGTCGACGAGAAGCAGGATCTTTTCGAGCGCTTCGACGAACGGGGGGATTTCGGTGAGCTGCGAGCCGATGTGGCAGTCAATCCCGAGTATGGCGAGGTTCTCCATGGCATTCGCCTTTTTGTACAGCCGCAGCGCGTCATCGTAGGGGATGCCGAACTTGTTCTGCCTGAGTCCGGTCGAAATGTAGGGGTGGGTTTTTGCGTCCACGTTGGGATTGACCCTGAAGCTGATGCTGGCGCATTTGCCCATGCTTTTCGCGACCAGGTCGAGGCGCTCCAGTTCGCCTTCGGATTCCACGTTGAAGCAGAGGATGCCGGCGGAAAGCGCTGCGCGCATTTCGTCCTCGCGCTTTCCCACGCCTGAGAAAACGATCCTGGCGGGATCGCCCCCCGCTTTCAGCACGCGCTCCATTTCCCCGATCGAGACGATATCGAAGCCGCTGCCCATTTTCGCGAAGAGGTTCAGGATCGCGATGTTGGAATTCGCCTTGACCGCATAGCAGACCAGGTGGTCTCTCGGGGAAAATGCGTCGGAGTAGGCCCTGAAGGCCGAGACCAGGGCGGCTCTGGAATAGACGTAGCAGGGCGTGCCATATTTTTCGGCGACGGATTCGAGCGATGCATCCTCGGCGTGGAGGACGCCGTTGCGGTAGGCAAAAAAATTCATTTCGTCTGGTTCTGGGGGGTGGGCAGGTAGAGCGGACCCTTCAGCCCGCAACCTTCCAGAGTCAGGGAGAATAGCAGCAGGAGGAGGATTGTCCGCATCGCTTTTCCAAATAGAAGAATGTTACCACAGCGAATCGCGCCTGAGTTCCGATCGCGCTGTCCGGTAGGCGGGATAGATGCTTTCCACGGTTTTCCAGAATGCGGGAGAGTGGTTCATTTCGAGGAGGTGGGAAAGCTCGTGGGCGACCACGTAGTCGACGAGTTCGATCGGCAGGCGCATCAGGCGCCAGTTGAGCCTAACCTCGCCCTTCGAGTTGCAGCTTCCCCAGCGCGTTCTGGCGCTGGATATGTGAAGTTTGGGCAGATGCAGCCCGAGCTTCGGGCAGTAATGGGCTATCCTTTCCGCGAAGCAGTCCAGCGCCTGCCGCTTGTACCAGCCGACGACTGCGGCTTCGATCTTTTCGGGGCGGGCTTCCGGCAGGGCGACTTCCAGGAAGCCTTCCTTCATGTCCGCCCTGGTTCTCGTCGCATGGACGATGCGCAAGGGATGATGCTTTCCGAGGTAAGGGATTGCTTCCCCGTCCGCCCACTGCCGAAGGGGATGGGATCTGGCCTCGTCCAGCTTCTTCAGTATCCATCCCGCCTTCTCCTTCAGGATGCTTTCGATGCCGCATTCCGGCATTCTCAGCGGAATGCTGACGGTGAGGCCGTCCGGGGTGATCCTGAGCCCTACGGTGCGCCGGCTGCTGCGCTTCAGAACATAGCTCGTTTCCCGTCCGGAGAGGGTGACCGTCTTCTCCTTCAAGGCTTTTCCATTTTCGCCATTTCCGCGCGCACCCATTCTTCGACTTTCACATTGAGTTCGTTGGGTTTCATGCCTTTCGCCTCGATCGGCTCGCCTATGCTGACCGTGATGGTGCCGGGGCGCTTGATGAATGCGTTTTTCCCCCAAAGGCTGCCCGCATTGTGGGCGATCGGCAGCGCGAGGCTGCCGCTGTGCGTCGCAAGCCATGCCCCGCCTATCCTGAAAGGCGCGATTTCCCCGGGGGGGATGCGCGTGCCTTCCGGGAAAACGATGACGAAGAACCCCATTTCCAGCCGGTCCTTTCCCTGGTCGATCAGCTGCTTGAGCGCGGCTCTCCCTTCTTCCCGGTCGATCGCGATCGGACTCGTCATGGCGAGCCCCCAGCCGAAGAAGGGGATCTTCAGCAGTTCCTTCTTGAGCACCCAGACCTGGGGAGGGAGGATGACCTGAAAGGCGATGGTCTCCCATGCCGACTGGTGGTTGGAGAGGACCACGCAGGGACGGTCGGGGATGTTTTCCATCCCCAGGACCCGGTATTTCACCCCGCAGATCGCCTTGACGAGGAACATCACGATGCGCGCCCACTGCGAAATCACCCTGTAGCGGGTCAGGGGATGGAAGGGGAAAGTGAGCAGGGATGCGATGGAAAAGATCGGGGTCAGCGCGCTTTGCAGCAGGATGAAGACCAGGGAGCGGAGGAAGATCATGCTCACCCCACGAGAGACTGCACCGCCTCGGAGAGATCCCGGAAAACCCGGGTGCCTGCAGGCAGCCCGCCGCTTTCGAGGGTCTTCTGTCCCTTGCCGGTCAGCACCAGAATGGGATTGGCTCCCACCTTTTCGGCGGAAACCAGGTCGCGCAGCGAGTCGCCTATCGCCGGGACCCCCCCGAGATCGGTGTCGAAGCGGTCGGCGATTTCCAGAAGCATCCCCGGTTCCGGTTTCCTGCACGAGCATTTCAAATCGGCCGTGTGGGGACAGTAGAAGAATGCATCTATCCTTCCCCCCGCCTGGGCGAGCATTTTCTGCAGCTTCTCGTGGATGGCGGTGAGCGTGGACATCTCGAAGAGGCCGCGCCCGATTCCGGACTGGTTGGTCGCGACGACGACGGTATAGCCCGCATGGTTGAGGCGCGCGATCGCCTCCAGGCTGCCGGGGATGGGCTTCCATTCCTCGGGGCTCTTGATGAACTGGTCGGAGTCGTAATTGATGACGCCGTCGCGGTCGAGGATGACGAGCTTCAAGATGCCAGCCTCGAAAGATCGGCGACCTTGTTCATCGCCTGCCGGAGATCCCCGAGCAATGCGAGGCGGTTGGCGCGCAGAGCGGGGGCTTCGGCATTCACCATCACGCTGTCGAAGAAGGCGTCGACCGGGGTTTTCAATGCCGCGAAAGCCTTCAGGTAGCCCGAATAATCCCCTCTTTCGAAGCAGGCCGAGGCCTGCGGCGAGATTTTTTCGAGCGCATGGAAAAGCGCCTTTTCGGCCGGCTCTTCGAACAATGCAGCGTCGACCCTGCCGCTCACCCCTTCTTCGGATTTCTTGAGAATGTTGCCCACGCGCTTGTTGGCTGCGGCCAGCGCTTCGGCCTCCGGGAGTTCGGTAAAGGCACGCACTGCGGCAAGTCGTTTTGGAATGTCGCCGAGACGTTGCGGATGCAGGCTTACTACGGCATCCACTTCCAGCGCCGAATATCCCTGCTCGCGCAGCAGGCCGGACAGGCGATCCCATATGAAGACAGGGAGACTTTCCATAACGCCGGCCAGCGCGTTCACGTTCTGCGAAGCCGCAGCAGAAAGCCAGTTTCCAAGACTATCGTTTAAAAGCTCGTTCAAATTCAAAGGCAAATCCAGTTCCATCAGGATGCGGATCACCCCCAGGGCGTGGCGCCGCAAGGCATAGGGGTCCTTGTCCCCGGTCGGGGTCTGCCCGATGCCGAAGAGGCCCGTCAGTATTTCGAGCTTGTCCGCCAGAGCGACTACAGTGCCGGCCTGGTTGCGCGGCAGCTCGTCTCCAGAGAAGCGCGGCCTGTAATGGTCTTCTATGGCGAAGGCGATCTCGGGAGAATGGCCGTCGTGAAGGGCATAATAGCGCCCCATGACGCCCTGGAGTTCCGGAAATTCCCCGACCATGTCGGTGGTGAGGTCGGCCTTCGAAAGGAGCGCAGCCTGGTCGGCCTGCCGCGCCAATGTTTCGCCGCCCAGCTGAAAGCCGATGGCCTGCGCGATTGCCTGGACCCGCTCCACGCGCTCGCCCAGGCTCCCCAGCCTGTTGTGGTAGACGATTCTGGAGAGCCCCATGATGCGCGAATCGAGCGGCTTCTTCCTGTCCTGGTCATAGAAGAATTTCGCGTCCGCAAGTCTCGGCCTCACCACGCGCTCGTTCCCGCCGATCACAGCAGAAGGGTCGGACGGGTTGATGTTGGAGACGATCAGGAACCGGTCGGTCAATTTTCCGTGCGCATCCAGCAGGGGGAAGTATTTCTGGTTCGCCTTCATGGTCAGGATCAGGCATTCCTGGGGCACTTCGAGGAATGCCCTGTCGAATTGCCCGACCAGCACGTTGGGGCGCTCGACCAGGGCGGTTACTTCGTCGAGCAAGGCCTCGTCCTCGACCGGCTTCACGCCGCCGAGTTTCGCGGCAGCTTCATTGAGCTGGCGCAGAATCTCGGCCCGGCGCTTCTCGAAATTCGGAATGACCGCGCCCTCGGTTTCCATCTGGTTTTCGTAGCTGTCTGCGTCCCTGATTTCCATCTCGGGCTTTTCGGCTTCGAAGCGATGGCCTTTTGTGGTTCTTCCGGAAGAGAGTCCCAGGATTGAAACCGGAACGATGTCGGTTCCGTGGAGCGCAACCAGGCCGTGCACGGGGCGCACGAACTTCACGCTTTCCCAGCCGTCTTCGAGCTGGTAAGTCATTACTTTCGGGATTGGCAAGTTTGAAATCGCAGCAAGAATAATTGACTCAAAAAGGGATGAGAGCGGCACTCCGGGCGCAGTCCGATCCAACCATACAAATTCCTTGTTATCTTCAAAAGCACGGCTTGTATCTGCCAAAGTTGCATTTTCTTTTTCAAGGCGTTTCGTAAGAGCTGCTGTTGGATGTCCTGTGGAATCGAAAGCAACTTCAACTGGAACCAGTCGTTTACGCACAGGAACATCAGGGCATTTGTCACGGACATTCGTCACATGTACGCCAATTCGTCTTGGGGATGCAAAGAAAGTAGGTGAGCTATTGGCTTTGGCAAAATCCAATTTGCGTAAATGCGCAAAAATATCGTTGCCAAACGCCTCGCCCAGCTTCTTCAGGGACTTCGGGGGCAATTCCTCGACGAAAAGCTCGACCAGAAGGTTCTTCATCATGCCTTCTCCCTCTTCGCCAATACTTCCTCGGCCCATGATTGCGGCGCCATGGGAAATCCCAGGCGGGCGCGGCTGTCGAAGTAGGCGCTCGCCACGCTTCGCGCGAGATTCCTGATGCGCCCGATATAGGCTGCGCGCTCGGTGACCGAAATCGCTCCGCGCGCATCCAGCAGGTTGAAGGTGTGCGCGGCTTTCAATACCTGCTCGTAGGCGGGCAGGGGAAGCTGCTCGTCCATCAGATGCTTCGCCTGTTTTTCGTGACTGGAGAAGGCCTGGAGCAGAAATTCCACGTCGCTGTGCTCGAAATTGTATTTCGACTGCTCGACTTCGTTCTGGTGGTAGACGTCGCCGTAGGTGACGCCTTCCGTCCATTTCAGGTCGAACACGTTTTCCACCCCCTGCAGATACATCGCGAGGCGCTCCAGGCCGTAGGTGATTTCCCCGGTGATCGGCCTGCAGTCTATCCCGCCGACCTGCTGGAAATAGGTGAACTGGGTGACTTCCATGCCGTTGAGCCACACCTCCCATCCGAGCCCCCATGCGCCCAGGGTGGGGTTCTCCCAGTCGTCCTCGACGAAGCGGATGTCGTTCTGCCTGAGGTCGAAGCCGAGCGCCTCAAGCGAGCCGAGATAGAGATCGAGGATGTCTCCGGGGGCAGGTTTGAGCACCACCTGGAACTGGTAGTAGTGCTGCAGCCTGTTGGGATTCTCGCCGTACCTGCCGTCTTTCGGGCGGCGTGAAGGCTGGACATAGGCTGCCTTCCAGGGTTCGGGACCTAGTGCGCGCAGAAAGGTCGCGGTATGGGAGGTGCCCGCGCCGACTTCCATGTCGTAGGGCTGGAGCAGCACGCAGCCCTTGCCGGACCAGTAGTTCTGCAGCCTGAGAATGATGTCCTGGAAATTAGCCATAAATCCGCGATTCTACTTGTTTTTGCGCCATGTCGCCAACAAAAGCATGCCGCCCGCGAGCAGGATGAAGGCGTGATTTCCCCAGCGCACGTAGGGCGTCGCGCCGGAATAGCCCTGCACGGTGGCGTCCAGCGATCCTTCCCTGAATTCGGGAAGCCTGGAGAGAACCCGCCCGCGCTCGTCGATGACCGCCGTCACTCCCGTGTTGGTCGAACGCAGCATCATTCTCCCCGTTTCCATCGCCCGCATTTGGGCGATCTGCAGGTGCTGGCGCGGGGCGATCGAATCGCCGAACCAGGCGTCGTCGCTGACGTTGACGAGCAGGGTGGCCTGGGGAAGCTGCCTGATGACTTCCTCCCCGAAAACGTCCTCGTAGCAGATGTCTATGGCAAGCTTCTCGCCTGCCGCATCCAGGGGCTTCTGGTCGAAGGCGCCCCTGGAGAAATCGGACATCGGGATGTGCATGAGATCCAGCAGCCAGCCGAACAGGGGCTCGGCGGGAAGGTATTCGCCGAAGGGAACGAGGTGCGATTTCCGGTAGACGCCGCTCGGGGATGCGCCGAAGCTGAATACGCTGTTGTAGTAGGTCTGCTCGTGGTTGGGTTGCCGTTCCGGCAATCCGATCAGGACATCGCCGCCGTTTTGCCTGCCGTGGTTTCGCAGCATTTCCAGGTATTCCTTCGGAACCTCGTCGCTGAACAGCGGGATCGCCGTCTCGGGCAGGATGATCAGGCGGCTGCGGCTGGAGAGCGCGAGCTTCATGTAGATGTCCATGGTGTCGCCCAGCGTTTCGTCGTCCCATTTCCTGTTCTGGGGGATGTTCCCCTGCAGCAGGCTGACCGTGACGGGATTGCCTTCGGGATGCGTCCAGGTCACCTGCTGCAGGCCGTATCCGGCCGCGAAAATCAATATCAGAAGAATGGAAGCGAATTTCCGGTGAGGTGGTTTCGACAGCAGGAAGACCAGTCCCCCGCAAGCCACGACAAGGAGCGAGACGCCATAGACGCCGAGAATCGGGGCGAATCCGCCCAGGGGGCTCGCCCCCGTCTGCGAATAGCCCAGGGAGAGCCAGGGAAATCCGGTGAAGACCCATCCCCTCATCCATTCTCCCAGGGAGAAGAGGGCGGGAACGAGAAGCACGGATTTCAGGACGGGGGAAGTATCGATGCGCGCCTGGACAAAGCCTGCAAGGGCCGGATAGAGCGAGAGGAAGGCGCAGAACAGGAATGTCGCGAGGACCGCAACCGGCAGGGGCATGCCGCCGAAATCGTGCAGGCTCACGTAAACCCAGCTGACGCCGAAAAGGAAGAGCCCCATGCCGAAGAAGAAGCCGATCCATGCTGCGTCCTTTCCCGACCAGAGATGAATCAGCCCTGCAATGGCCAGGATGGGAAGGAAGAACAGGTGGAAGGGGGCGAATCCGGCGACGCAAAATGCGCCCAGCAGGAATGCCGCAACTCTTTTTTTGGGAAGCATTATTCTGCCGGCTTCAGCTTTTCTATCAGCAACGAATGGATCCTCCTGCTGTCGGCGCGCAGGATCTGTATCTTGAGTCCTTCGACCTGGATATGCTCGCCCCGCTTGGGAAGCCTGCCGAACCGGCTCAATACCAGTCCGCCTATCGTGTCGTAGTGCTGGTCGCTCAGGCGGGTCCCGAAAGCCTCGTTGAAATCCGCGATTTCGGTGACCGCCTTGACGCGGTAATGGCCCGAGGAGTCGGCGATGATGTTGTCTTCGGTCTCGTCGAAGTCGAATTCGTCCTCGATTTCGCCGACGATCTGCTCGAGCACGTCCTCGATGCTGACGAGCCCCGCCACTCCGCCGTATTCGTCGACGACGATGGCGATATGGTTGCGGTTGCTCCTGAAATCCTTGAGCAGCACGTTGAGCCGCTTCGATTTCGGGATGAAGACGGCGGGCCTCAGCATTTCCCGGGTGTCGAATTCGCCGTCGGCATAGTGGCGCAGCAGGTCCTTGGCGAGCAAGATGCCGATCACGTTGTCCTTGTCGCCGTCGATGACGGGAAAGCGGGAATGCGCGGTCTCGATGACGAAAGGAATGAATTTTTCAGGCGGGTCGTTGACGTCGATCACGTCCATCTGCGGCCGCGGGATCATGATGTCGCGCACCTGCATTTCCGAAACCTGCATGACCCCTTCGATCATGCCGAGCGCGTCCGCATCGAGCAGGTTGCGCTCGTAGGCCGAGTGCAGCAGGGCGACAAGTTGTTCCCTGTCTTCGGGTTCGCGCATCAGAAGCGCGCTCAATCGGTGCAGCCAGCTTGCCTTGGAAGGCTCGTCCATGTTTGTTTTTCGGGGTTCCGGAGCCCTGTTGGGATAGAATTGTTTTGCTGAATGCAAAACCAGATTGTAAAGCAAAATCGAGGCGATTTGATGACAGGGGGCCTCGAAATGGGGTTCAAAATGCTATAGTAGCACGATCATGAAGACTGCCGAGGCAATGCCCTCTCCCTTTTCCAAGGCGATTTCAGAATCCGATCGCTGCGTCTCATGCGGGCTTTGCCTGCCCGCCTGCCCGACATACCGGAAAACCTTGTCCGAGGCCGATTCTCCCAGGGGCAGGATCAACCTGATGCGCGGCGTGATGAAGGGCGAGCTTCCGGTCAGCGCCAGGTTCATCGAGCACATCGATCTCTGCCTCGACTGCAGGGCATGCGAGAAGGCCTGCCCCAACCAGGTTTCCTATGGCGACATCCTGAGGGACATGAGAAGACCCGTCGAGTCGGCCAGGAATTCCGGCTTCTGGAGAAGAGCTGTCGAGAGCGTTTCTCTGAGCCTCGCCGCGCATCCGGACAGACTGGAAAAAATCGGAAGGATCTATTCGGCGAGCGGAATCGGAAAAGTCCTCCCGGGAAAGCTGAAAAGGCTGGATGCCATGCTTCCGAAAAATGCCGGGCCGGCTCCTGAAAAAACCGTCCATCCCGCGCAGGGCAGGGTCCGCGGGGAGGTCGGGCTCTTCCTCGGCTGCGTCGCCAGGCTTTCCGATACGCTCGCCCTGAACGCTTCGATCCATGTCCTCAACAGGCTGGGCTACACGGTTCATGTGCCGAAAAGCCAGACTTGCTGCGGCGCGCTCCACGCCCGCTTCGGGGAGGATGCGTCTTCCCTGAGCGAAAGAAATGTCGATGCCTTTCAGGGGGTGGAGAGGATAGTGTGCACTTCCTCGGCCTGCACTTCCGAGCTTCTCGGGGCTTTCCCGGAAAGGGTGTATGACATCAGCCGGTTCCTGAACGAAGCGAAAGGGTGGGAGGAAATCGAAATTGCGCCCCTCAAGGCAAGGATAGCCGTGCACGACCCCTGCTCTATGAGGAATGTGCTGAAAGGGCAGGAGTATCCCTACCGGCTTCTCGAAAGGATACCGGGGGCGGAGATCGCGCCTCTGGGCGGGAACGGCCAGTGCTGCGGTTCCGCCGGAAGCTATTTCCTGACCCAGCCGAAAATGGCAAACTCGCTTCTGGATGATAAAATGGAGATGGTGGGGGAATCCGGCGCGGATTTCATCGCGACCTCCAACGTCGGGTGCGCGATGTTTATGGGGGGGCGCCTCTCCGGTGCGGCGGTGCTGCATCCCGTGGTTATACTGGCTTTTCAGATGGGATTCGAATGATCGATATCGACAGGATTATCACAGGGTTCGACAGGGGGCTGAGGACGCTTTTCGCTCCTGCCGCATCTCTCCGTCCGCAGCCTGGGGAAGACATGCCGGAAGGAGCGCTGAGCCGCGAGGAGAAGCGGCTTTCCGCAGCCCTGATGCGCATCAACCACAGCGGGGAGATATGCGCCCAGGCGCTCTACCAGGGCCAGGCCATGACAGCGAAAAACAGGGAAATCGCGCACTCCCTGGAGCGGGCTTCCTGGGAAGAGACGGAGCATCTTTGCTGGACGGAAAACAGGATAAAGGAGCTGGGGGGAAGGAAGAGCCTGTTCAATCCGCTCTGGTATGCGGGGTCGCTCGCGATCGGCGCCGGGGTGGGGCTCATCGGCGACAGATGGAATCTGGGTTTCCTCGCGGAAACGGAGCGCCAGGTGGAGCGCCATCTCGCCGGACACCTGGAGCGCCTGCCGCTTGCCGACCTGAAAAGCCGCGCGGTGGTCGAGCAGATGAAGTACGACGAAGTCCAGCACGCGTCGATGGCCGTGTCGCTGGGGGGGGCGGAACTTCCCTTCCCGGCAAGGGTGCTGATGAAGCTGTCGTCGAAAGCGATGACCGGGATCACCTACTGGGTCTAGCGTCTCTCAGAAGGGCTTGACCACCACCAGTATCACCACGAGGGTCAGCGCCAGGACCGGAAATTCGTTGAACCAGCGGTACCAGACATGGCTTCTTTCGTTTTTGCCCGCCCTGAAGTCCTTCAGCAGCTTTCCGCAGTAGAAGTGATAGAGGATGAGAAGCAGCACCAGGAGCAGCTTGGCATGCAGCCAGCCTCCCGAGAAGCCGAATCCCAGCCAGAGCCAGGTGCCCAGGCCGAGCGCCAGGACTCCCAGGGGCGTCATGAATCGGTAGAGCTTTCCCGCCATCAGCAGAAGGCGTTCGATCTCGGCTTCCTGTTCCGCCATCGCCAGATTCACGTAGATGCGGGGGAGGTAGAAGAGGCCGGCGAACCAGCTGGTGACCAGGATGATGTGAAAAGCCTTGACCCAGAGCATGTCAGTCCTTGAAAGAATCGACCACGATTTTCTTGAGCTGGGCGAGCCTGCCGTGGAAGAAATGGCCCGCCCCCGGAAGCACGGTCACGGCATGCCCCTGCGGGCGCGCCCATTCGAAGAGGTCGGAAAGCGGGATCACTTCGTCCTCTTCCCCGTGGATAAGAAGCAGATCCTGCTTCACTTCCGGCACGTCGTATTTCCCCACTGCAGGGGCGACGAGTGCGACTTTCTCGGCTTCGATTCTGTTCGCCACCTTCGCCTGGACGAAGCCGCCGAAGGAAAAGCCGGCGAGCGCGAGGGGAATATCCCCCTCGCGGCGTTTCAGAAACTCCAGCAGGGCGAGGGCATCCTCGGTTTCTCCGATGCCCTCGTCGTAGGTCCCCGAGCTTGCCCCCACCCCCCTGAAATTGAAGCGCACCGAAAGGTAGCCCAGCTCGAGAAAGGATTTTGCCAGCGTCTGGGCCACCTTGTTGTCCATGGTTCCGCCGAACAGGGGGTGGGGATGGGCAATGAGCGCGATGCCCCTTTTCTTCCCCGGGTCATAGGCGTGGGCTTCGATCTTTCCAGCGGGTCCTTGGGCTTCGAACCTGTATTGTTCCATCAGATTTTCAGCCTGGAAACGACGCGGTTCCCGACCAGATGGGAATCGATGATTTCGTCGATATCGTCACGGTCGACATAGGTGTACCAGGTTTCCTCCGGGTAGACGACGATAACCGGGCCTTCCCCGCAGCGGCCGAGGCAGCCTGCCGCATTGATCCTGATCTTTCCGTCCAGCCCCAGCGACTTGATCCTCTCCTTGGTGTGCAGGCGCATGGCGGTCGCATCGAAACTGTTGCAGCAGTCTTCCCCGGCTTCCCTCTGGTTGAGGCAGAAAAAGACATGCTTGTCGTAATGGCCCATTTTCCGATACCCAAAACTGCGATTATCTCATACCCGCCTGCGATAGATGAAGCCGAGGTAGGCCAGTGCGAGGTATGGCCAGAGCTTTGCGAGAAAGGAAGTGGCGCCGCTCAGGGTGATGAGCTGCCCGTATTTCCAGTCGAAGAGGAAAAGTTCTGAAGCCGGGGAGGCGATGTCCGGCGTGAGGCCGGTGAATGCGATCTGGGCGAGGATCGCCGCTGCCGCGATGGCCGCGCGACTTCGCTGCGGGAAATTTCTGAGCGCGAAAACAAGGGAAAGCCCCGTTGCGACGCCGACGATCGCTTCCTGGTTCGCCCAGGCGAAAAAAACATCTGGCTTGAGCAGGAAGCCGGCCATGGCCGATTTGATCAGTATGGCCAGAAAAAGCGCCAGCACGACGGGCACCACCTTCGTCCGCTCGGGGCGCAGCATCAGGGAAGCGACCAGTCCGAAAGACAGCAGATTGAGCGTGATCGAGCCCGCCTCGACGGGGCTGAAATGGTGGGGGGAGAAGAGGCGCTGCAGCAGCGGTCCCTCGTCGAGAACCCAGCTGCCCATCAGGGGAAGCGAGGGGTTGACCTGGGTGAACAGCCAGAGCGCGATGAGCGCGATTCCGGCGTCCCCTGCATTGCCATGAAGAATCCACGCATCCCTGAACTTCGCCAGGTGGATGTCGAAAATGGGCAGGCGCCATGTGCGCAGGGCGACGAGTGCCCCGATCATTCCGCCGCAGCTGTTGGCGAGCCAGTCGAGGCCGGAGGCGACCCTGGCAGGCAGGTACATCTGCATCGACTCCATGGCAAGGCTCAACAGGCAGCAGAACAGTGCGGAGACGATAAGCGCGCCCGCATGCCGGAACCGGGAAAGGGCTGCCATGGAGATTAAAAAGCCGAGCGGAATATAGGCCGAGAAATTGATCAGCAGGTCTCCCGGAAGCACATGTTTCAGCAGGGGCCTAGACAGGAAGGAAAGCGCGGCTATGCCGGGGTCGCGCCAGCCGGAGAAGGGATAGAGGCTGGCGAAAACGATGATGAGGATGTTGGCGAGCGCCAGGTAGAAAGCCAGTTTCGTGCCGCGCGGCATGCTCATGGCGGCGCTTCAGGTCGAATTGCGGATGCGGCCCAGGAGGGCGGTTGTCGATCTTTCGAAAATGAAAGGAATGGAATGGACGCTTCCCCCCCAGGAGGCCACTTCCTTCCCCCCGACGATGTCCGCTGTTTTCCAGTCGCCGCCTTTCACCAGCACATCCGGTTTGCATGCGAGGATCAGTTCGAGCGGCGTGTCTTCCCCGAACCAGGTCACCAGATCCACGCTTTCGAGCGCGGCGAGCACCGCCATGCGGTCGGCGAGAGGATTGACCGGACGGTCGCCGCCCTTTCCCAGCCTTCTCACCGAATCGTCGCTGTTCACTCCGACCAAGAGGCTTTTCCCCAGGGATTTTGCCTGGGCGAGGTAGGAGACATGCCCCCGGTGCAGGATGTCGAAGCAGCCGTTGGTGAAGACGAGCGGCCGGTCGAGCGCGGCGACCCTGCCTCGAATTTCGTCAGGATTGCACAGCTTCCTCTCGAAGTCGGGAGGCGTCATCAGTCGGTATATTCGAAAAGATCGACGACTTTCATGACCCCGCCAGTCTTGCTTGCCAGTTGTGTCGCCGCATCGCCTTCCTTGTGGGAGACGATGCCGAGCAGATATACGGTCCCGCGCTCGGTGACGACCTTCACGACGTTGGCCGGCACCGTCTTGCCGTCGAGAAGCTGCCCCTTGATTTTCGTCGTGATCAGGGTGTCGCTGCTTCTCGAACTGAAGGAGCTGTTGGGCATGATGCCGAGTTCGTCGGTGATCGAGCGGACATTTTCCACGCTTCTTGCGATCTGCTCCACCCTGTTCTTGGCATCCTGGGAGGGCACTTCCCCGGTCAGGAGAACGCTCCTGTTGTAGCTGGTCACGTTGACATGCACCTGATCCTTGAATTCATCGCTGATGCGGTTTCCTGCTTTCAGCTCGATCCCTTCATCGTCGATGTAGGCCCCGCTGGTGCGGCGATCCGCGGCCATCAGCGCGCCGGCGCCGACGCCTGTTGCAACGACGGGAAAGCAGCCCGAAAGGAGCAGCGGGGCGAGGAGGATCCAGCAGAATTTGCGCATTATTCGACTCCCAATAAAAGACAATCGATCGCGTCGCACAGGCAGTGCAATGCGAGTATATGGACTTCCTGGATGCGTGCAGTGCTGCTTGAAGGTACGCAGATGTGGATGTCTTCCGGCTGCAGGATTTCCGAGATCACGCCTCCCGAATGCCCGGTGAGCGCGACGACTCCCATCTTCAGGTCGTGGGCGGCGGAAACGGCTTCCACGACGCTCCGCGAACTCCCGCTGGTCGATATGGCGAGCAGCAAATCCTTCGGTCTGCCGAGCGCGGCGACCTGCTTGGAAAAAACCTGCGAATAGTCATAGTCGTTTGCGATGGCAGTGAGCGTGGAGGAATCGCAGGTCAGGCAGAAAGCCGCAAGCCCGGGGCGCTCCATTTCGAAGCGGTTCAGGAGTTCTGCCGCGAAATGCTGGGCATCGGCTGCGGATCCGCCGTTTCCGCAGGAGAGGATCTTTCCGTCTTCCATCAGGCACTGCTGCATGCGTTCGGCTGCAGCCGCGATGGGAGTCGCGAGCTGGCCCATGATTTCCAGCTTGAGGTTGGCGCTTTCGGTGAAAGTCGAGGTGATTCTCTGGATCAGGTTCATGGTCCGCGTTCGGCATTCGATGGTGGCATTTTACCTGAAACGGGCGGCGCTGCCATCTTGCTCGAGGAATGCATTCCTGATCCATTCGGGTTTGCCGGTTTCGCCGAAGAGCACCGCATCGAAACGGCAATCCGGCACGGGTTCGAATCGCATCAGATAGTGTTTCGCCGCGGCCAGAATTCTTTTCTGCTTGGCCGGGGTGATGCTTTCCTCCGCTCCGCCGAAGTCGGGACTCGAGCGCTGTCTGACTTCGACGAAGACGAGCGTGCTGTCTTCCTTCATGACGAGGTCGATCTCGCCCATGCGGCAGCGGTAGTTTCTTTCGAGCAGATCGAGTCCCTGTCCTTCCAGGAAGGATAATGCGGCAGATTCGGCATCCTCTCCCCTTTTCATCTGGAAAAGGGAAAACTGCTGCCGTATAGTGTCGCAATGAACATGACATCTCCCGACGCTAAAGGGACATTATATGTGGTGGCCACGCCGATCGGGAACCTGCGAGACATCACCCTGAGAGCGCTGGATATCCTGAAGAGCGTCGACGTGGTCGCGGCAGAGGACACGCGGACCACTTCCGGTCTGCTGAAGCATTATGGCATTTCGGTACGGCTGGTTTCGTTGCATCAGCACAACGAACGGGAAAAAAGCGAGGCTGTTCTGGCGTACCTCGGCGATGGAAAGCAGGTTGCCCTGGTGAGCGATGCCGGAACCCCGGCGATTTCCGATCCCGGTTCCCATCTGGTGGCATCGGCCAGGAATGCAGGCTTCGATGTCCTGCCCATCCCCGGCCCCAGTGCCGCGATCACGGCGCTTTCGGCTTCCGGCATGAGCGAGAACGGCTTTCTCTTCTGCGGCTTTCTTCCGGCAAAGAGCGCTGCGAGAAAAAAGGCGCTCGAATCTCTGAAAATACTTCCCCAGGCCCTGGTGTTTTTCGAGGCCCCTCACAGGATCATGGATCTGGCCGGCGACCTTTCGGATATCCTGGGGGCGGAGCGCACCGTCGTTTTCGCGAGAGAGCTCACCAAACTGTACGAGACCATCCATGCCTGCCGCCTGGGGGAGGCGGGGCAGTGGCTTTCCTCGCAGCAGAGGGGGGAATTCGTCGTCATCGTGGAAGGGGCGCATTCCGTGAAGCAGGAGGGAATATCGGAAGAGGCAAAAAGAGTGCTGGAAATACTGCTGCCCGATCTTCCGCTTGCCCAGGCGGTAAAGCTCGCTGCGCGAATCAGCGGGGAAAACAGGAATTCGCTTTACGAGCTTGCCCTGGAGTGGCGCGGGCCGCCCTAGCCGGAATAAATCTGCCAGGCGATCAGGGTCGCGAGCAGCAGGGTTGCGATGAACAGCAGGCGATTCCGGCTTTTCTGCAAGCGAACCAGCGTGCGCAGTTCGGCTTCGAGCGGCTCCAGCCTGTTCTCAACGAGCGCCCTGTGGACAAGGCGTGGAATTTGCGGAATCATCGCCCCCCAGTTGGGACCCTCCGTCCTGACGGCATTGACGAACCCGCGCCACCCGACCTGCTCGCTCATCCATTTTTCGAGGAAGGGCTTGGCGGTTTTCCAGAGATCGAGGTCCGGGTCGAGCTGCCTTCCGAGGCCTTCTATGTTGAGCAGGGTTTTTTGCAGCAGCACCAGCTGGGGCTGGATCTCGACGTTGAACCGGCGGGATGTCTGGAAAAGGGAGAGGAGCACCTTTCCGAATGAAATGTCCTTGAGCGGCCTGTCGAAGATCGGTTCGCAAACCGCCCTTATCGCCGCTTCGAATTCGTCCACGCGCGTGTTCTTGGGCGCCCATCCGGCATCGATGTGCGCCTGGGCGACACGCCTGTAATCGCGCTGGAAAAAGGCGAGAAAGTTCTGCGCGAGATAGTTCTTGTCCTCGTCCGTCAGGGTTCCCATGATGCCGAAATCGAGCGCGATGTATTGCCCCCGGGCGGATACAAAAATGTTTCCCGGATGCATGTCGGCATGGAAGAAGCCGTCCCGGAAAACCTGGGTGAAGAATATCTCGACTCCCATGCTCGCGAGTTTCGGGATATCTATCGAGAGCTCGCGCAGGGTATCGATCTGGCTGATCGGCGTTCCCGTCATGCGCTCCATCACCATGACCGATGTGGTGCAATAGTCCCAGTACACTTCCGGCACGATGAGGAGCGGGGAACCTGCGAAGTTTCGCCTCAGCTGGCTCGCGCTCGCCGCTTCCCGCATCAGGTCGAGCTCGTCGTAAAGATGCTTGGAGAATTCCGCGACGACCTCCCTGGGCTTGAGCCTTTTGCCGTCCGCCCACAGCTTCTCGATCAATCCTGCCGCGATGTCCATGAGCGCGATATCGTTCGCGATCACCCCGAGCATTCCGGGACGCAATATCTTGACGGCGACTTCGCGGCCGCCCGGCAGGGTCGCGAAATGCACCTGGGCGATCGATGCGCTTGCCACCGGCACGGGATCGAAGGATTCGAAGATCTTGTCCCAGGGCTTGCCGTAGGCGCGTTCGATCTCGGCCAGGGCGAGCTTCGAGGCAAAGGGCGGAACCCTGTCCTGGAGCTTGGCCAGTTCGTCGGCGATGTCCGCGGGAAGGAGATCCCGCCTCGTCGACAGGGCCTGTCCGAACTTGACGAAAATGGGCCCCAGCCTCTCGAGCGCCTGTCTCAGCCGGATCGCCCGCGGGGAATTCAGGTTCCTGAAGAAGAATATCGTGTTGACGAGGTGCCTGAGGCGGGAAGCTTCGGGGTGGGCGAGCAGAAATTCGTCCAGGCCGAAGATGAAGCCGATGCGGAATATTTTCAGTAGGCGCAGGACTCTCAAGAACGGCCTTCCAGTTTCTCGATCCGCTTTTCGAGGCGCGCCGCATCGTCCCTGATGGCATCCACATCCCCCAGGAACCTCGCGATGTCGCCCGATTTCGCGAGAAGGGGGCGCTCCTCGGTCCAGTATTCGGCAAGATTTCCCAACAGATTCCATGCCGCCTTTTTCTGCCAGGAAAAAAGTGCGCTCGCTGCGCCGGCGATCCTGTGCGCGAGAATGTCCCCGGTCAATCTGGCCAGATCCGCTTCGTAATCCCACCTGAGGTTCCTGAGCAGGAAGCTCAGGGCTTTTGCAAATGCCACGTCTCCTTCGATGCCGATTTCGGCCATTTCACCCTCCAGCGACTTGATCAGCGCGAAAGGGGTGGCCCTGATCCGGGTTTCCGGATCGCCTTCGGCTGCAGCCAGCCTGCCGTCCGGCAGTACGGTGATGTCGAGGTCGACGGGAGGAAGGGAGAGTCGCGCCGATTTTCCCGTATGGGGGGCGAGAGCTTCTCTTGCCCAGGATTCGGTTTGAAGCAGGTGATTGATGGCTGAAATCAAGGGGTTGTTCAGCATTCAGAGTTTGTGGCCCACATGCAGCGCGACCACCCCTGCGCTCAGATTGTAGTAATCGACGCGCTCGAACCCGGCTTCCTCCATCATCGCCTTCAAGTCCTCTTGCGAGGGATGCATTCTGATCGACTCGGCGAGATAGCGGTAGCTTTCGGAGTCGTTTGCGACGAGCTGCCCCATGAAAGGCAGCACCTTGAAGGAGTAGAAGTCGTAAGCGCCCTGCAGCGGCTTCCATACTTTGGAAAACTCCAGCACCATCAGTTTTCCGCCCGGGCGCAGCACCCGGTACATCTCCTTCAGCGCCGTATCCTTGTGGGTCATGTTCCTGAGCCCGAAAGCGACGGTCGTGCAGTCGAAGTAGTTCGACCTGAAAGGGAGTTTTTCCGCGTCGCACTGTACTGCGTCCATCCTGAAGCCATGGTCGAGCATGCGATCGCGCCCCCTTCCGAGCATCGCATTGTTGATGTCGGTGAGGAATACCCGCCCTTCGGGGCCGACTTTTTCGGCGAATTTGAGGCTGAGGTCGGCGGTGCCGCCGGCGATGTCGAGCACCCTGGCGCCCGGGCCGACCCCGGAGAGTCCGATAGTGAAGGCTTTCCAGAGGCGGTGCATCCCGGCGGACATCAGGTCGTTCATCAGGTCGTAGCGGCTCGCCACGGAATCGAAAACGTCGGCGACCTTGCGGGCTTTTTCTTCTTCCTCGACGGTCTTGAACCCGAAATGGGTGGTTTTCTTCATGTCAGGACTCCCTGCTCGCGCCGGCCTCGGAGAGGCGCTTCAGGTAATCCTGCCAGAGCTTTTCCTGGTTGATCCCGTAATCGTGAAGCAGGTCCCAGGAATAAATGCCGGTATCGTGCCCGTCGGAGAAGGTGATCTGCAGGGCATAGCGTCCCACCGGCTCCATGTTCTCGATGTCCACGTCCCTCTTCCCGGTCTGCAGCACTTCCTGCCCTGGGCCGTGACCGCGGACTTCGGCTGAAGGAGAGTAGACTCTCAAGAATTCGAAAGGGAGGGAAAAGGTCTTGCCGTCCGAGAAGGCGATCTCCAGAAAACGGGATTTTTTGTGCAGCCTGATCTCCGTGGGAGAGGGGGTGTCTTTTTCCAGTCCGGCCATGGCATTCCTAGATTCCGCGTGATCCTATATCATAAACCAGCCGCATCGAAACTCAAACCTGTCACAATGTCGCAATATTGGCTGAATAACATTGCAAAGTTAAAATTCAATAGAGGCTGACGATGGTTGCAACCATACTTGTTGTCGAAGACGAGCCCGCTATCCAGGAGCTGATCACCTACAATCTGCAGCTGGCCGGGCACCGCGTCGTTTGCGCCGAAACTGGCGAGCAGGCTTTTTCCCTCATCAAGCACGAGCTTCCCGACCTGATTCTGCTCGACTGGATGCTGCCCGGGGCGAGCGGGGTGGATGTGGCGAGAAGGCTGCGGGCTGCCGAAAGGACGAAGCTGGTTCCGATCATCATGCTGACGGCAAGAACCGACGAACGGGACAAGTTGCTGGGACTCGAGACGGGTGCCGACGATTACATCACCAAGCCGTTCTCTCCCAGGGAGCTGATTGCGAGAATCAAGGCGGTGCTGAGGCGGCGCGCGCCGCAGATGACCGACGACATGGTTTCCATGGGCGAGCTGAGACTGGATCCGGTTTCCCGCAGAGTGACGGGAGGCGGCCAGCCCATCGAACTCGGTCCGACGGAGTTCCGTCTGCTGCATTTCCTGATGACACATCCTGGCAGGGTGCATTCGCGCGCCCAGTTTCTCGACCAGATCTGGGGGGACCATGTTTTCGTCGAGGAGCGCACCGTCGACGTGCATATCCGCAGGCTGCGCAAGGCGCTCGAGGAGAGCGGTCTCGATGAGATGATTCAGACAGTGAGAGGGGCGGGCTACAGGATGTCCGCCGATTGAAGCATTGAGGCGGAAAATGTCGAGGTTCTGGCTACGCATACTGCCGCAGTTTCTTTTCGTGATTGGGGGAACGCTCCTGATCTGGGCGGCGTTCGATGCCGCCGATGCGTTCATCTTCCTGAGCTTGTCCGGGCTGATTCCTTTTTTTCTGATGCTGCGCAATCTGGCGCGCATCGATGCCTGGCTCGATGCGCCGACGGTGGAAAGCGTTCCGGACGGCGGCGGCCTCTGGGAGGGCGTTTTTTCGCGGCTAAGAAGGATGGTTCGCCAGCGCGACCAGAGCCAGCAGAAGCTGGAATCCGCGCTGCGCGATCTGCAGCAGGCCATCGCCGCTTTGCCGGATGCCATCATCATTCTCGATGCCAAGGACCATATCGAATGGTGCAATCCGATGGCGCAGGAATATTTCGGGCTGGACGAGCGGCGGGATATGGGGCAGCAGATTTCCTATCTCATCAGGCAGCCGCAGTTCGTCGAATATTTGTCGGAGCCCCAGCCCGACCAGCCCTGCATCCTCAAGCTTTCCAGCGACAGCATTCTTTCGGTGCAGCTCATTCCCTATGCCGACCGGAAAAAACTGCTTCTTGCGAGAGACATCACGCGCATCGAGAATGTGGACAGGATGCGCCGCGATTTCGTCGCGAACGTGTCGCATGAGCTGCGCACCCCCCTCACGGTGGTGAACGGGTTTCTCGAGACCCTGTCCGACATGGGGAATGCGCCGGATGTGGAGATGCTGAAGCGTTCGCTCGCCCTCATGACCGGGCAGACCGACCGTATGAAGCGGCTGGTCGAGGACCTGCTGACGCTGTCGAAGCTTGAGAATGCCGAGAACCACCTGAGCGAGGAGGAAGTGAATGTGCCCCTGCTCGTTGCGCAGATCCATCAGGATGCCCTGAGCCTGAGCGGCAAGAATCACCAGATCGGACTTCGCATCGAGACCGAGGCGTGTCTGCGCGGCAATACCGAAGAACTCAGGAGCGGATTCGGCAATCTTGTCAGCAATGCCGTGCGATACACTCCGGAGGGGGGCAAGATCGTGCTCACCTGGAAAATGGAGAATGGATGCGCCGTCTTCGCGGTGGAGGACAGCGGCATAGGCATCGAATCCGAGCATATCCCGAGGCTGACCGAGCGGTTCTACCGGGTCGACCGCAGTCGCTCCCGCGGAACAGGCGGGACGGGACTGGGTCTTGCCATCGTCAAGCATGTGTTGAACCGGCATCAGGGGAGATTCGAAATCAGCAGCGAGATCGGAAAGGGCAGCCTCTTCAGGGCGGTCTTCCCCCCTTCGCGCGTGGTTTCCACCATGCCGGAAACAAAATGATTCCGCTATCCGGTAAAATGGCTGCGTGAAATTGAGGATTCGGGGTGAGGAATGCTGAAAAACGGTCTGCCCGCGCGGGGTTCTTATGCGCTCGGGTTCCTGGTTTGTGCGGCGCTATTGGCCTATGCCTATTATCTCCAGTTCGAGAGGCACCTGGAGCCCTGCCCCCTTTGCATATTCCAGAGGCTTTTCTATGCCGGGACGGGGATCGTTTTTTTTCTGGCGGCGCTCCATAATCCGCGCCGGCTCGGGAAAGTTGTCTACGGGATTCTTTCGGCGCTGCTGGCCGCGGGAGGCGCCGCCGTTGCGGCAAGGCAGGTCTGGCTGCAGCATCTTCCCGCGGATCAGGTTCCGGAATGCGGCCCCGGACTCGACTACATGCTGGACGCCTTTCCGCTCAACCAGACGCTGCGCATGGTGCTCCGCGGCTCGGGGGAGTGCGCCAAGGTGGATTGGCGCTTCCTGGGGTTCAGCATTGCCGAATGGTCCCTGCTGATTTTCGCCCTGCTGGCGATTTACAGCCTCTTTCTGATGCGCAAGAAAAATGTCTGACATCCTGGATAGAATCCTTGCAGCCAAGAAGGAGGAGGTCGGGGCTTCCTCCCGACTGAAGCCGCTCGAAGCAGTCCGGGCGGAAGCGCTTTCCGCTCCGTCCCCGCGCGGATTCCTGCGGGCGATCCGCAAGAAAATCGGCTCAGGGCATGCCGCGGTCATTGCGGAGATCAAGAAGGCGAGCCCCAGCAAGGGCATATTGAGAGAGGATTTCGATCCTGCGGCCATTGCCGGAAGTTATGCTGCGCACGGTGCAGCCTGTCTTTCCGTGCTCACCGACAGGGCATTCTTCCAGGGCGCTCCGCAGTATCTGATCGAAGCAAGAAAAGCTTGTTCTCTGCCGGTTCTGAGGAAGGACTTCATGATCGACCCCTACCAGGTTTATGAAGCCCGTGCGATGGGGGCGGATGCCATCCTGCTCATCGTCGCGGCGCTCGATCTGACGCAGATGCGCGAAATGGAATCGCTTGCCTTCGATCTCAAGATGGATGTCCTGGTGGAAGTGCACGACAGGCAGGAACTGGATGTCGCGCTCGAACTTTCGAGCCCGCTGATCGGGATAAACAATCGCAATCTCAAGACCTTCGAGGTCAGCCTCGACAATACGCTGGAGCTTCTTGGTGCCCTGCCGAACGACAGGGTCGTGGTCACGGAGAGCGGCATTCTTTCGCCGGAGGACGTTTCCCTGATGCGGGAAAACGGGGTGAACGCCTTTCTCGTGGGGGAAGCTTTCATGCGTGCGAGGGATCCGGGCCTGGAGCTTTCGAGGCTGTTCGAGGCGCCCTGACGAAAGTATAATCGTTACATTTCAATAACGACTGCTACCATGGCCCTGCTCGAGATCCGCAACATCGTCCGCCGCTTCGGAGATTTCACTGCAGTGGACGGCGTGAGCATGGATATCGAGGCCGGCGAGTTTTTCACCCTGCTCGGCCCTTCAGGCTGCGGCAAGACCACCCTGCTCAGGATGATCGCGGGCTTCGATTCGCCCCAGTCGGGGGAGATGCTTCTCGACGGGCGGGATCTCGCTTCCATCGCTCCCGAGAAGCGGCCGATCCATACCGTATTCCAGAGCTATGCTCTTTTCCCGCACATGACGGTTGCCGAGAATATCGCCTTCCCGCTCAGGATGAGGAAAATGGGGAAAGCCGAAATCGGCGAAAAAGTGAGGCAATCCCTCGAAGACGTGAGGCTCGCGGATCGCGGCGGGCGCTATCCGGGCGAACTCTCCGGCGGACAGAGGCAGCGCGTCGCGCTCGCCCGCGCGCTGGTGAATCGGCCGCGCCTGCTGCTGCTCGACGAGCCGCTCGCCGCGCTCGACATGAAGCTCAGGGAGCAGATGCAGCTCGAACTGATCAATTTGCAGAAGGAAGTCGGGATCACCTTCATTTACGTCACCCACGACCAGACCGAGGCGCTCGCGCTTTCCCACAGAATCGCCGTGATGAACG
This sequence comes from Pseudomonadota bacterium, assembly GCA_021835845.1. Classification (GTDB taxonomy): domain Bacteria; phylum Pseudomonadota; class Gammaproteobacteria; order Burkholderiales; family JABEVD01; genus JABEVD01. The sequence goes on along the minus strand of JAKBJU010000020.1, from coordinate 4,828 downwards.
GCGGAAAGGTGGAGCAGCTCGACGAGCCTTCAAAAATCTACGATTCCCCGAAAAACAGGTTCGTCGCCGATTTCATCGGCACCTGCAACCTGATCGATGCTGAAGTTTCCGTAGTCGGCGAAGAGAAGATGGTTCTTCAGATCGGGGGGCTCGGGGAGGTGGCGGCCAAGAATCCTGGGACGACCTGCGGGGCGAAAGGGATTCTTGCGCTGCGCCCGGAAAAGGTCAGGATAGCTGCGCAGCTCGTTCCCGGGAGCGATGAAAACCACTTCAAGGGCAGGGTGCACGATTTCCTCTACATGGGGGATGTGACGGTTTACATCGTCGAAGTCGGAGAAGGGGTGCATATCGAGGCCCTGCTTCCCAATTCTGCTGCGGGCCGCCCCAGGATTCTCGCGGTGGGGGATCCCGTGGAGATTTCCTGGCGCTATGACGCGGGGACATTCCTCGATGGCTAAAAATTTCGGGAAATGGCTGATCAGCGGCCCGCCCGTGCTCTACCTGATCGTCTTCTTCGTCATTCCCACCTGCATCATGGTGCTCGCCTCCTTCCGCTATGCCGGGGAATATGGCGGACTCGCGCCGGTTCTCTTGCGCGATGCATCCGGCGCGCACCTCAATCTCACGCTCGAGAGCTATCAGGAATTTTTTTCCGACTTCATCTACAGCTGGCTTTTCATCAAGACCCTGATCTATGCGCTCGTCACGACTTTCTTCTGCCTCCTGATGGCCTATCCGCTCGCCCTTTTGATTGCGCGCAGTGCCAGCAAATACCGTGACCTGCTGGTTCTGCTGGTGATATTGCCGTTCTGGAGCAATTTCCTGATCAGGATTTATGCCTGGATGATCCTGCTGGGTCCCCAGTCGGCTTTTTCGGCTGCCCTCAACGGCTTCCTAGGCATATTCGGGGTCGGGCCGGTCAGGCTCCTTTTCACCCCTTTCGCAGTGGTGCTGTGCCTCATCTACGTTCAGCTTCCCTTCATGGTGCTTCCTCTTTACGCCAATCTGGAAAAGCACGACCCCGCTCTTCTGGATGCGGCGCAGGATCTTGGCGCGAACGGCTGGCAGCGCTTCTGGCGCGTCACCTTTCCGCTTTCCCTGCCGGGAATTTATGCCGGCATCGCTCTCGTGTTCGTGCCGGTGCTGGGCATCTTCGCTGTTCCAGACATCCTCGGCGGCACGCGGGGCATCATGATCGGGAACCTCATCAAGCAGGAATTTCTCGAGGCAAGGGACTGGCCTTTCGGCAGCGCGCTTTCCATCATGCTGACCATAGGCGCAATGATCATCGTGGGCGGGGCGGCCCTCTTTGCGGGAAGAAGGAGGAAAGGCGATGTCTAGGAAGCTCCTCGCAGCCTCGGGAATCGCAGTGTACGCCTTCCTTTATCTGCCGCTTGTCGTCGTCATCGCCTATTCGTTCAACAATTCGAAGCTCAATGCCGAATGGGTGGGCTTCACCTGGCACTGGTACCGGGTACTGCTTTCGGACGACATCATGCTGAAGGCGGCCGGCAATTCGCTTCTCATCGCGCTGACCGCGAGCCTCGCTTCCACGGTGCTCGGGACGATGGCGGGTTATGCCTTGTACCGCTACAAGCTGAAGCTGCTTCCCGTTCTGGTGATGGCCCCGCTCGCCATTCCTGAAATCCTGGTCGGCGTGAGCCTGCTGATATTTTTCGTCGCGATCAATCTGACTCTCGGTCTGCTTTCGATCATGCTCTCCCATATCGCATTTTGCGTCGGGTTCGTCGCGATCGTGGTGCGTTCCAGGCTGTCCGGCATGGATGAGAGCCTTCCGGAAGCGGCAAGGGATCTCGGCGCGACCCCGTTCCAGGCATTCCGCCTGGTGACCCTTCCCCTGATTGCGCCCGGCATCATCGCAGGGGCGCTGCTCGCCTTCACGCTTTCCATAGACGATTTCGTGATCACCTTCTTTACCGCAGGGGTGGGCGCTTCCACCCTGCCGCTGCAGATCTATTCGATGATCAAGATCGCCGTCACGCCCGAAGTCAACGCGATTTCCACCCTGCTGATGCTGCTGACCCTGTTCCTCATCGTCGTCGCGTCCAGGCTTTCTCCCGATTCGATCAGGGGGAGATGACTTGATCCGCCTGCTTTTCCTGCTCTGTCTTGTCGCGATGCCCGCGTTCGCTGCGGACGAACTGCACCTCTACAACTGGAACAATTACATTGCCCCGGAAACGATCGACCGTTTCGAGGCCTACTGCAGGTGCAAGGTCATCCAGGATTATTATTCGGACAACGAGGAATTGCTCGCCAAGCTCGCCGCCGGAGCGAAGGGCTACGATATTCTGGTTCCGACGGGAAATGCGCTCGCGTCGCTCGTCAGGCAGGGTGCCCTGCTTCCGCTCGACAAGAAGCTGATTCCCAACCTGAAAAACGTCAACCCGGCCTATCTCAACACCCCTTTCGATCCTGGCAACCGCTATTCTGTCCCCTACGCCTATACCGTGACGCTGATCGGCTACAACGTCGAGAAGATGAGGCAGCTCGGGCTTCCCACCGATACCTGGGCGGTGATATTCGAACCCAAATATCTGGCCAGGGTGAAAGGGAGGGTCACCGTTCTCGACAGCCAGCGCGAGCTGATGGCTGCGGCATTGAAGTATCTCGGCTATTCTGCCAACGACACCGTTGAGGCGCACTGGTACCGGGCCCAGCAGCTCATCCTGAGGGCGAAGCCCTACTGGGCCGCATTCAATTCATCGAGCTACATCAAGGAACTGACGGTCGGCAACATCTGGCTGGTGCACGGCTACTCGAACGACATGTTCCAGGCGCAGAACGACGCGAAAGCGGCGAAGCGGAAATTCACCATAGGGTTTTCCATTCCGAAGGAAGGGGCGGTTCTCGCGCTGGACAACATGGTGATCCACAAGTATGCTCCGCGCCCGGATCTCGCCCACAAGTTCATCAACTTCATGCTGGATGGCAGGAATTCTTCCGAACTCACCAACATGATCGGCTCGGGCAATCCCAATCTGGCCGCATTGAAGTACATCAACCCGGAAATCGCTTCGAACCCGGCCATTTTTCCCAGGAAGGAAGAACTCGGAAAGCTTGAAATGCTTCAGGATCTCAACATGGAGCAGCGCAGGGTATTGAACCGCCTCTGGATCAAGATCAAGATAGAGTAGGGGTCACTTCCTGATGCGCAGGATCACCCCGGCGCTCTGAAGCGCGATGGTTTCCGTGGCCTGGCCGAGCATCGCCATGTTCCTGCTCAGGATTTCATTTTTCCGGTCCCTCGGGTCGAACATCAGGTAATCCACGCCCTTGAGCATGGCGAGCTGGGTTTTGGGGTCGGTGGCCGCGGCGGGCAGGGGAAGCACGTCGCACTGGCAGGCAATCATGGTTCTTCCCGGCCACTGGCTCGCGACGAGAATGTGTTTCTTGGCGTCCGCATCCGTTTTCGCCTGCCGCGCAATCGTAGAGATCAGTCTGTCTCCGATGGGCATGGGGTCAAGGCGCCTGAGATCGTAATTCGCCCTGTCGTTGACCATGAAAGTGGTCGCGACGATGAAAATGAATGCCATGATTCCGCTGCGCTTTGCCATGAAGCCTTCCCCGGGAACCGATTCGTGCACCTGGATCAGGAGCGGAATCCCGGTGAAGAGCAGAAATGCGAGCACAATCATGGCCCAGGCGGAGTCGGCCGAGGTCAGGCCGAAAATCACGCCCAGCATCAGGGTTCGCTTTGCCAGATCCTGCCAGAATTCGCGCAGATTCCTGACCAGGGTGAAGAGCAGCGCCACGAGCACGATTCCTCCGGTTATCCAGCGCAGCGAGGTCATTTCCTCGGAGGGGCCGAGCGCGACCATGGCGAGAGCCTTGGCCGGATTCGCCCACCAGGAAAGATCGCTCCAGCCCATGCGGATCAGCAGGACGAAGACGGTGATCGAGAGTATTCCGATGAAGTAATGCCGCTGCTGTCTGGAATCGACCGGATGCTTGTACCATTGCCAGAGCAGGGATGCGGGGTAGGCAAGTCCTGCGGGGTGCAGGCTGACCGAAAGGGCGACGAGAAAAAGCTGGGAGAAGTACCATCCGCCCAGGGGGCGCGGGTCTGCCCGGTAGGCCCTGTCCAGCCAGAAGCCGAGGCCGGCCGCGAGCAGGAGGTAGGGGCCGGATCCGATCGAGTCGACCTGGGTGAGCGCAAGCGGAGAAACCAGCATCAGTCCGATTGCAATCAGCGCGCTTTCCCGATCCTGGGTACGGGCCGCCCAGTCATACAGAAGCAGTGCCGCGCCGGCCAGAATCAGCAGGGTGAGAACTTTGGCTGCGGCGATATTGCCCGTCCACATGAGACCTATGGGAATGAAAAGCAGCGCCCTGAAATCCGGAGCGCCCAATACCACGACCGGATGAGCAACTCCGTCGACGATCGACCAGACGAACATCAGCGCCCTTGCGGCATTTTCCTGAAGGCCGTAGGGGTCATAGCGTATGAAGAAAAAAAGGATCGCTGCGCCCCAGATCAGGAATACCGAAAGGACCTTGTAGCGGAGCGGAATGGTGAGGTTGCCCATGGAGGAAAAGACCCGGAAGCCATAAAGAATTGCGCCTATTCTATCGGCAACCCGGATTCAACGCAAAGCCGAGTCCGATTTGATTGACACCCGGAAGTATCATGTATTATATTTCGCCGAAGTAGGCTGGTTTAGGTAGCATTCATAATGACATTCACGGGAGGAAGCCATGCTGTTTGAGACGGATACGACGACGACGCAAGTAGTGACGATGTACATATGTTTCTTTGTATTTTTCTTCGGGTTGGCTGTCTTGTTGTTCAAGAAGAATTCATGAG
>JAKBJU010000031.1 GCA_021835845.1 Pseudomonadota bacterium | reverse complement strand
AGGCCGCTGCCAACGATCACATGATGTTTATCGAAGCCAACCCCGATCGGGTGAAATCTTATTTCCAGGATCCCCGCGTCCAGTATGCCGCATGACTATTTCAACCTTCTTCACGCCGGATCAATAAGGGGCACTCACGTGGCAATCTTGAAAGGATCAAGACGGAAATCAAACTGCAGAATCCATTTCTTTACACCCCGCGCATCCCACATAAAAAGCCACAGAAACCCCCTAGTTTTCTGCATAGTGCCTCCATCCGACCTCATTTATGCGCCAATTGAATCAGCATGCTTTCCGGATTGATGAAATGCCCATCTTTGATGATTTCATAATGGAGATGGGGGCCGGTTGATCTGCCCGTGTTGCCGGTCAGGCCGATCAATTCGTGCTGGCCGACCGCTTCCCCTGTCTTGACGAGCAGGCGGCTGAGATGGGCATACCTTGTTTCGTACCCGTCGCCATGATCGATGATGATGTTGCTGCCGTATTCCGCGTCCCAGCCTGCGTTCTTGACGATCCCCTTTGCGGTAGAGAACACGTTCGTGCCTATCGTTTCCTGAAAGTCGAGGCCGGGATGAAAGCCCATCCTGCCAGCGATGGGATCGATCCTTTTGCCATACGGACTGGAAATGGCAATGCTGCCCTGCAATGGAAAAAGAATCGGTTTGGTCTCAAGCCACTGCACTTCGCTTTTCCAGTAGTCGATGGAGGTGTCGGTATATTTCAGAAGCAGATTTTCGTTTTCGTAGACATCGCCAAGATTATCGATCAGGTCGGCGTCGCTCCTGGGGGCGAGGTTCAGCATCGGGCCGCCCTGGGCAGTTGAAACGCCTTTCTTGGTGATGAGCGGGGGAGGGGTCGCCATGAACTTGAGCTTCTTGTTCAGGTTGTCGAGGACAGTCAGGCGATCCTGGAAAGCGGTCAAATCCTGCTCAACCTGGCTCATCCTGCTTTCATACTGGTTTTTCAGCTTGTTGAATTCCGTTTCGGAGTAGAGATTGCCCATTTTGTGGGCAAGCTGCGGGTCATATTCGATGGCAAAACGGAAGCCGGCGAATTCTAGGCATACCCCCAGAAGAATGCATGCGAACACCGAGATTGCGGCAATCGTCAGCAGATTGCGCAATGTCAGATTGATCCTCCTGATCCGCCCCACCGGGCCGGAAACCCAGATAAGTTGCATGATCTAGGATTGCTGCTTGAGTTTTCCGTCGGAAACCAGAAGGTTCAGATTGCCCGGCACAGCTTTTTCCTCGGCCTGCGGCTTCTCTTCGGTCTGGTTGAGAAGACCGAAGATTTTTGCCCCGGACTCGATTCTGATCGACTTGTATTTCAGGTCGCCGTGGATATGCGCGGTATGCAGGACTTCGATCCGGTCCGCAAAGATGTTTCCGGTAATTTCGCCTGAGATGATGACGTGCCCTGCCCGGATGGTGCCGTGGACTTTGGCCCCCTGGGCGATGGCGATGGTGGCGGCATGCCCGTCTTCCTGGGCAATGTTCCCGTCCAGATGGCCGTCTATGCGGATACCGTTGCTGACCTGGATGTCGCCAGCTATGCGTACCGATTTTCCGATGATGGTTTCCAGATTCTTGATCAGGATTCCATGGTCTGCTTTTTTGCTCATGCCAAACATCACAATATTCCTTTACATGCTGATGACGCAAGCCGGAATTGCGCTCGGTTGCCGGGTGCGGCCCTGATGCGAATCCGAAGCCTACCAACAAATTGCTTTGCAATCAACGGGTAATTTGATTTTTAGGCGGGGGTTTTGGCGAGGATTTCAGGAAAAACAAAGCGCAAGCCGCCATACCTTATGTGGTTTCTAGCCAGGAAATTTTGCGACGTCCATCCTGCGCTCCCCTCACGAACAGCCAGTTTGCGGCATTCGTGACGGGCCTGTAGGGGCCGGCGTCGGCCTCACCTGGCAGCAGCAGGTTTGGGAGCTGCGCCAAGATCCAGTTTTGCCGGCACGCCCTGCGCATCGCTCTCGACCTTTTCAGGCGGCGCGAGCAGGAGGCGCCCCGCCGGGGCGCCTCCTGCCTGCAGCGCAGCATAGGCGTTTTCGCCCCGGGCCTTTCCAAGCGACTGAAGCGCGTCTTCCGCTATGGGCTCTCTTTCGCGCAAGCGCCTGAATAGGACGATGTAGAAGTTGGCGCCTTTCAGCTGCGCCACGTCCTGTTCGTTCAATGTCCGCTTTTTCCGGAACAGGCCGGACAGCCCGGATATCATTTTTTCCGAAACGCTTTGCTTGAGCTGACCGGGATTGGCCTTGCGAAAACCCGCTTTCAGGGCGGCGAGTTCTGCGCTGCCGATCCGGTCCGAATACAGGCTTTCCAGGGCATCCCGGATTTTCGGCGACGTGGTGGACAGGGGGCCGGGGTTCTCGTGCGCGCCCAGGTGCTCGCCCGCCTTGACGGCCACTTCCCTGCGGAGCTGCAGATCCTGCAGCGCGACTCTGTCGGCATCCGAGTAAACGCCGTGCACCGTCAGGGCCAGGCCGGGGCGCTTGTTGAGCATGCCTGCGATCCGGATTACCTTTTCCTGCTCGGGCGGGGAGAGTGCGGCCGCGCCGGGATCGAAGCGGATGCTGTCGATCTGCTCTGCGCCGCCGCCAAACAGGGCCCCCAATGCCCTGAATGGCGCGGTGGCGATTTTTTCGAAGATGTTCACTATGGCTTTCCAGATGATGCTGCCGTAGCTGAACTGCGGATCATCCAGGTTGCCAGAAACGGGAAGGCCGAGATCGATGCGGCCATCCGGATCCTCAAGGATGGCTATCGCGAGATCCAGCGGAAGGTCCTTCGCCTGCGGACTTTCGACCCTTTCGCCGAGCCTGATGTTGTCGATGATGATCTGATTGTCGCCTTCCAGCTGTCGGTGCCTGATCTTGTATTCCAGATTCAGCGAGAGCTTGCCGGCATCGATCTTTCGCCCGGCGAAGGTCGACGAGTAGGGGGTCAATCTGGGCATGTTCACGTTGCGGAACATGACCCTGATGTCGGTCAGATCGGTAGGATCGAAAAGATCGATCAGGCCTGCTGCGTGAGCGGATCCGAATTTGTCCACCTGTCCGCTCAATTCAAGCTGACCCGAAGATCCTGGCCTGGTGGAAAGGCCGTTGATATAGCCGTGCAGCTTGTGGATGCGGGTGGCGAAGGGCAGGACGAGGGAATAATCCGCGTAGTCCATTTCGCCAAGGCGAATCCTGATGCGATCGATGCTGACCTGAAATGGCTTCGATTTCCCTGCCGCGGCTGCCGGAGCGCGAGCCTCGGGTTTGTTCAGTATGCGGGACAGGTTGACGGTCTTGTCCTTGGCGATGATGAGCTTGGCACCGAGGTGGTCGACGTCGAGCCGCCCGATGTTCAGCCTGGCTGAAGTCGCTTTCAGGTTGCGGCTGCCGACAGACTTCCACTTCAGGAAGACAGCGTTGGTATCGGCTTCCAGAAGACGCACGTTGCGCAGGGAGAAACTGCCCGCGTAGGACGCTCCCTGCCTGCCGTAGGCGGCACGGCCTTCTGCATCGAGCTGGCCGCTGGCAAGCTTCAGCTTCGCCAGCTCAGTCAGATAGGGCTGCGCGGGCTTTAGGGCAAGGTTTTCGAGCTTGAAGTGCAGCTTTGCGGAGGGATCGGCGGGAACGACCTGGCCGGAAGCCTTGAAGCTGCCGCCATCCCTGGCATGAAAGGAAAGCTGAACTGGCAGGGGGGCGGCCAGGTTGTCGCTCAGCCCATCCACGCTCATGGCAATATCGTTCAGGGCCAGATCCGCAGCGGGTTTTACCGAATCGTCGTGGAAGGAGACCGAGGAATTGGCCAGGTCAATCCGGTTTACCCGGAAGCGCCAGCGCTGCGCCTTTTCTTCCGGACTCTTCCCGGGGGGCGGCATCGCGGCATGCAGGGCATCGACAAGATCGATGCGTCCATGGGCATTTCGCGCCACATGCAGCAGGCCATTGCTCAAATCGACATGATCGAGCGAGATGCTTCGCTTTGACAAATCCGCCCGGGTGTTTGTGAGCGTCAATTTTCCCAGCTGCAGCACTTCGGAAGCGGCTCCGCCTGATGAGGGCAGAGCGATCTGGCTTCCGGAAAGCGACAGCGTACCCAGGACGATCCTGTTTTGGGCCAGGTCGTATTGGCCGTTCTTCGCCTCAATCGCCTTGATCGAGAGATGGGGCCCGCCGATGCCGATCCGGAAATTCGAGAGTCTGCCTTCAAGGTTCTTCAGGAAAAGGTCGAGGCGGTTGTCCGCGTAGGATAGATGGTAGTCGGTCGAAATCGAGACTGCTCCGGCTGGGGCGGCGTTCGGCAGGATGTCCTTGAAATAGGGTTGCAGCGGCGACAGGTCGAGGTTTTCCACATTCAGGCTGCCATCGGCCGACAGCGGGTTGAGCGTGGCCTGGCCTTGCCATGTTACGAGGGTGCCGAAGGAGATGCGCGCCGAAATCCGGTAGCGCCCCCTGTCGTTCGGCAGCGTGGAAATGTCTTTCAGATTCAGATCCAGGGGAGCGATGTGCGCAGTAAAGCCGGTTCTTTCGTCGGCGAAATCGATGCGTCCATTTTTCAGGCCAAAGGTCCGTATGTTTATTCGAGGCAGATGCGAGTCCCGCCTGCTTGCGGTTCGGGCCTCTTTTCCATTGAGCGAATCGATCAATTGCGACCAGTTGAGCCGGCCGTCCTGCTTCAGGACGAGGGTCGCTTCCGGATCGTCCAGCTCGATGGCATTGAAGACCAGGGCGCGCTCGAAGATGCTCGCTGGAGAAAGTTCCACGGCCAGCTTCCGGAAGGCAAGGAGCTGCTTGCCTTCGGGCTCCTGCAAATGAAGGTTGGATATGCGCAGGCTGAGGGTGAAGGGATTGAACTCCGGCCGGTCGAGGGTCAGGCGATGCCCGGTCTTTTCGGAGATGTAGCGTATCGACTGGGATTGGAGGATGCGGGGAAGTATCAGCCAGCCAAAAAGCGCATAGGCAACCAGCAGGCCGGCAAGCGCTATCGCCAGCGTTTTTATCGAGGGCAGACGAAAGGACATGGCTTACCTCTTGATGTTATCGCCGATGCAGCCTCAATCATACATGGGTAAGTGCCATGTTTCATAGCGGCAGCCGCTGCCTTGCGTCGGCCCGATCATGAGGTCGCTGACGTAAACATGAGGGAAAATGCGGCCCCCTAGGGCGCGAGCAGCATTCCGGTGAGGATTGCGAAGAGTCGCACCACCAGCAGCACCTTGCCCTGGGAGCGATGGGCGATTCTCGCTTCCATGTCGCCCTTGACGATTTTCATTGCGGTGAAGACCTGTACCGCATCGAGCGCGTACATCGTCAGCAGGATGCCGGCATGCATCCACAGCAGCGAAGAAAAGATTTCCTGCTGATCGATGAGGCGGTGCCACCATTGGCGGTGGGAATAGAGATAGAAGGGCAGAGACAGGTCGAAAACGATGATGGCTGCCATTGCCGGGATGTGGAAATAGCGCTTGCGGTTCAGGAAATAGGCGGCCAGCATCAGGAGGTAGCTGAAGATGGCGACAATGAAAGTGCCCGGAACAAGAGGATGTTGGTTCGGCATGAGGCTCCTCAGAGGGTGGCGAAGTGAAAACGGAAGCTGCCGCTTTTCAAGTCCTCGAAATAACGCTGCAAAGTTTCTTTGACCACCGTGAAGGCGATGCTGTTCCAGGGCACCTCGTTTTCGGAGAAAAGGCCGACTTCCAGGGTTTCCTCCCCGGCGCAGAAATCGCTGCCCAATAATTCTCCCCTGAAGATCAGGTAAACCTGGCTCAGGACCGGCAGATTGTAGAATGCGTATAGGGGGCCAATCTCCACTCTGGCGCAGGCTTCTTCCAGCGTTTCCCGGGCGGCGCCAGCATCGGCTGCTTCGGAGTTTTCCATGAATCCTGCGGGGAGCGTCCAAAGCCCGTAGCCGGGTTCGATTGCGCGCCTGCAGAGCAGCACCCGCCCATGCATTTCCGGGATGCATCCCACCACGATCTTGGGGTTCTGGTAATGAATGGCATGGCATGCCGGGCAGACGTGTCGCGGCAGGCTGTCGCCGGAAGGAATCCTGAATTCGACGGGCGAGCCGCAGTTGCTGCAATACTTCATCAATGCTTGCCGGTGCTGCCGAAGCCGTTCTCGCCGCGGTGGCTCGCCTCAAATTCATCGACGATGTTGAATTCCACCTGGGCCACGGGAACGACGACGAGCTGGGCGATGCGTTCGAGCGGGCTCAGCACGAAAGTTTTCTGGCCCCTGTTCCAGCAGGAAACGAAAATCTGCCCCTGGTAGTCCGAGTCGATCAGCCCGACCAGATTGCCGAGCACGATGCCGTGCTTGTGGCCGAGCCCGGATCGGGGAAGGATCATCGCCGCATAGCCGGGGTCGGCAATGTGGATCGCGATGCCCGTCGGGATGAGATCCGCTTCCCCGGGATGGATGGTGATGTCGCTTTCGATGCAGGCGCGCAGGTCAAGGCCTGCCGAACCCGGCGTGGCATAGGCGGGAGGGTTGGCGCGCAGGCGCTGATCCAGGATTTTGAGGTCGATCGCTTTCATGTCGGGTTTCCCTTTCAAGTTGGATGGCACGATGCGCGTTTTCAGGTTGAGGCTTTGCGCTATGACGCTGAAGAGGCGATCGATGTTTGGGTGTTTGCCGGGATGGCGCTTCGCATCTTCCACATGCTCCGCATAGAGTTCGAGTCCGTGGATCGCGCTTGCGGGATTGATGGCGCCGAACGTCCTGGCCAGGTGGCAATAAATGGCCAGGGATCCCGCCTGCCCAGGCCTGTTTTCTATGAATGCGGCCGGCTCGTCAGGACCGCTTCCGGATATTTCGATCCCGTCTATGCCCTCCACGGAAGGGATCGTTTTCAGGTTTTCTGCGAAATTTGTCATCTCTCACTGAACCGGTGCGGCGATCCTGGCATTATAACCGCTTTGCGAAATGCGCCGTGAGAATCTGCGGTTGACTAAACTGCATTTGTGTGTATATTGTAGAGTTGCCCCATTCTATTTAGGAACATTGTTTGATGTTATTTCCCGGCTTGTCCTTCTGGAAACTCGCACTTGCAACTCTTGCTCTGACCCACATCACCATCGCCAGCGTCACCATTTTCCTGCACCGCCACCAGGCGCACCGCGCGCTCGATTTGAGTCCTGCAGCCAGCCACTTCTTCCGCTTCTGGCTTTGGCTCACGACGGGCATGGTCACCCGGGAGTGGGCTGCCATCCACCGCAAGCACCATGCCAAGTGCGAAACGCCTGACGATCCGCACAGCCCGCAGGTTCTCGGGCTCAACAGGGTGCTTTGGGGCGGGGTTTTGCTCTATGTGAAGGAATCCAGAAACCCTGATACCATGACCCGCTACGGACATGGCACGCCGAACGACTGGATCGAGAAGCGCCTTTATTCCAGGTTTCCCGGACTCGGCATCACGCTGATGCTGCTTCTCGACATCCTGCTTTTCGGCATTCCCGGGGTTCTCGTCTGGGGAATCCAGATGATCTGGATTCCATTCTGGGCCGCAGGCGTCATCAACGGGGTGGGCCATTATTTCGGTTACCGCAATTTCAGGGCCGAGGATGCGAGCACCAACATTTTCCCGCTGGGCATTCTGATAGGCGGGGAAGAACTGCACAACAATCATCATGCCTATGCGTCTTCCGCGAAGCTTTCTTCCAGGTGGTACGAGTTCGACATAGGCTGGATGTACATCCGCATCCTCGAACTCATGGGTCTCGCCAAAGTGAAAAAGACCGCGCCGAAATTGCGCCTTGCGACGGCAAAGAATGAGTGCGATCTCGAAACCCTCCAGGCCGTGATCACCCACCGCTACGAGGTGCTCGCCAAGTACGCCAAGACATTGAGAAGTATCTATGCCGAGGAAGTCGGCAGGATGCAGGGGATCGATCTTGCCATGGTCAGGAAGTGGCTCCATCTCGATGCGCAGGAGCTCGACGAGGCCTCGCGCGCGAAACTGGGGGTTGCCCTGGAAGGCAGTCCCGCACTGAAGACGGTTTACACCATGAGGCAGGAGCTCGAAGCGCTCTGGCAGCGTTCTGCAGCATCCAAGGAGCATCTCGTCAGGCAGCTCGAAGACTGGTGCCACAAGGCCGAGGCGAGCGGAATCGCTCAACTCAAAGCCTTTTCCAGAAGACTGAGAAGCTACGCCTGAAACCATTCTCGAAAGAGAAGGTCTGATACTTGAATTCTACCGGGCAGGCTCCAGATAGCTTCTGCCCGATCCCAAAGGAGAACATGAATGTTTAGAAAAATCATTTTGGCCGCCTTCGTGCTGTCTTGCACAACGGCTTTCGCGGATGACAGCCCGTCCCTGCGCCAGGTTTACGAGGCAGCCCAGGCTGGCAGACTGGACGATGCGCAGAACATGATGGACAAGGTGCTCGCGGCGCATCCCGACAGCGGCAAGGCGCATTTCGTCGAAGCCGAGATACTGGCCAAAGAGGGACGCAGGGCCGATGCCGCAGCCGAACTCGGCAAGGCGGAGCGTCTCGCCCCCGGGCTGCCCTTTGCCAAGCCTGAGGCGGTGCAGGAACTCAGGTCCATCGTCGCAGGCGGACAGTCCCGCGCGCGCGGCGGATTTCCATGGGGCCTGCTTTTTCTCGGGCTGGGCGCGATCTTCGTGATCTACTACCTGTTCCGTTCCCGGTTTTCGCGCAACAGCGCCTACATTCCCGCAGGTGCCGGCGGCTATGCTCCGGGATATGCGCCTCCGGGCTATGCTCCAGGATACGGGCCCGCCGGAGGCGGAATGGGTTCCGGCATTCTGTCTGGACTTGCGACCGGCGCGGCGATAGGGGCCGGAATGGTGGCGGGGGAGGAAATCGCCCATCATTTCATGGATGACAACCAGCAGAATTCCGGCATGTCGCCCGTTTCGGATTCGTGGAGCGACAACATGGGGGGGCAGGATTTCGGCGTGGCCGACAGCTCCTCCTGGGACGATAATTCGGGCTTTTTCGCAGACAACGGCGGCAGCGACTGGAGCTGATCGCGGATGAGAACCGCGAACCTGAGGACGGCTTCAGCGATTCCATGGTCAACTTCTCTTTCGGCTACATGGCCGCATTCCTCACGCTCGTGGTGATTGCCCTGGGACTGATCGAGATGAAAACCGACACGACGGACATTCTCCTGCTCTTCGGCTTTCTCGCCGTCATGGGTTCGGTTTTCTGGCTCGTTCAGAAATTCGAGAAGAAATCCTGAAAAGAAAAAACCCGTCGCCTTTCGGACTAGCTAGATCCTGTTAACCCAGAGGTGGCCCCGGGAATTCGGACAATCGGATAAGTGGTAATCTTGCTCAACCGAAGCCGTGAAGAACGGCAAATAGAAGATGAGCAGGAGATGAAGAGACCACGAAGGAACCACACATCGAATTTCAAGGCGAAGGTGGCGCTGGCAGCGCTGCGTGGTGACAAGACGATAGCGGAACTGGCGTCGCAGTATGATGTGCACCCTATTGATCCGGCATGAAGAAGGTTGAAATAGTCATGCGGCATACTGGACGCGGGGATCCTGGAAATAAGATTTCACCCGATCGGGGTTGGCTTCGATAAACATCATGTGATCGTAGGCAGCGGCCTGTAGTTTTGCTTTTGTGCGGACGGGCACCTTGCTGCCGATGGCCTGCTTCAGGTCGGCATTGAGCCGTTCGTCCGGGTTGAGTTCTGGACTGTAGCTGGGCAGGTAAAAGACCTCGATCTCGTTTTTGTGGTCTGCAAGCCAAGCCTTGACGGGCTTGTAGTGATGGACACCAAGATTGTCGAGAATCAGGAAGATCGAGGGTGTCCGGAATTTTGTGTAAACGGGATTTCGGTTCAACGCTGAGGCATCCGCTCCTCGAACTGGATGGTAAACCTGTTTAGAGCGGCTTTCCAGTCCCTGATCGGCATGCCCCATTTCT
>JAKBJU010000009.1 GCA_021835845.1 Pseudomonadota bacterium | reverse complement strand
CCCCTTACCATTCTGCAGTGGATGCAAATGCGCTACACTTGCAGGCAGCTCCAACCCTAAAAGGGAGCTAAAGTGCCTGGGTAAAATTCATCGCGCACGACTGGGTAATTTTATTCGAGCAGCAACATCCACCACCTCAACCCATCAACCCCAAACCGCCTGTACACCAGATTCGACTATAACTCCGATTGATTTGATTGTTCCAATACTGGAATTAACAATTGCGCTTCTTCCGCTGTTTCAAGCACATCCATATGATTTAGAATGCAATGGAATTTCAGGTTGAGCAGTTCAATTGAAACGACCTTGCAAACAAATCAAAGAAAGGACACATCGATGAGCACAACCCCTCGTATTGCACAAAAGGCTCCTTATGCTGTTGAAGTCGAGGCAGGCAAGAGCTATTGGTACTGCACCTGTGGCAAGAGTACCACGCAGCCATTCTGCGACGGCAGCCACAAGGACAGCCCATTCTCTCCCAGGGAATTCAAGGCCGAGCAATCCGGAACCGTTTACTTCTGCGGGTGCAAGCACAGCGGCAATGGCATGACCTGCGACGGAACGCACCAGAAGCTCTGAGCCAAGGCAATCCTGAACAGGGCCGTTTCTGATCTGACACAACCAAGGAGATTCAATTGAGCAGTTTGTTCGAGTCGCTGCAGGTAGGCGACATCAATCTACCCAACCGCATTGTCATGGCTCCCCTGACTCGCTGCCGTGCGAGCGAAGGCCGTGTGCCGAACACGCTGATGGCAGAGTATTACGCACAACGCGCAACAGCCGGTCTCATCCTCAGCGAGGCCACTGCAGTTACGCCCATGGGAGTGGGCTACCCGGACACCCCGGGCATCTGGTCGAATGCGCAGGTAGAGGGCTGGAAGCTGATCACGAAGGCCGTGCATGAGAAAGGCGGGCGCATTTTCCTGCAGCTCTGGCATGTGGGCAGGATTTCTCATCCTTCCTACCTCAACGGCGAGTTGCCTGTGGCCCCCAGCGCCATCACGCCGGGAGGACATGTCAGCCTGCTTCGCCCCCAGGTTCCCTTCGTGACGCCGAGGGCGCTCGATATTTCCGAGATTCCAGGGATCATCGAGGCATACCGCAAGGGGGCGGAAAATGCGAAGCTTGCCGGATTCGATGGGGTCGAGGTACATGGCGCAAATGGCTATCTGCTCGATCAATTCTTGCAGGATAGCACGAACTTGCGAAACGATGCTTATGGCGGCTCGGTCGAAAACCGCGCCAGACTGATGCTGGAAGTGACCGACGCGGTCGTTTCGGTCTGGGGGGCTGGGCGGGTCGGCGTTCATCTTGCCCCGCGCGGCGATGCCCAGTCGATGGGGGACAGCGACCCGCTTTCCACC
Source organism: Pseudomonadota bacterium (assembly GCA_021835845.1). Classification (GTDB taxonomy): domain Bacteria; phylum Pseudomonadota; class Gammaproteobacteria; order Burkholderiales; family JABEVD01; genus JABEVD01. The sequence continues at coordinate 100,178 of JAKBJU010000009.1, read as the reverse complement.
TTCGGCCATGTTGCCGAAGAACTCGGCAAGCGAAAAATAGCCTTCATTTTCACCCGGGAGAAGCTGGGCGACGATCGCATCAGTCCGGAACTGAAGAAACGCTTCGGCGGCGTGCTGATCGCCAACGAAGGATTCAATCTCGAGTCGGCCAGACAGGAACTCGAACTCGGGCACGCCGACGCGATTTCCTTCGGCAAGGACTACATCGCCAATCCGGACTTGCCGGAACGCCTCAGGAACGGTTCTTTGCTCAACGCATGGCACGCGGAGACCTTCTACGGCTATGGCATGAAGGATCACAAAGTGGGGTATACCGATTACCCCAGTCTTGCTGCAGTGACCGCCTGATTTTTTCGATTTAGACATTGAGGAGTTGCAAATGGGTTCTGATGGCATGAAAGCCGATCGCCTTCGCGTTGCGATCATCACCGGAGCGAGCTCCGGAATTGGCGAAGCGACGGCAAGAAAATTCGTCGATGCTGGCTTTGCAGTGATAGGCAATGCGCGCAATGGCGCCAGGCTGCTCGAAATGGAAAACGAACTGGGTGATGGGTTCTGCGGTGTGGAAGGGGATGCGTCGAGCACCGAAACCATCGAACGCCTGTTCGAGACGGCGCGCAGCAGATTCGGGAGAGAGGCCGATATCGTGGTTGCCAATGCCGGCCGCGGGCTGGGCGGGTCCGTCAGCGGAGCGGACCTCTCGAAATTCGAGGAAATACTGCAGCTCAATGTGAAAGGTGCGCTGGCACTCATGCAGCTTGCTGCGAAGCGGATGGTGGAAGCGCAAAAGACGGGATTTCCCAAAAAGGCAGCCGACATCGTCGTCATCGGTTCGGTTGTAGGCAGACATATTTCACCATTCAGCGCGGTATATGGCTCGACGAAATTCGCCGTGCACGGCCTGGCTGAAGGATTGCGGCGCGAGATCGGCCCCAAGGGGGTTCGCGTTACGCTCGTCGAACCCGGTATCGTCATCAGCGGATTCCAGGATGGCGCGGGCTACGACGATGCCCAGGTCAGGCGATTCAAGGAAAATTTCGGACCATTGACCGAATCCGATGATATTGCCAATGCCATTCATTTCGTCGTCAGCCAGCCGCCGCATGTCCACGTGAGCGACATCATGGTTCGCCCAACGCGCCAGGATTATCCCTGACCGACAACTCAAGGAGAGATTATGGAAATGAGAAAACTGGGCAGTCAGGGCCTTGACGTATCCGCAATGGGGCTGGGTTGCATGGGCATGTCGGAATTCTACAGTGGCCGTTCCGAGGCGGCTGCGCTTGACACCATAGACCGCGCACTCGAACTTGGGGTGAACTTTCTGGACACCGCAGACATGTATGGCGTCGGAAGCAACGAAGAATTGGTTGGCAAGGCTGTCCGTGGCAGGCGCGACCAGTTCGTGATTGCGACCAAGTTTGGCAACATGCGCGGCAGCAACGGACAATTTCTTGGGGTCAATGGCAGGCCGGACTATGTCAGACAATGCTGCGATGCGAGCCTCAAACGTCTAGGCATCGAGGTCATCGATCTCTATTACCAGCACCGGGTGGATCCCGATGTGCCGATCGAGGAAACCGTGGGTGCGATGGCCGATCTCGTTCTCCAGGGCAAGGTGCGCTACCTTGGTCTGTCCGAGGCTGGCGTGCAAAGCATACGGCGCGCGCATGCGGTACATCCGATCTCCGCATTGCAGACTGAATATTCTCTCTGGAGTCGTGATCCCGAAGAGGAAATCCTGTCCACTGTTCGCGAACTCGGAATCGGATTCGTTCCCTATAGCCCATTGGGCCGGGGATTTCTGAGCGGGCGCATCAAGCACATTGACGATCTGGCCCAGGACGATTACCGACGCAACTCGCCGCGCTTCCAGGGTGAAAACTTCCAGAAGAATCTGGATCTGGTAAAGCAAGTGGAGGAACTTGCCGCAGAAAAACATTGTACGGCAGCTCAGTTGGCACTCGCTTGGGTGCTTGCTCAGGGCAAGGATCTGGTTCCGATTCCCGGAACCAAGCATGTGCGGCTGCTTGAAGAAAATGTCGCCGCACTTGATATTGCGCTGACTGCTGAGGATCAGAATCGCCTTGATGCGATCATGCCTCTCGGGGCAGCTGCCGGCACACGCTATGCTGCACCGCAAATGCTGGCTGTGAATCGCTAGCGATATGTGGCCGAATTGGAATGCGCTTTTCTTCGGCATAACATGCAATATCGCAGAAAAAAAGAGGGCAGTGAATTCAATATCGATATTATGGGCTGTTTGAACAAGTTGATGATCTGTCAATGAATTATTGACAAGAAAAATGTCCGCAAAGGGCACGTAATACGAATACAAAGACGTTTTAGGAATCAGCCATTCGATATTTTCACTAGGCTTCCAAGACTGCTTTCGGTGCCGATCGACAATATGAACTACGTGCCCAGAGCCGCCGTTCCTGTCGCCACAGGCAAAATGTCGGGTATACAAATTAAGCTACCGTTCCGCTCCTAACTGTACGGACAAGAGATCGACAAAACAACCGATGGCAAGCTTCGCCGAGTCAGGCAGGATGGTGCTCGTAACCAATGATTATCGAAATGATCAATAGATTGCAAGACGATTCCTGCCTTCTTGTTTGGCCTGATATAACGCCTTGTCGGCATTCATAAGAATATCATCGGCAGTTCGTATCATGGAAACATCCATCACTGCGATGCCCAAACTGGCAGTGTAGTGGATGAGGTTCTCATTAAAGTGGGCAGGGGTGCTGTTAACAGAATTGAGAAGCCTCTCGGCAAACATTTTTGCAGTCGATATGTCAATGTTGGGGAGAAGAACGGCAAACTCCTCGCCGCCCATACGTCCGATTGCATCAGTCTTTCTCAACGAATTGCTTGCCAGAGCTGAAAAATCTTTTAAAACAGCATCTCCAGCTGCATGTCCATATGTATCGTTGATTTTCTTGAAGTAATCCAGGTCGATCATCACCACTCCCAGCGACTGTGAATAACCACGGTGAAGCCGATCAATTTCTTCGGACAATTTGTCTATGAAGGACCTGCGATTCAGTACGCTGGTCAGGAAATCGGTTGACGCCAGTTCAGCAAGCTTCGCTTCCATCAATTTTCGTTCCGTCACATCGCGCTGCACAGAAATCCAGTGTGTAAACCAGCCGTTCTCGTCTGCTATGGGAACGATCTCAAATTCGTTCCAGTAGGTTGTACCGTCCTTTCGATAATTCAGTGTTTCCGCGCGAACCGGCTGCCACTTTTCCAGGGCTGCGCGCACTTTGTCCAAGGTATTTCTGTCAGTCAAAGGTCCCTGCAGTATTCTCGGGTTTTGTCCGATCAGCTCGTGAGCCGCATATCCATTGCGTGAAAAGAAGACTTTGTTCGCCCAAACAATCTTGGGTCCCGGGGCGTCGATGGGCTCAGCTTCGGTAATGACTATTGCATCATTCAGATTATCAATGCAAACAACAAGCCATTTTGGGAAGGTTTCTTCGTTAAAGAACGGCTCATGTGAATCTTTTTGCATTTTTTTGTTGCCATTATCTGATTTTTGATGTTCCCAAGTTTTTTCGGTCCTGGGGTCTGCTTTGAACCATAAACGCTTCTTAGAAGAATACCGTAACCGGATTCTTATGTCATTCGGGCACTTTTCCTATATAATTGTACGGTCGATCAAGAATTATTCTTGATGAATAGCGCATTGCTCTGTATCGGGTGAAACTGGTAGCACGAAATCCATCCTTGTAACAAGCAAACCGGGAGAACTTCAGGTCTTTCGGCTTATTTTCGCATCTGGCAGTTAGTTGGCAACATATGGCTCGAACAGTAACTGGTTTAAAAGACAGGGCGCATCTTTTCAGTCCCCCAGAAATATTTTCCGTTCTTTTCCTGCTGGTTCTAATCCAGCTCACCAGCTTCTACCATTATCTTTTGTTTCACAGTCTGGCTGAGTTTTTCAGCATTGCCGTGGCCTCAACCATTTTCGTGGTTGCCATCAATAGCTGGAAGCAGATCAGCAATCAGTATCTTCTATTCATCGGCATTTCGTACGCATTCATCGGCATTCTGGACATGATGCATACGCTGTCTTACGCCGGCATGGGGATATTCACTGACTATGACTATTATGCCCCTCAGTTCTGGGTCGCTTCCAGAAGCCTGGAGGCGATGAGCATGCTGGCTGCCTTTGCATTGATCGAAAGCGGTTTGAAACTGCGCTTGTCCTATATTGTTGCAGGTTATTCCGCGATTACTGCCTCGATCATTGCATCCATCCTTTACTTCAAGATTTTCCCAATATGTTTTGAACCTGGTCACGGTTTAACGCCATTCAAGATATACAGCGAATATGTGATCATGGCCTTGTTTGTTGTCAATCTCTACCTGCTTTACCAGAAGCGCCAGTATTTTGATAAAGCCGTTTATATGCTGCTGGCTGCATCCATAGTAGTAATGATTGTCATGGAATACTGCTTCACGTTCTATTCCAACCTCGCAATGAGCGGCTTTTTCAACGAAGCAGGACATCTCCTCAAGATCATCGCGTTTTATCTGATCTACAAGGCAATTGTTGTTACCGGCATACGCGACCCTATCGAGCTGCTGTTCAAGGATCTCAAAGACAATGAGATCAGTCTTCTCAATGCGCAAACCCTTGCAGGGCTTGTTACATGGGAGTGGAATGTCAGCAAGGATGTATGTCAATGGTCTAGCAATTTTAAGATGGTATTTGGGGTTGAGCCTGCATTATCACCAGGCAAGGCATCCCTGCTTGAAATGGTGAAACCGGACGATCAGGTATTGCTGAGTAAATTCCTTGACGATGCGTTGGGCGAAGGAATAAGCATCAGATTGCCCCTGACGCTCATCACCCCTTCTGGCGAGAGATTCTGTTTCCTTGAAGGAGGCTTAATCAATGATGGCATTGCTGGAGCCGGAAATTTGGCAGGAACACTCCAGGATCTGAGCGTTCAACGACAATTGATGGATATAGAGAATGCAAAGAAAGAATCGCTCAAGCTGCTCGCGATTCTGCGCAACTCCAGCGACGGCGTTCATATATTGGATTTCGATGGAAATCTCGTCGAGTTAAGCGATTATTTTTGCAACATGCTGGGCTATTCGCGCAATGAGATGCTCGGCATGAACGTATCGCAATGGGATGCTCACTTCACCGATCCGCAAGAACTGATGTCAGTCGTGCGAAGGCGATTTCAATCCCCCGAAGTTACCCGGCTCGAGACGAAGCACCGCCGCAAAGACGGCACGATCATCGATGTCGAGATTTCTGGTTTTCCCTTCGAGCTTGATGACAAACCTGTATTGTTCAATTCCTCGAGGGATATCACAGCAAGAAAAGCGATCGAAATCAGCCTCCAACAAGAGCGCCGCCTGAACGCGTCAATCCTGAAGCTGGCCGGCCCCATCATCCTTGTGATTGATAACTCTGGCGCTATAGTAAGCTTCAACAAGACGGCGGAGGAATTGACCGGCTACAGTTTCGAAGAAGTCCGAGGAAAGCCTTATTTCTGGAAAAATTTCCTGCTGCCAGAAGAGCGCACAAGAGTGGAGCAGATGTTCTCATTGGCGATGGCCGGAAAACTCCCCAGCCAGGTCGAAAATTGCTGGATCAATGCAAATGGCGAGAAGCGACTGATCATCTGGTCGAATTCGTTGCTGACGGAAGATGGAGGAACCGTCATCAGCGCGCTGATTGCCATTGGAGTTGACATCACCGAGCAAAGGCAGGCGGAGGCGGCCAAGCAACTGCTCGGCGAGATTACTCAAAATGCAGCGGCAGGAATTGCCTTGGTCAAGCCTAACGGCACGTTCCACTACACCAACACGCGATTCGAGGGCATGTTCGGCTATGCCCCAGGCGAATTGCTTGGCAAATCCGTCTCGATCGTCAATGCACCCACTGAAAAATCCCCCGAGGAAACCGCCAAGGAAATCCTGTCCGCACTGGAAAGAAACGGAAGCTGGTCAGGAGAAGTCCTGAACCGCAAAAAGGATGGAACCGATCTTTGGACGTTTGCCAATGTCTCCAGCTTCCATGACCCTGAATTGGGCACCTTGCTGATCGCTCATCAGACGGACATTACCGAACGCAAGCTGCATGAGAAAGTCCTGAATGAATTTTCGCAGGAAATCGAGGATCTTTACGAAAATGCTCCTTGTGGCTACCACTCGATCGATGCCGAAGGAATAATCGTCAGGATCAACCAGACGGAACTCGGCTGGCTCGGCTACACACGGGAAGAAATGGTCGGGAAGCCCGTAACGGATTTCCTGACGCCTGCGAGCCAGAAGGCAGTGCGTGATGTTATGGATCGCTTCATCAAAGTCGGTCATTTGCACGGTGCCGCCCGTGAACTCGTGCGCAAGGACGGAACAATTCTCCACGCTCAGCTCGACAGCACAGCGATTTACGACGAGAACGGAAAATTCCTGATGAGTCGATCGATACTGACCGACATTACCGAGCGCAAGTATGCCGAGGAGGAGCTGAAGGCGAGCGAGATACGCCTGAAAGACATCCTCAATGCCAGTCCGATATCCGTGCGCATAGCCACCAAGCAGGGACGCAAGGTCATGTTCTGCAACAAGAGCTATGCAAATCTGATCAAAAACACGAATCCCATCGAGGATGATCCCAGAAATTACTATCTCAATCCGGAAGAATATGACGAAATAATTGAGAAAGTTTCCAGCGGAAAGAGCGTCAACAATCGACAAGTCCAGCTCAGCATCAGAGGAAGCCTCGTTTGGGTACTGGCCAGCTACACGTCCATAAGGTACGTGAATGTGGAAGCCATCCTCGGCTGGTTCTATGACATCACGCCACTGAAGCATTCTGAAAATGAACTGAAGGTTGCCGCCACCACATTCGAATCCCAGGAAGGCATGATGGTGACCGATTCCGATGGCAATATTTTGAGAGTGAATGAAGCATTCAGCAAGATCACTGGGTATTCTGAAGTGGATGTCATCGGCAAGAATCCGCGCATGCTGCAGTCCGGCCGCACAGATGCTCATTTCTACGAATCGATGTGGAAGGACATTGCGAATGATGGTTATTGGTCAGGCGAGATCTGGAATAGGCGCAAAAGTGGCGAGATATTTCCCGAGCAATTGAGCATCACGGCGGTCAAGGATGACGACGGTCGCGTCACGAACTACGTCGGCTCGATCCTGGACATTACCGACCGCAAGATATCCGAGGCACAGATCCAGCAGCTTGTCTATTACGACCATCTGACCGGGCTGCCCAACCGAAGATTGTTCCGCGACCGGCTTGAGCAGGATGTCAAACGGGTGACGCGCAGCAAGTCTTCTCTGGCACTGCTGTTCATAGATCTGGACCGATTCAAGGAGGTCAACGATACACTGGGGCATGACAAGGGGGATTTGCTGCTGATCGAGGCTGCCAGACGCATCCGGCAGCATGTGAGGGACACGGACACTTTTGCGCGCCTGGGTGGGGACGAATTCACCATCGTCCTGCCTGAATATGGTGAACTGTCCAATATAGAACGAGTGGTGCAGAGCGTGGTGCACGACCTCACCATTCCCTTTGATTTGGGAAATGGGGATGTGGGGCATATTTCTGGCAGCGTGGGGATTGCGCTCTATCCGGAAGATGCCAATAGCATCGAGGATCTTCTGAAGCACGCCGATCAGGCGATGTATGCGGCAAAACAGGCTGGACGGAACGGGTTCAGTTATTTCACCCGAAGCATGCAGGCAGAGGCGAAGGAGAAGATGGCCCTGATCAACGACCTGCACGCAGCACTTGAGCGGAACCAGCTGGAAGTGTATTTCCAGCCTATCGTGGATGCGCTCACTGGGAAGATCGTCAAGGCGGAAGCATTGCTGCGCTGGCATCACCCTGTTCATGGCATGATCCAGCCTAGCGTGTTCATCCCGCTTGCCGAGGAATCCGGGTTGATTCTGGAAATCGGCGAATGGGTGTTCGAGGAAACGCTGAAAGCCATATCAAGATGGCAGGAGCACACCGGGCATCTGATCCAGGTAAGCGTGAACAAGTCACCCGCCCAGTTCACCCGGGCGGAAACTCACCCCTGGCTGAAACACTATCTTGGTTCAGGCTTGCCTCAAAATTGCATTGCCGTGGAGATTACAGAAGGCTTGCTGCTTTCGGAATCAGAGAAGGTGAAGCAGGATTTCGTCAAATTCCGTGAGCACGGAATCGAACTGTCTATCGACGATTTCGGGACGGGGTTCTCGGCGCTGTCGTACCTGAACCGTTTCGACGTGGATTACCTGAAGATAGACAAGTCGTTCGTGCATAGATTGGTGACTGATTCATCGAGTAGGACGCTGACCGAGGCAATCATTCTGATGGCGCACAAACTCGGCATCAGGACGATCGCCGAAGGGGTGGAAACAGCAGAGCAGCGCGACCTGCTGGCATCCTTCGGCTGCGATTACATGCAGGGATTTCTCTATTCGAAGCCTGTTCCTTCAGATGAGTTCGAAAAGCTGATTGTTGGCTAAGAGCGGCAGTTCGGGGCGAAATGAGGCTGCGCGAGGTTCTGCAACCCAGTGATTCTCAGCTGCTACGATGGGTCTTAAGGGGGCACCATGCGATATCTTCACTGACGGCCTTGCCGGCCGGAACAAGCGCTCCTTATGTGGCGCAGACGGGCAATGCGGGCCTGGTCCAGGCAGCGTCCAACCTCGCTGACAATAGCATCTACTGATTCGGGGTCAATTCAAGCTACAAAAAAAGCCCCTTCATGAAATTCATGAAGGGGCCAAAATTGCCGCCAAAGGGGAAGTAGAGAGGGGCGGCAAATATAGAGCAGCAAGGTTACAGATTCAGGTGGGTACCGTCGCACGTGACCCCGTTACCGCTATTCTTGCAACCGCAAAAATATATGGTCTCAGATTTCTCAGCTTTGAATTCTGTGGGTACAAACTCGGAACCCTGATGGGAGCCATCGCAGAATGGCTGTTGTGCACTTTTTCCGCAAGTGCAATACCAATAGCTTTTGCCCGCCTCAACTTCTATGGCATATGGAGCTTTCTGGGCAATATGGGGTGTTTTGCTCATGGCATTTTTCCTTTTTACATTAAATTGAAGTGAATGATTGCTGAAAACTTGGATATCCATTCTGCTTTTGAGCGACCTTGGCTACACGCTGGCCGTAAAGGCGTGCGGTTTCCAGGTCTCCAGCGGGAATTTCGTCGGCACCGACATCCGATGGTGCCTGTACCAGCAGCCCGACTGAACCGCCAAGATTATTGACGTCATTGCGGGTCGCTAAGCTCGAGTTGCTCGGCAGCATACCCAAGCTGACCCAGATCCCGCCATGCTGAGAAGCAAGGGTTTGTAGACTGATTAGCGATACTTGCTTGTCGCCGTTGAGACTCGCACTCACGGTGAAACCCCCGAAAACCTTGTCCTGCCAGGCCCTCGTGAACCAGGCTTTGGATGAAGCATCCGCGAATTTCTTGAATTGCCAGCTCGGGGAGCCCATGTAGGTCGGTGCGCCGAAAATGATCGCATCCGCTGATGCAAGCCTCTCCCAAGCACCTTCCGGAAGATCTCCGTTGGCATCGATTGCGATAAGCGTTCCATTTGCGCCTTCCGCGACATACTCTGCAACCCGTTTTGCGTGTCCGTAAGCGGAATGATAGACGACTGCTGTTCTTGACATGATCATGACCTCCCTTGCCTGTTGATGCTGAGCGCCCCACTTCCGTGGATGACGACATAGAGCAGGCCGCCCATCATGGAAACGTTCTTCATGAAATGAATCATCTGGTTCTGCGCTTGGTCCGTAGGCACTGCCCAGAAGTTGTGGAAGATCAGCGCAGTCATCGCAGTGAACACCAGCATCGCAGCGGCTGCGATGCGCGCATTCCATCCGAGGACGAGCATAATTCCCCCTCCCAGTTCCACAATGATGGCTGCGATTGCCGCCATCTGAGGTAATGGAACGCCTTTGCTGGCTATGTATCCGACCGTGCCCTCGAATCCGGTTACCTTCCCGAATCCTGCGAACAGGAAAATGAACGCGATCAGAAAGCGGCCGATCAGTGGCCCGTAATGCTCCAGTGTCTTCATTATCTTTCTCCTTGGTTGAGTTGAACTGCAAACTGTATGCTCAAATTGCCGCCAGTTCGGCACCGGCAAATCGCCCTTCACGGAAATCCAGAATGGCCTGGTAGATTTCTTCCTGCCGGTTCATGACGAATGGCCCGTGCTGCACGATCGGTTCTCCAAGCGGTCTTCCTGCGACGAGGATTGCCCTTGCTCCTCCCTCGGCTCCGATCGATATGCCATCGGCATGCGCATCGTTCCCGAATATGCCCATCCGCTTCTCATCGATCGTTTTGCCACCGATCTCGACACTTCCGCGATACACGTAAATGAAGGCGTTGTGTCCAGGAGGCACCCGGGTTGAAAATTCGCCGCCTTTTGCAAGCTGGATGTCCAGATAAAGTGGTTCCGTCTCTTCCCTGGTGATCGCCCCTTTGACGCCGTTGCTGTCTCCTGCGATAACCAGGACAGTGGCATGTTGTGAAGTCGAGTACCTGGGGATTTCCGAATTCGGGATATCTCTGTACCTGGGAATGGTCATTTTTCGACTTGATGGCAGATTCAGCCAAAGCTGGAATCCTTCCATCAGCCCGTTTTCCTGTTCCGGAATTTCCGAGTGAATCACACCACTTCCTGCCGTCATCCACTGGACATCTCCGCCCTCAAGCAAGCCTTCATGCCCCGCACTGTCGCGGTGCCGCAAGCGTCCGGAGAGCATGTAGGTCGCCGTTTCGAAACCGCGGTGCGGATGGTCCGGAAATCCAGCCAGATAGTCCGTGGGCTCATCACTGCGAAAAACGTCAAGCATCAGAAAAGGATCGAGACGCCTTTGCAGATCCTGCGTCAGCACCCTGGTCAGCTTGACACCAGCTCCATCGCTTGTCGCGATCCCTTTGACGATCTGCTCGATCCGGCGCGGATGATTGAGTGCGCTGTTCATTTTTAGCACCTTCTGAAGAACCAAGATGTGCTTATCCTATATAATCATGCTTTGTTGATAAATACTCACAACAAACATAGAATGTTCCATATATGGAACGAATTAACATTTCGGCTGATGACCTGATTCTGTTCTCGACAATCGCAGAACAGGGAAGCCTGGTTCGCGCAGCGGACCGGCTGGGCCTCCCTAAAGCGACCATCTCGCGCAGGCTATCGAATCTTGAGGCAAAGATTTGCAGGAAGCTGATGATCCGTACGACACGGCGTCTGACCCTGACTGAGTTCGGCCAGGAATTTCTGGAGCATTGCCAGAGGGTCGCAGAAGAATCGGCAGCAGCGAACGATTTCATCAAGAGTCAGGAAATGAAACCCAGAGGGCGGCTGCGCGTTTCGATGCCCAATGAATACGGACTGATATTTCCTATGACTGATGCCATCGCGACTTTCACCAAGCAATACCCGGATGTGCTTCTCGAGATGGATTTCAGTTCGCGTCGCGTCGACTTGATCGGGGAGCATTTCGACCTGGCGATCAGGATGGGGCGGCTGGACGACAGCGCCACCCTTGTTGCGCGCAAGATCGGGGAGCTCCATATCGCGCTTTATGCCAGTCCGATCTATCTGGGGCTGAGTCCGCCTCCGGCCACCCCCGAGGAGCTAATGCGGCACAATGTAGTCAGGCTCTCGTCTGCAGAAGGAAGAGCCTTGCCTTTGAAACTGCATCGCGACAAGGAGCATTGGGTAGGCACAGCATCCGGAAACATCATGCTGAATTCACCGGGCATGATCCAGCAACTGGTTCTGGATGGGGTCGGGATCGGTATTCTACCCATTCATGCGGCTAATGAATACGTTCAGGCCGGGCAACTCTACAGGATCCTGCCCGACTGGAACATGCTGTCTGTGCCCGCTTGGGCAGTGATGCCTACGAGAAAATATTTGCCGTCAAAAACGCGTACTTTTCTCCATCATCTGGAAACGTATATCCACAGCAGATTGGCGGAGCACTGAATCCAAATTGCACAAATTCAAAATGCTAGTTGCGAAAGCGTTGCATTTCGCCAGTTGTTTGAGGATTCAAGTGACACGTCACGCCGCATTAACTAGACACCGGAATATGAGAAATCCAGGGCCGAAAGGAAAAAGGTGGAAATGCTGTTTGCCCACCTCAAACGAATTTTGAAACTGGACAAACTGAGGTTACGAGGTCCGACCGCCAGTTCACAGATACGGAAAGCAGCCGTTAATGGCAATCGGTGACTGAACGGCGGGTTACCGACACCTTGCCGCCCGACGATACGATACTGCCCACAGGCGGAAATGGCCAAGCAGTGTGAATTGGCCTTTGGTCAGGTTCCGAAGTACAGCAGCGAACGATTGGCGAACGGTGGTCGGGTAACATGGATCAACCGATGTCAAGAATGTCGGCGAAATTAAAGGGGAATGCTGTTCATGAAAAGGGGAATTTTTCTTCAACAGCGCCTGCCGTAGCCTGGAAAAGGCTTCGGTTTGAAAACCTCGAGGCTTCTGAAAGCGGAACCTATTGTTGCCGCCCTGCCCGCCATCCTCCTCCCGGTGCAGGCGCCGCGCTTTCTTTCATTCCAAGAGAAAGTCCATTGCGAGAAGCGCGAGGCATTTCTCAGCTCTCGATATGAGCAGCTTTGCGCCCTGGCTGCGGCTGATTTCGATCGCCTTCCTGAAGCATTCCGCAGCCTCCGATGGCGCGAGGCACAGTCCCTTCATCCGGTAGAGCTCTGCAGTGTAATGACCATCTCCAGTCCTTTCCGCGTCATCCAGCGCGATTTCGATGAGCTCGAGCGCGTCATCTCTTTTTTCGATATCCACATAGGCTTCGATCAGGGCGGAAAGGAAAACCACGGAAATGCCGCCTATCGCCTGCCTCATGCCGGCTATGCTGGAATTGAGCTGGGCGATTCCTTCTTCCGTGTTGCCGAGCATGACCTTCGCCCAGCCGCCCGTCATCTCCCCTGCGGCAAGCCAGACAGGGAAATCATGCCGCCTTGAAACCGCAATGGTTTCCTCGGCAAGCGTCAGGGTCCCGGCGGCCATGCCCTGCCAGCGGTGCAGGACGGAGGAGAAGCAAAGCGCGAGCGCAAGGCTGTGCGGATGGGCGAGTTCCCTCGCCTTTTTCAGCATCTGTTTGCAGATTTTCAAGGCCGCTTCAGGTTCGCCGAGAAAATGGCACGACCAGGCGAGGTAAGCCATGCACGAGACGGAGAGATTCTCGTTGAACCGCTCGACCTGAACTTGATGATGGTCCGGGCGATAAAGGGACAGCGCCTTTTCAGCGTGGGACTTCGCTGCCGTGAAGTACCCTGACCAGAATGATGCGTCGGCCATTGCATAGTGCGCGGCCTGCATTTCTACTGGGTCGCCCCGAGCGGAATCGAGCAGCTTTCTCGCAGGACCGAGCGCTTTCCTTGAGCCTGCGCTCGCGATGGTGTTCATGACTTGCGCCCACTGCGCCTGGAACAATTCCGGGCAATGCCCGATCATCCCGCTCAGGGCGGAAGCCCGCTCGTTTGCTCTGGTCGCAGCATCCGAGCCGTAACCCTGGGTCGCCTGGAGCACGATGCCGAGCGATGCCTGCAGCGTGAATTCAAGCTTGCTCCGCTGCTGCTCATCGATGGGCACCAGCTCGATGAGCTCAAGCCCTGCCCTGAAATGCGCCACCGCTTCGGCATTGGCCGACTGGAGACTGGCGCGTTTCCCGGCTTCGATCCAGCATTCTATGGCGGGAATCATCTCGCCTGCAGCGGTCAGATGCTGAGCCAGGACTTCCGGCTGGCTTTCAGCAAGCGCAGTGTTCTGCAGTGCCTTGGCGATTTTCAGATGCGCCGCCTGTCTGTCCGGCAGGGTCTGGGTCTGATAGGCGGCGTCCGCTATCAGGGCATGCTTGAACTGGCATGGCTCGCATTCCAGCATGAGTCCTGCGTCGAGCAATTTCTTCAGGTCGGATTCAAGGCAGTCGGCCCTGGGAACGATTCTGCGCAGCAGATCCAGGTCGAATTGCCGCCCTATTGCCGATGCAAGCTGGGCGACAAGCTTTGCCTCTCCAAGGGCATCGAGCTTGACTGCAAGCAGGTCGTGCAATGTGGAGGGAATCGCATCCTTCGATACGAAAGCCATTTTCGCCATCTCTTCGGCATAGAGCGGAATGCCGTCCGAGCGCCTGGCGATCTGGCATATCGTTTCTTCCGGGATGTCCTCGTCGATATGCCTGACCAGAGTCACCACTTCCTGATCGGATAGTGGGGAGAGCTCGATATTCAGGACATTTTCTTTCCAGGGCGGATCGAACTCCATTCTTGAAGTCAGAACCATCAGGATCGGCCCCTTTTCCGTTTTTTCCGCGAAACGCGCTATCAGTTCGAGCGTGGAAGGGTCGATCCAGTGCAGATCCTCGATGATGTAGAGCACGGGCTGCCTGAATGCCAGTTGCTGAAGCAGAGCGAGGATGCCGCATGACAGTTTCTCGCGAATCTCGTTGGGAGAAAGCCCGATGGGTTCGTCCACGGGAATGGAAAGGAGTTTCGCAAGCAGCAGCAGAATGTCCCTGTCCGCATCCGGGTAAAGATTCCCGAATTGAAGGCCAAGCTTCTCGAACCTGACCTCCGCGCTGTCGCCCTGTTCGAAGCCGTAAAGCGACTCGAACATGGCAATCAGGGGATGGAAAGGGGAATGCGCGGATTCGGGGGAGCAGCGCAATTCGCGCAGCGTAACGCCTTCCTTGTCGATGCGATCCGAAAACGCCTTGACCAGCCTGGTCTTGCCTATTCCGGCATCCCCTCTCGCGAGAACGATCCGCCCATTTCCATTCCTGGCCTCGTCCCAGTGCTCAAGCAGCCTGTCTATTTCCGCGCTTCTCCCGATCAGGGGGGCAAGCTGGCCTACCGCCTCGATCCGGTTCCTTGCACCGCTTTTCCTGACGACCTTGAAGGCTCCCATGCGCCTAGAAATGCCGTAAATCGCCATCTCTCCCAGGTTGTCGCAAAGAAAATAACCCCTGACCAATTGATGGGTGTCGGAGCTGATCACGGCTTCTCCGCTGCCGGCCAGCCTTCGGAGTTGTATGGCGATTCCGGAAGTCTTGCCGATGACGTCTGGAACTGGCGAATCGCTGCTGGTAACGATGAATCCTGAATGGATCCCTGCGCGGATTTCCATCCCGGAAATGGCCTGGCCTGCGATGGAGAGCGCGGCTTCGACGGCGTTCATCGCAGCATGTTCTTGCGCTGCCGGATAGCCGAAATAGGCGAGCAGGGTGCCTCCGTGCGATTGCACGACATGACCTGAAAACTCGCGCATGATGCCGATGGCACGCGACCGCGCCTCATGGAGCAGTGCAAAGGCTTCTTCCGGCTCTTCTGCGGGGTTGAACTCGCAATGCAGGATGGTCACGTGTCGGCGTTCGGTTGCCATTCTGCTGGAATGGCCTGGAGCTTCCTGAGCAAGGTCTCCGGAGCGGATACGCTTGGCAAGGTCGCTAACCGCTTTTGCCGGAGGCAGGCCCAGTTCCCTTTCCATCAGCCTGCAATAGGACAGGTAATGGCGGAAAGCCGAACTCGTTTCTCCCCTCGATGCATGAAGCCGCATGATCCTGTAATGGACTCCTTCGTCCCAAGGGTCGAGCTCGACATGACGCATGGAAAACTGCAGCGCCTTGTCGAGATGGCCATCTCTCTCCTGACTGCTTGCCGATTTTTCAAGCAGGAAGACGGCCCGCCTGTTCAGCATTTCCCGTTGCATCTGCAGCCATTTCTCGAAATCGGAGCAATCGGGAAGCGAGAGGCCGGCCATGAATTCGTCGCGATAAAGTTCGAGGACGCTTTCGTCCGTTTCGAGGAATTCGATCAGGTCGACATCTGCTTCATGATTGAAGCCGATCGTGTTCTTGGTCGCGATGAAAAGCGCATTTCCCGAAGGGGTCTCCAGAACCCTGCGCAGGTCGGAAAGAGTTCTTCTGAGATTGCCTCGGGCTGTATCAGTGTCTGCATCCGGCCAAAGCAGGAAAGCCAATGCTTCCCGTTCATGCTCCTTGTTCCGCTCGACGACAAGATAGGCGAGCAGCGCCCGCATCTTGTTGTAGAAGGAACCTGCGAGAGAACGGCCGTCAAGGCGCGCCTAGAATGTTCCGAGCAGCAGGAGCCGGATGCGATGGTTTCCTTTGAATGACTTCATGAAATGCTTTTTCATTCTTGAATAGCCATTCTAACCCGTATTTCAAGCTGATCAAATGATTGTGAACGATCAGCGAACGGTAGGGGTGTAGACTCGCGTAGCAGAGAAAGCTGAAACACTCGAACGACGAATTTCTTTATGTTGTTTTGTAATAATATTGCAATGTGCTTGCTGAAATTTTGATTTAGGATTGCAATATTTCTGAAATCCAAGGGGATTTCTGCGAACGATTGGCGGACGATGCCGGATTACAATCGCAAGAATTCTTGAGGGTTATTTCATCATGCAGTTGATAAGTAGGGGGACATATAGCCTTATTGTTGACTCTGAATAAAGGAAATAGGCATATCCAATAAAGTAAATTTTAAAAAATCAAGTGCCGGAGCAAACAATGAAAATAAATCTGCCAGTAACGCAGAAGGAAATTGATTATTCGGAATCTGAAGTATTTGTCACCAAAACGGATGTAAAGGGCATAGTCACTTATGCCAACGACTCTTTCGTCAAGATCAGCGGTTTTTCCAGGGGAGAGCTGGTCGGGAAGAACCACAACGTAGTTCGCCATCCCGACATGCCCCCATGGGCATTCGAAGACCTGTGGAAAACCGTCAAGCAGGACCTTCCCTGGCGTGGCATCGTCAAGAACCGCGCCAAGAATGGAGATCATTACTGGGTGCGCGCCAATGTTGCGCCGATCAAGGAAGACGGGCGCATCGTCGGCTACATTTCAGTGAGGCGCAAGCCGAGCAGGGCTGAAGTGGCCGCGGCAGAAGCGCTGTATCGCTCGGAAAAGCCCCCTGTCTCCAAGTCCCCTCTGCGCCTAATCAAGAATCTTGGCCTGCAGGCGAAATCCCAGCTCCTGATCCAGCCGGTCCTGCTGATACTGCTGACGGTTGCCCAATTTTCAATCATGTCGGTAGTCAAGGAGAGAATGATCCATTCCTTGCAGACTCGAGCATCCGGTATCGCCAACGAGGTGATCGACAGCGCGAACATGCTGATGGAAACGGGAACAATTGGCGACATTAACGCCAGGAAACTGCTGATCAAGAAAATTTCATCTTCGGGCAACATCAGTAATTTGCGCCTGGTCAGAGCGGACCAGGTGAAAGCGCAATTCGGTGAAGGACTTCCCGAAGAGCAAGTCCGGGATGCGGTCGAGAGGGAGGTCATGCGGACGAAGAAGCCGTATTACGCAGTGGAGGAAAGCGCCGGAAAAATGGTCTATCGCGCGGTCACCCCCTACGTCGTCAGCCATGATTTTCATGGGACCGATTGCCTCAACTGCCACAAAGTGGAAGTCGGCAGCGTGAACGGCGCCTCCGATTTCGACATCGACATCGACAGCGAACTGGAGAGCCTGACCAAGCTGCGTTACACATTGATTGTCGGGCAGATAGTATTGCAGTTGATCATTTTCGCCTGCCTGGGCTGGGTAATCCGAAAATTCACCAAAGAGCCGATCGACGAAGTCAAAGCGCTGATGACGCGCTGCCTGGTCGATCGCGACCTCACGGCGACAATTGACATTTCCGGACGAGACGAAATGGGGATGCTGAAATGCACGCTCCAGGCAAGCCAGACGCATCTGGGGGCGATCATCAACCAGATCACCCTGGCTTCCGACGATGTCGAGCAGCGATCCGTTCATTTGAAGGATGCCGTATCCGAAGTGGCCCGGAACTCAGACAGTCAGACAGGGAATGTGCTGCAGGTCTCCAGCGCTGCCGAGGAAATATCTCATTCGGTCGAGAGCATCGCAGAAAATGCCCAGGATGCATCCGAATCTGTCGAGCATGCGCATGCCCAGGCCGAGGAAGGATCGGTCAAGATGAACGAAACCGTGGCTGCTGCGAAGCAGGCGGCTGCAGCCGTGACGGATACGGCGCAATCGATCAAGGCCCTGGAGGCGGCCATACAGAGCATTCGCGGGATCACCGATGTGATCAAGGAAATCGCCGACCAGACTAACCTGCTGGCATTGAACGCGGCGATCGAGGCGGCAAGAGCCGGCGAACAGGGCAGGGGATTTGCCGTGGTGGCCGATGAAGTCAGGAAGCTTGCCGAAAAGACGTCGAGCAGCACGATCGACATTGCCGAGCGCATCGGAGAAATCCAGACCATCACGGATGAGTCGGTATCCAAGATGAATGTCGTGGCAAGCGAAGTGCTGTCCAATGTCGGCCGAATGGAAGAAGCGGATGCCAATCTTCAAGGCATCGCTGAAAAGACGCAGGCAGCGATGGCCATGGCAAAGCAGATCGCCGATGCGGTCAAGGAGCAGGCCATTGCCAGTTCGGATATTGCCGGGAAGGTGGAATTGATCTCGAAATTCACCACATCCAATACCGAGATTTCAGCCAATGCTCGAAGTGCAGCGGAAGAGCTCGATGACGTGGCTGCCGATCTGCAGGAAATCACCCATACATTCAAATTATAGGGGAAGCAATGCGCGACATTAACCTGTTCAAATCCGAGAACCATCGGTTCATCCTGCTCAACGAGAGCGAGCCCGGAGAGGAAGATGGCATCCGATCCAATCAGTACATGATCCTGCACGATGATTCGGCCGCACTGCTCGATCCAGGCGGATTCGGCGTGATGCCCAGGGTGCTGGCGGAAATGCTTCGCTATACCGGCCCGGACAAACTCAATGCGATCGTGCTTTCCCATCAGGACCCTGACATTGTCGGGGGTATCTCGACCTGGCTCGAACTCACGAAAGCACCTATCTATGTCTCCAAGATATGGATGCGCTTTCTGCCGCATTACGGAATCAAGTCGATGGATCGCTTTACCGGCGTTCCGGATTCCGGGATGTCGCTTGCCGTATCGGATGGCTTCGAACTCAAGCTGATTCCTGCCCATTTCCTTCATTCCGAAGGCCAGATCAACGTCTATGATCCAATTGCCAAAGTGCTCTTCACTGGTGACATCGGGGCGGCCATGATGCCGCTTGAGAATGACGAGCCATTTGTGGATGATTTTGCCGCCCATTTGAAATACATCGAAGGCTTCCACAGGCGCTACATGTGCTCGAACAAGGCAGCGAGGATCTGGGTCGATGCAGTCTCCAAGCTGGATATCGACTTCATCGCTCCCCAGCACGGTCCGGTCTATCGGGGAAAGGCGGTGGGCGAATTTCTTGCCTGGTTTAAATTTCTTGAATGCGGCGTTGACCTCATGATAGGCAGCGGACTATTCCGGAAGGGGAGCTGATGAGCGCAATCTCGACTCACAATCTGGAGGACATGCGGCAGTATGTGCTCGGAAAGTTCGCTTCGCTGCTGGAGAGCCAAACCCGGACCAATCAGTTTGGCGCGAACATCAGCGAAATGATCCGGAGCATCCATGGGGAAGCGGCGGGGCAAGTGGAAGAAGTATCCCGGCTGATGGATGAACTGCAGATCGATGCTCCTTCCAGGCAAAGGATAGCCTCAAATCTTGACCAACTGGTCGTGCTTTTCAGACAAATGGACGAAAGCATGGGGCTGCTCCTGGAGGAAAGAGCGCGCCAATGGCAAAAGAATGGACACAATCTAGGCAAGATCATGATGGAATTCAATCAGGTCGCCAAGGAGCTCGACAGCACTCTGATCGAGAAGGATCTGCTCGAGCGTCAAAGTGCTGTTCTGGAAAAGATCATTCTTTCTCACGAAAAGGTCACGCAGTGGAAGGATTTCGTTCAGGAAATACTGGCCGGGCTGCAAAGCATCTTTCCATTCAATGTGTTCTTCGTGGCGTTTGCCGAAGAACATGGAATGAATGTGTTCATCTATCATGTTGCACGCAAACTGGACAAGGAAAGAAGCGAATCGATCAGAAAGAGGCTTATTCCACTGCTCATAACCCAGCTGGGTCTGCCCGATGATGTGCTGCTGGATGTCGAGGAATTCCTGATCGAGAAGGCGTCTTCGAAGATCGGACCCGGGGAGGATGTCAACATCATCACGGTGCCGGTCCTGAATCTCGAGAAGGTCGATCTTGCCGGGCTGCTTGGGGTGGCATACGGATCGAGCCGCATCCTGACCTCTCAGGAAGAAAGTGTAATCCGTTCCATTCTGGCGGTCATGGTGATGGTGGTGGGTTCGAGCAAGGCGCTGAGCCAGACGCTTGCCGAGCTTGAATATTATTCCACCCATGATCCCCTGACCGGGCTGCACAATCGCCGCTACTTCAATGAAATGGTTGAATACGAGATCGGCCGGTCCGAGCGCCATGGGCACGTGTTCACGATACTGATGCTGGATCTGGACGACTTCAAGGATGTTAACGACGGCTACGGACATCCATGCGGCGATCTGGTCTTGAAACAGGTGGCTGACATATTGCACACGAACATGCGCAAGGGCGATCTAGCCACCCGCATCGGGGGGGACGAATTTGCCATTCTTCTGACTGAGACCACCAAGAGCAACGCACTGGTCGTTGCCGATAAGATCAGGGTGCAGCTCCGGGAAACTGCCTTTATCAGCCCAGAGGGGAAACTGTTCCATATCACCACCTCTATCGGGCTGATCGGCTTTCCTGAAGACGGCAGTACCCTCACGGATCTGATGGCTGGAGTCGATATCGGTCTTTACAAGGCCAAGGCGATGGGGAAAGACTCCATCAGCAGCATCGAGGCAGCCCAGGAAAGCATATTGCTGAACAGATCGACGCGGGACAATGCTGAGAAATTGAGAAGTGCGCTGAAGAACGACAGCATCATTCCGTATTTCCAGCCGATCTTCAATTGCGCTACGGGAGAAATATTTGCATTTGAAACACTGGCCAGACTTGTCGAACCTGACGGGGAAACGCTGTCAGCCGGCATGTTCATAGAAACCATCGAGAAATACGGACTTGGCCGCGAGCTGGACCGGGCGATCATCCAGAAAGCCCTTCGGGCGATCAAGAATCACGCATCAAACGATCCTGGTTCTTCCCGCATCTTCATCAATCTGTCTGCCCAGGAGATACAGGGAAGAGGCGTGCTCGGTTTTGCCGAGCAGCTATGCCAGGAGATGCATATTTCGCCCGAATGCGTCGTGTTCGAAATCCTTGAGCGCGATGCCATCGGGGACATGACCAACATGCGAAAATTCCTGGCCCATCTGAGAGGCAATGGGTTTTCCTTTGCGCTCGATGATTTTGGCAGCGGATACAACTCATTCCATTACTTGAGGGAATTGCATTTCGATTACGTCAAGATTGACGGCGCTTTTGTACGCAACATCCTCAATTCGAAAATTGATTACGCATTGGTCAGAAATCTCAGCAAGCTTTGCCAAGATATTGGCACCCGAACTGTGGCAGAATTCGTCGAGTCGAAGGAGATTCTGGAAGCGCTCCAATCCATGGGTATAGATTATGTGCAGGGATTCCATCTAGGCGTACCCCGGGCGTCCATGGCTTCCTGAATTCTAATGTGGGCCGAAGCTAACGACTTTTCGCTGCGACCATATCTCTAAACAACGGCGAACTCATGGTGACGTCATGCAAAGGCATATTCGAGTGCCTGTTCGCTACAGACCGCAAAATCCGCATGGCGCTTCATCAGCGCCCGCCTGAAAGAATATTCGAGCTGCTTGCTACGCCACATTGTAGTGATTGAGCCGGCTAAATCGGCAAGGCTCCTCGAATCGAGAGCGGAGAAATGCCTTGCGCTTCTCGCAATGGATTTTCCTGGGGAATGAAAGAAAGCGCCGCGCCTGCACCGGGAGGAGGATGGCGGGCAGCGCGGGCGAATGATTGTTTCCCAATCAGGTGCTGCTGAAAAATTCCCCTTTTCATGAACAGCACTTCCCTTGTTTCGCCGATGTTCTTGGGCATCGTTCATCGAATGATAAACGTCCACCGTTCGCCAATCGTTCGCTGGGAATCGGGCTATTCAGGAAAAGTCAGCAATCTCCAGGAATGCCTCCACAACCGACGGATCGAGCCTGGTTCCGCTCAGGCGCCTGATTTCCTCGATTGCCTTGTCCTTGCCAAGCGCAGCCCGGTAGGGGCGAGCCGACGACATCGAATCGAATATGTCTGCAACCGTCAGTATCTTCGCTTCGTCGAGGATCTGGCCTTGAGTCAGCCCGCGGGGATAGCCTGACCCATCCAGATATTCGTGATGCTGCCTGATCATTTCCGCAATCGGCCAGGGAAATTCGATGTTCTTGAGTATGTTGTATCCTGTCTCAGGGTGTATCTTGATCAGCGAAAATTCTGCGGGAGTCAGGCGTCCAGGCTTGGTGAGAATCTCGACCGGAATCTGTATCTTGCCCAGATCATGGACAATCCCTGCAAAATACAATCCTTGCAGCCGACGTTCGTCCCATCCCAGCCGCTTGCCGATTTTGACGGCGAGTTCCGCCACGTTCCTTTCATGGCCTGCCGTATAAGGGTCACGCTGCTCCAGGGTGGATGAAATCGCCATCAGCGAATCTTCGAACGCCTTTTCCAGTTTCTTCGCTTGCACCACCTGTTCCTGCATCGCCCGGTCGTATGCCTTTTTTGTCCTTCTTGACTCGATACCGAAGGCAAGGTTGGCGACCAATTCCTGAAACAGCACGATGGCCGATTCCGAAAATGCATTGGCAATGCTTGCATAGACAGTCAACACGCCCGATACGACGCCTCCGATCGCAACCGGGATCGCCACGGACGACCTGAGATTGAAGGCTTTTGCCCGGGCCATCCATGGGTGGAACGATTCCGACTGGTCGAAATCGTTTTCCAGGACGATGCGCTCCGTCCTGACCGCCGTCCCGGACGGCCCGAGGCCGTATTCACTGTCACCCCAGGAAATCTTCAGCTTGTCGGCATATTCGCTGGCAACACCGGCGGATGCGACTATCGTTACGGATTGTTCGGAATCGTGCTTCTTCCAGCCTATCCATGCCAGAGGATAAACGCCATTGCTGGCAATCGCCCGGCATACGCCTTCGATCAGTTCCTGCTCCGATTCCGAATAGACCAGCGCCTTGTTGCTGTCGCTCAATGCCTTGAGCGCCCAGTTTCTTCGGGCAATCTGTTCTTCTGCTTCCCTTCTTTCCGTGATGTCACTCAGCACCACCACGATCCCGGTTATTTCGCCGGAGGAGGAGCGCAATGGGGATTTCGATGTATTGATCCACCGATTCCGTCCATCGATGATGTAAGGCTCTTCGATCTCGATCCGCTCCCCGGAGCGGATGACCCGCTGATCATCCTCGCGGTAACGCTCGGCCAGTTCCCTGGGAAAGAAGTCGAAATCGGTCTTGCCGACTATTTCATCGGGAGATGCGCCCAGATCCTTGGCCAGGCTCTCATTGCAGGAAACAAAGACGGAATTCGGATCCTTGATCAAGACCCTGTGATTGATCTGGTTGATAACCGTGCGGAACCTGTCTTCGCTCAACTCTCGCGCCTGATTCCTGATGAGATCCTGAAGAAGGACTATGTATTCATCTTCCATGTGTCTGAAGATATCCCGCTCATTGAGCATGCCGAGCAGATGTCCGGATTCGTCGACAACGACCAGATGCCGAATTCCCTTTTGATGCATCAGCCTCGCAGAATCGATGAGCAGGGTTTGCGGAGACACCGTGACGAGGCTGGTGCTCATCACATCTGAAATGAGCTGCTTCTGCAAACTGTAAAGCCTGACCATGTCTCGCAGAGTGACCAGGCTGACTGGCTTGAGGTTCTCGACTATAAGCGCACAGTCTACCTGGTCGCGCTGCATTGCAGAGGCGACCTCGAGTGGCGATTCGAGCCTCTCCAGCATCACATACTGATGGCTCATGGCGGACGATACATCGAGAAAGGCAATGAAGTTTTCCAGCCCATTGTATTTCCTAAAGTTTGTCTCAGTCAGGATGCCGGCAGAATTGCCAGACTGGTCGACGACAACCAGGTGATGAATGTTGCTCACCAGCATCTTGTGGTAGGCGTTATGGATATCCATGTTGATGTCGACCGTGACCAGACTGGTGGACATGATCCGGTCGACGGGAACCTCTGGCGGCAAATTGCCGCTGATCGCCCTGATCGCATCGCGCTCTGTCAGAATCCCTACCGTGCTGCCGCTTTTTTCGATCAGCACACTGCTGATCGAGTGTTCGTCCATTCTTGCCAAGGCATCTCGCAGGGCTGTGTCATGGCTCACGGCAACCGGGCTGGCCGTCATCATTTCACCCACTTTCATACTGGATTTGATTGGCGAATCGGCAAGCTCGAGCTTTCCCTGGTTCATAGCGAAATCACCCGGTTCAAGATCAGCCTCCTGCATGCCTGGACAACCTCAGCGTCATATTTGTTGCCCGATCCGTTCTCCAGTTCACCGAGCGCATACTGGACGTCATGAGCCTGCCTGAAAGGCCGATGTGAAAGCATGGCCTCGAGAGAATCGGCCACGCGTATGATCCGCGCACCCAGCAGTATTTCCTCGTCTCGCAAGCCCCGGGGATATCCACTGCCATCGATGTTCTCGTGATGCTGATGGACGATTTCGCTGACATCGCAGCTGAAATCGATTCCCTTCAGAATTTCCACGCCGGACTCGGCATGTGACTTGATCAGCTCGAATTCCTCGACGGTCAACGCCCTGGCCCGGTTGAGAATTTCTGTCGGAATTTCGATCTGGCCGATGTCATGCAGCAATCCGGCAATTCTCAGGCATTCCTGCTGGCTCTCGTCCAGGTTCATTTCCCTGGCGATGGCTGCAGCAATATCCCCTACCCGGCGCTGATGGTTGGCTGTGCTTGGGTCGCGGTGCAATATTGCAGAACCCAGAGAATCAATAGACTGTTCGAATTGCTGCTTCAACCGCCTGTTCAGTCCGACCAGCAAGCGGCCGGAGGCCAGCCTGGCATCCTGCTGATGGAGCAATCCGCCAAACATCATGGTGGCAAGGACATTGAACGAAAACAGTTCAAGCCCATAATGCTTCAATGTTTCAAGCG
The DNA here is from genome assembly GCA_021835845.1 of Pseudomonadota bacterium. GTDB lineage: Bacteria > Pseudomonadota > Gammaproteobacteria > Burkholderiales > JABEVD01 > JABEVD01. The sequence goes on along the minus strand of JAKBJU010000009.1, from coordinate 75,050 downwards.
CGACTGGAAAGGAAGCGATGAGGAGGAGGGTGAGCGATTCCGACATTCCGACGGCCAGACCTGCTGCGGAAATCTTCATCAAATTGGCCGGCTGCTTCCTGAAGAAAACCATCAGCACAAGATAGGCCGCGAGGAAATCCGAGACGATGCGCAGCTCCTCAACCCAATTGCCGTCTCCTTCCCAGAAGTATCGCGTCAGCCCTTCAACCAAAGTCGTCATCAGGCCAACTCCGGTTCCCCCGAACAACAGGCTGATCGCAATTGCGCTTCCTCTGATGTCGAGATTGACTCCGACCGAAGTGTTCAAATGAAAAATCACGGCGATTTCGCCGAACAGCACGAAGAAGATGTTGCGAAACTTCTGCCTCTGCTCCTGAGTCACCTTTTCTGCCCATGCAGACTCAGCCGTCCCGAACAGCGCAAACAGGAAAACGGGAAATCCAGCAGCAGAAACGAGTGATGCCAAGGTATTCATATCATCCTTTTCGGAGTGGCCCGGCTCGCATTGCAAGAATTGAAATAATTCTGATTAGTATAAATTTATTTGAATGCGCATACAATAATTTGACGACCCAATTCCGAAGCGGATCGAATGTGCAATCAGGCTGGGAGGGCAATCTTGCGCACTATCCGCCATTCAAGCTTCTGACAAGGGATAATAGGCAATCGCTTCGTTCCCGCTGCCGAGGTAGTCAAGGGAGAGGCAGAGCGACCTGACCAGAGGAATTCCTCTTCCATGTTTCGCTTCGTTCTGCTCAATGTCCTTCAGTCGGGAAAGATCGAAGCCAACACCGGTATCCCTGATTGCTATTCTCAGGCAGTTCCGGTCTTCATGGATGACGTTGGCGATGCCGATTTCGATTTCCCCTTGCACAATATTCATGAGGTGCTTTGCGCGCTTTTCGAAGTATCTTTCCATGCCGAGCGGATGATGCTTTTCTTCTGAATTCAAGGCAAGCAGCCCATGATCGATCGCGTTGTTGACCAGTTCCGACAAGATCAGGAAAAGATGGCTATTGTATCGTGCGTCCAATCCGAGTGAATTGACGATGTTCATGATCACCGGAGTCAAATCGAGGGTCTTGAGATGCTCGGCCGAAATCGTCACGTCGAAATGCCAGCGTGCATTGTCCTGGTTCAGCCCTTTTTCTTCCTTTCTCGGATCAACCGGCAAGTGATCGGCAACGCAATCGATTTCCACGATCGACATGTCATCGACCCTAGGATGGCCTGCAATATGGTTGTCGAGGGCGGCGCGCACATTTTCAAGTCGGGCAGCCGGGGAGCTTTTGCACAGGGTATGGATCACCTTGTCTTGACCGAAGCGGCCTCGATCGCCTTCGGCATCAACAATCCCATCGGAATACAGATAAATCCGACAGTCGCCTTGCATTTCGTTCAGATACCCGGTTTCGATTTTCGCACTGAATTCCTGATCAGAAAGGATGCCAAGGGGCGGATGCTTCGATTCAAATGCTTTCAGAATGTTGCCATCCCCATCAATCATTAGCGAGGGATGATTTCCGCCATTCCAGGCAGTGACGATTCCATCCTGGTAATCTACAGAAAGCAGGGTGGCCGTCATGAAATAGCCTAGCGGCATCAGCCTCTTGATTTTCCTGTTCAGCTCCCTCGTGATCGCGCCAAGTCCGAAACCCTTTGTCGTCATGGAATAGAAGAGTTCTATGGCTGGCACGATGGCCAGTGCGGCAGAAAGGCCATGTCCTGCACTATCGGCTTGAAGGACATGCAGGGTTCCGTCAGGCGATTTTGCCGACAACACAATATCTCCGCTGAACAGATTGAGCGGAGAAATCCAAGAGGTCACGCCGCTTTGATTCCTTTCCCGACCAATCAACCTGTCCAGGACATCCTTGCCAAGCAGCAATTCGCCTTCCGACTTGGCGTTCATCATTCTGAGAATGTCGCTCTTTTCGATGAGCTCCCTTTGCAGTTCTATCGTCCTTTCGAGCACCTTGATCTTTGCTGCAAGTATCTCGAAATTGAACGGCTTGGATATGAAATCGTCGCCGCCGATATCGAGCCCCTTGAGAAAATGATCCATTTCATTGAGCGCGGTAAGAAAGACAACAGGAACCCACTTGTCTCCGCAAATCGACTTGATGCGCTTTGTGGCTTCATAACCATCCATGACAGGCATCATCACATCCATGATCACGATGTCGGGTGATTCGGACAGGAACATGTCGACAGCATCCTGGCCATTTCCAGCCTCAATCACCTTGTGACCCAGCTTATCGAAGAAGCGGCTCAGAATGGTTCTGTTAACCTGCACATCGTCGACGACAAGGATTTTCAGGGACATCTTCAGGTTATCTCGAAGAAGCGTTCGAAATGGGCAATTTCAAGAACCTGCCTGATCAGATCGCGAGTCTGCACGAGCTTGACTGATTTGCTCGCCGCTTGAGCCTTATCTCGCAATACAAGCAGCATGCCCAAAGCCGAACTGTCGATGAATTCAACATTGCCAAAAGCGATTTCGAAGATTCTGACCTCCCTTTGCGAAAGGAACGGTTCGTAGGCCGTCTTGAATTCGCGATTCTCGTTGAAATCGAATCTCCCTCCAAGAATGATGGATGCAACGCCATCCGCTGATTTGGTTCTAATTTCCATCTTCATCTCCATTGAATGCTTCGCGAAACTGCCTGGCCAGGGGATGCATGCGCCGCGATGCAACCCTGCTTCCGGACGGCTCCAGGTGCGCCGGGAAAAACCTAAAACAATTCTATTTCGCCGCTTTCCATCTGCGGCTGATCGGAAGTCTTTTGTTCCTGCCCTTCGGGGACGACAAGCACGCTTGAAATTTCGTCAAGCATCCTGCCGCGCTCGGACGGCGATGCAGATTCCATCTGGCAGGCCTTGCCGAAGAACTTTTCGATCGCCTCTATGCGGGTCTTCGTGTGGTCGATGAGCTGGGTGGTCATGTCTTGGAATTGCAGACCCGTCACCGCAGCATTCACATCCCGTTCGATGTTGCTGGCGATGACCCCAAGCTGCTCGACCGATTGTTCTATGGATTCATTGACTGCCTTGAGATCATCCATCGTCTGCATGAATGTCTGCTTCGCCTGAATGGCATAATTCATGTCCTTGGAAGCCATCCCATGGATATCCTTCTCGGCGACAGATACCGATTCGTGTATTTTCAGTACGACCTGATTGATTTTCTGGTTGAATTCTTCGGTTCGCGAAGATAGCACCCTAACCTCATCCGCCACCACTGCAAATCCTCTTCCCGCTTCGCCGGCTCGGGCGGCCTCAATGGCTGCATTCAGCGCAAGCATATTGGTCTGTTTTGCAATCGCATCGATCTCTCCGAGAAATTTTCGTACCGAGCTGACATTCTTGTTGATGCTGTCGAGATGGTCGACAAGCACCATCGATGTCTTGCTGTTCTCGATGATGTTGTCCACGAAGAAGGAAAGCAGGGAATCCGCTTTCATGACGAAGGCATGCAAATCCATCGAGTCCTCATCGCCCTGCCGCCCCCGGATGGCCGAAACCACAATCTCCTGCTGCAGTTCGGTCTGCTTCGTGAGGCTGCTGAAGCTGGCGATGAGCTTGCCGACTGCATCCAGCAGCAACCTCTGAGCCTGCTCCAGTTCCCCCTTGGCTGATTCAAGCTGGTTATCGACCTTGTCCTGGAATGAATGAAGAAAGGGAGCCTGGCCGGCAGGCTCATACACGGCAGCCTGCCGAATCTCTGTTTCTTTTCCTCCGATCCTCGAGACCGCCAGCCACCCGGCAAGCAGCGCCCCATAGGACAGCCATTCCTGAAGGGTGGGCATGGGCGGAAACAGCAATCTGAGCAGTACTACCAAGACAGTCAGGCCGATGCCGTAAACCAGGCCACTGCGTTTTTCTGGATGTCCGTTCATGTCTTCAAATCCCAGGTTGTGATTGTCTCATAGCAACTCGCTCACTTCAGAACGCGTATTCTGCTCGGCATGCCTCTCCCTGATCGCCAATATTTCCGGAACAATGCTTTCGAAAGTTTTGACTAGGCAGGGATCGAAATGGCTTGCGCTGTTTTCGGCAATATAGCCAAGCGCATTTTCCGAGCTCCACGCCTTCTTGTATGGGCGATTTGAAGTCAATGCGTCAAAAACATCGCACAATGCGACCACTCTTCCGACCAGCGGAATCCCTTCGCCCGCGAGGCCTTGAGGATAGCCAGATCCATCCCATTTCTCGTGATGAGTCAACGCAATAGTTGCTGCCATCTGCATCAGTGGGGAAGGATGCCCTGATAAAATGTCTGCGCCAATTTCGGCATGCTTCTTCATGATCTGATATTCTGACGCATCGAGTTTCCCGGGTTTCTGAAGAATGCGATCGGAAATCCCTATCTTGCCGATGTCGTGCATTGGGCTCGCGTTGAGCAGCATTTCAGCTTCCTCTTCACCCATTCCGGCCGCCTTGCCCAGGCAAACGCTGTACTGGCTCATGCGGACAATGTGCAGACCTGTCTCGTTATCGCGGTATTCGGCTGCGCGGCCAAGAAAACGAATGATTTCGAGTCGCGACTCATACAGCTCCCTGGTGCGGCTTCTCACCTCCGCCTCCAGAACATCCTTCTGTTCAGCAAGCAGCTTGTGGGCGAGATGCGCGTCCAGAAGATTGCGCACTCTCATCAGCAATTCGGTCTGGTCAAAAGGCTTTGCGATGAAATCGCGTGCGCCGAGCGAAAGCGCCTTGAAAACGTATTCTCTGCCATTCTGCGCCGTCAGCATGATGATGGGGGGCAGCAAAGGGTCATCCAGCGATTTCAGCTGCTCGATTACCTGATAGCCGTCCAGACACGGCATGTTCACATCCAGGAGAATGAGGTCCGGCTTCCTGCGCTGATAGGCTTCGACCACATTCCTTGAGTCCTGGACCAGCGACAGGCTGGTGTATCCATGCAACCCCAGCATTCTTTCCAGCAGCTTGAGATTCACTGCTTCATCGTCAACGACGAGGATGTGCTGATCGCGCCGCTTGTTCATGCCTTCTCCCCGTCATCGGGAGGCAGCAAGCGCACAACCACATCCAGCATCTTTTCTATGTCGATCGGCTTGGTCAGATATTCATCGAAACCTGCAGCCCTGCCTCTTTCAATATCTCCTGGCATGGTATTGGCGGTTATGGCAACGACCGGAATATTCTTCAGCCAGGCCTTGGACTTCATGATCTCCAGCATCTGATAGCCATCCATGCCGGGAAAGTGGATGTCCAGCATGATCATGTCCGGTCGATGCGCTTCGGCAATCTTGATGCCAAGTTCTGCGGTATGCGCAGCAAGGAGTCTGACATTGCCAATGTGGCCGATTGCCTGCTCCATCAGTTTCACATTGGCAGGATTATCCTCGATATACAGCAGGGTGCGCTCGGTTGCGATCCCGTGCTGCTCGAGCTTTTCCATGGGCAACAATTCCAGTTGCATCGAATGCTGATTCAGCAATGCTCTCGGAAGATCGATCCAGAAACGGCTTCCCACCCCCATTTCGCTTTGCACGCCCACCTTTCCTCCCATCATTTCGACAAGGCGCTTGGTAATGTTTAGCCCTATTCCGGTTCCCTCGATATCCGAGAGCTCGGCACCCAGCCGGCTGAAGGGCTGAAAGAGCTCTGCCATGCGTTCAGGCGATATGCCTTGCCCGCTATCAACAACCGTCATGCGCACCAGGCTGGATTCGGATGCCGAGGCCATCAGTCTGATGATCCCTCCATTCTTGTTGTATTTCAAGGCATTCGAGACAAGATTGAGCAATGCCTGCTTGAGACGAACGCGGTCTGCCCGAACCGCGACATCAGAAAATCCTTCATGATCGATAAGTATATTCCGCTCTGCCGCAGAGAGGCTTACGAGAGCGATGCATTCTTCAACCAGTGGCAACAATTCGACCGGCTCCAGCGAGAGATACATTTTGCCTGATTCGATTCTTGCGAGATCGAGCACATCGTTGATGAGGACCAGAAGATGATGGCCTGCCTTGAGGATTTCCTTGACGTTGTCCCTGTTCATCGCTGAAAGACCGGGATCGGATTCCATCAGCTGTCCGAATCCCAGGATGGCATTCATAGGGGTTCTCAATTCGTGGCTCATGCTGGAAAGGAAGGTCGATTTTGCTTGATTGGCCCGATCCGCTTCTTCCTTGGCTTTTCTCAGCGCCATTTCGGATTCGATGCGCATTGTCACATCCTGCTCGATGGCAACATAATGCGTCAGCACGCGCTCTGCATTGAAGACGGGCGACAGATGGACTTCATTCCAGAACATGCTGCCATCCTTGCGATAATTGCGCACCACCACCCGTGTTTCTTCGCAATTGCTGATGGCTGATCGCATCATTCGGATGCCTTTCTGGTCCTTGTCTCCGGCATTGAGGAAACGGCAATTTTTTCCAAGGATTTCCTTGAGGCGGAATCCGGTCATGGAAGAGAACGCGGGATTGGCATAAACAATAGGAAAATCCGGCTGTCGCGCATCCACGATCAGGATGCCGTCCATGGTCACGCTCAACACGTTGGCCTGAAGGCTTACCTGGTCGACCAGATCCTTGAGGTGAGTGACATCCGTCCTGATGGACATGTATTTGCAGGGCTTTCCGTCCGGGCCCATGTATGGGGTGATCGTCGACTCCACCCAGTAGAAACTGCCATCCTTGCGTCTGTTGCAAATCACCCCTTGCCATGTCTTGCCACTCGCAATGGTTTTCCACATTTCGGAGTAGAATTCCGGCGGATGCTGTCCCGATTTCAAGATGCTGTGTTTTTTTCCGATCAGCTCTTCTTTTCCATAGCCGCTGATTTCGCAGAATTTGTCGTTGACGTAAGTGATATTGCCGCTCATGTCGGCCATGCTTGCGATGGCATGATTGTTGAGAACCAGTTCCTGGAATTTTTGCTCTGCCTCAATTGCCTTGAGCCGGCTCTGCGATTCCCTAGTTTTCCTTGAGCTGCTCGCAATTGCGCGGCATTGGACAGGAAAGAGAATCTGATCAACCGGCTTCACCAAAACGGATGCTGCATCCATATCGATTGTTTGTGCAACAGCATCCTTGTTCCGATCAGCGCTCAGAAAGAGCAATCCCACCCAGGCTCCGCCAGTGCATTCCCTTATCCGGGCGACCAGTTCGCCGCCTTCCATTCCATGCAGCGGCCAGCCGATCAAGACCAGATCCGGATCGAATGAAGGAATCAGCAGCAGGACATCCGATGCCAAATTGGCGGTGTTCACCAGAAATCCGGCATTTTCAAGCAATGCAGCATGGAATGCCGCAGTCTGATTGTCGTGATCGACCACTAGGGCGCGAAGTGCTTCTATCATATTTTACCTTGCAAAATGTCCGGGTGGGCATGCATCCGCTTTGAGGCAAAAAATCTAGAACAGATCGACGTCACCAGCCTTGACCTCTTTCAGGACACCCTCCTTGACAAGCTGGTCGTAGAAATAGACACGGTTTCGTCCGGCATTCTTGGCCGCATACAGAGAACAGTCCGCACGACTGATCACCTCATGGGGAAGGACGGTTGGGTCGGCCTTGCAGAATCCGCCGCTGAACGTGACATGTCCGACCTGAGGGAAAGTGCATTTTTCGATTCTTTTCCTGGCCCTTTCGAAAATTTGCGTCGCATGCACGATATCGCTCGCTGCAACAATCGCGATGAACTCTTCACCGCCATATCGGTAAAGTAGATCGGCTTGGCGGAATGAGGCCTGCAATTGACGGGCCACAAGAATCAGCACTTCATCGCCTATCATGTGTCCGTATGTATCGTTGATTGACTTGAAGTGATCAATGTCAATTACGCAAAGCCAGTACGATTCGGGAACAATCACCCGCTTTGAATCCTTCACGTCAGAAGCATGCTGTCTCACGGAAAGGATGTTCCATAGCCTGTCCAGATTGGATTCGAGAGAATGGCGATTGAGCAGCCCGGTAAGCTGGTCGCGCTGACTCGCATCGAGAAGGTCGAAATAGTTGGTGAATACCTCAAGGATGCCGTGGGTCACAGCATCTTCGACGTGCGTAAGCTCCCTGTCTCGCTGGAAAACGAAATAGCCGAGCTGCTCGTTCTTGCCGAAAATGGGATAGCAGATGACAAGGCCGTCTTCTGCCTTCTGACCGCAAGGCTTGGACAACATCTGCACAGTGCTGATCAAATGATGGATATGCGCAGGAACTTCCTGATCGTTTGTGACCTCCTTGATATTCTCGACCATGCTTTGATGCTCATCCTCCACCACCACACTGCGTGAATGGTAAAGTGCACGTACCACGTTACCCCTTACATCAATCCTGAACAGGGAGGTATTGAGCACGCCCAGCAGAGGACCCAGGGTACGCAACAGACTTTGCTCGACAAGGTACGTGTCTCGCAACGATGTCATTGCGCCAAGCTTTTTCAATACGCTGGGCAATGCTGGCTGAGCTCTCTGATCGTTCATAAACTCAATGTGCACTGAATCGACAAGTTTTCTTAAATCGAATTGTAACAGTTCAATAGGCTTACGGGCGAATTGCAGTAGGCAGCAACGCGCTCATCGTGCTGCTGATTTTGAAGGCAGAGACGGCCTGCGACAGACTGTTGGCTTGCTCGCTGAGGGATTCCGCAGCCGCAGCAGCTTCCTCAACGAGCGCCGCGTTTTGCTGGGTCACATCATCCATCTGGGTAATGGCCTGATTGACTTGCTCAATTCCCTGGCTTTGTTCGCGAGAAGCGGCGGTAATCTCAGAGATGATGTCTGATACATGTTGAACTGAAGTGACAATTTCATCCATGGTTTTTCCGGCTTCGTCTACAAGCTTCGTTCCAGCGTCGACTTTCTGAACCGAGTCGTTGATAAGCGACTTGATTTCCTTGGCTGCAGAGGCGCTGCGTTGGGCAAGATTCCTGACTTCACCTGCAACAACGGCGAATCCCTTGCCCTGCTCTCCGGCCCTGGCGGCCTCAACAGCAGCATTCAACGCCAGTATGTTTGTCTGAAAAGCAATGCCATCAATGACGCTTATGATTTCGACGATCTTTCTGGAGCTGTCATTGATCGATGCCATGGTGCGCACCACTTCGTTGACCGTTATCCCCCCGCGCTTTGCGATGTCACTTGCGCCACGAGCAAGCTCATTGGCCTGATGTGCGTTGTCCGCATTGTGCTTGACAGTTGAAGTGAGTTCTTCCATGCTCGACGCAGTCTCTTCAAGACTGGATGCCTGCTCTTCGGTTCGCTGCGAGAGATCGGTATTTCCAATGGCAATTTCGCTTGATGCGAGTTTGATTGCTTCCGCCGATTCCTTGATGCCCGAAACGATTTCCTTGAGTTTCGCTACAGTTTGATTCGAGTCATCCTTGAGTTGCCCGAATGTGCCAGCAAAATCCTTGTCTATCTTCTGGGTCAGATCTCCTTGCGACAGTGCCCGCAGAACGCGCTCGACTTCTCCCAATCCTTCCGAACTGATGGCCATGATTCTGTTGATGCCTTCGGCAAGCTGCTTGAAAAATCCATGCTTGCCCTCTAGGCCCACACGCCTTTTGAAATCGCCATTGGCTGCCGCATCAACAATTTCCGCAACTTCCCTTTCAACGGCCACTTCCATCGTTCTGTCTGCCCATTCAACCACCGATCCGAGATGATTCCCCCGTTCGCCGACTATGGGATTGGCGATGAGGGAGAAGGTCCTGCCAGCCAGTTCGATCTGGGTGCGGTGCGTACTTTTCAGCGTCGAAAGCATTTGTTTCTGGTGGGCCGGATTTCTATGGAACTGATCGATATTCGCCCCTTGGAGCTTGGACACGCTGAAATGGGGCAGAGCGCGCCGGATGTCATTTTCCGCATTCCTGAGCATGCCGATGATCGACTTGTTCATGAAAACAATGTCTCTTTCCGAATTGGCGATCATCACGTTGGTGCTGACCGCGTCCAGCGCATCCTTGATGAGCTTCATCTCATCCTGCATTTTTGCGGCGGCCTTTTCAGCAGCGAGTTCTGAGGTTTTATCCTCCCATTCGACTACGGTGCCCATGCTTTTTCCGGCAGAGTCGATGATCGGATTTGCGGTCAAATGGAACGACCTTCCTCCTATGGTGATTTGTGCATGATGGGTACCGTTGAGGTTCTCCACCATTTGCCTTTGATGCATGGGATTCTTGTGAAAGGTGTCAATATTGGAACCGACCAGCGTGGATACACTGAAACTGGGAATGTCTTTGCGAATGTCATCGGACGCTTCGGCAAGCATAGCCTGCACGGCTTCGTTCATGTACACGATGTTGCGCTCGCCATCTGCGATCATGACATTCGTGGATACATGGTCGAGCGCAGTCTTGATCCGCCTCATGTCGGACAAATCATGATTGACTCTTTCAAGCTCGCGCTTCATCGATTGCATGGCCGAGCGTTGCTCATCGATCCTGGCTTGAAGCATTTTCAGGGATTTTGTCAATGGATCGCCAGCCTCGATAGGGGTTTCAAATTCTCCTTGCGCCATCTTTGAAATGATGGATGCGGCCTTGTCCATTTGCGACTGAAGGTTCCTGCAATTTCCGAAAAATGCCATATGATTTGGATGCTTGCCTGAGTTGGAAGGAGGGTTTAAAATACACGTATTTAAGCGGTTGATCAATAACTCTAACGGATGAGGCCATGTTGCCTAATTCGCTTCAGTTAAGCGACATCAACCCGAAAATCCAGCGTCCTCTTTGCATGAAGACGGTCAGTTCGGCAGCGCAAGGGATCGCTTGACTGCATCGAACAGGTTTGACATCAGGTTGCCATCCTTAAAGATGGTGTAATCCGCATCGGTATCGCGCCTGTCTGAATTCATCAGATTTTCGTCCGATGTCAGCAGGATCGTCCTGATTCTTGAGAATCTCGGATCGGAAAGCTTCAATGCTGCAATCACGGCAGTGCCGCTGATGTACGGAATGGCATTGGCGGCGATCATCAGGTCAAAGGGTTCGGAAGTGGCCCTCACCAGTGCCTGCAGGCCATCCTTCACCACCGCCACATGAATAGGCAATTGCGACAATGCCTGCATGCAGAAACTGGTCTCCAGTTTCGACCCGTTTGCAAGAAGCACGGAAAACTGTTTCGGAATCAGCCTGGAGCGAAGCATGACCAGCTGCTTTTCGATCTGGGAATAATTCTCCATTGCCGATTCAATCTGCTCGCCAGCCTGTCTCAGCAAATCGAGGTATTCGAGGCTCAGGGCAATCCGCGACGAATTGAATTTCCTTCCGCCTTCAGCGATGTTCAGCAGATCTTCGAACTGATGGCTGATGGCTGATGGCTGTGATGACGTGCAGGCCGAATGTTCCGCCGCTGCCCTTCAGACTGTGAACAATGCGGTAGATTTCATTGAAATCTTCCGTGGAAGGCCCGATCCTTTCCATTTGGATGAGCAGCGATTCTATGCGGCCAACTTTGTCCGGAAGCTCATCCAGAAAGCTGCGGCGCAGCTGCTCCAGCATGGCCTTAAGGGGATCATCTTCCATGATTCGGCCTGCCGTGCGCAATGCGTACCTGGTTGCGTCCGCCGTGCTTGGCCTGGTAGAGCGCCTCGTCGGCCGAAACCAGCAGTTCACTGGGATCGGCCGTAGGGGATTCCAGGTTGCAGGCGACTCCTGCGCTCAGCGTGCAGCCGAATTCGGTTTCGTCTTGCCTGAAGCGCAATTGGGAGAAGCGCTCCCTGATGTCGTCCATGATTCTCCGCGCGGTTTCGGCATCGCACTCGGGCAGCACCGCGACGAACTCTTCACCGCCGTAGCGGCCAATGATGTCGGTCTTGCGCAGGCGCTGCTTAAGGAGGTGGGCGACGGCGCGGATCACCCGGTCGCCGACAGCATGTCCGTAAGTGTCGTTGACCTTCTTGAAATGGTCGATGTCGGTCATGACCACGCTCATCGGCTTGCCGCTGCGCTGCGCGCGTGACAGCTCGAGGGCCAGTTCCTCCTTGATGCGAGAATGCTTGAGGAGGCCGGTCATGCTGTCCTTGGACATCAGGTCGGAAAGCTGCTTTGCTCGTGCGGCTCGCACCTTGACTGCGGCGACCAGCTGGGCATTGGAAATCGGCTTGGTCAGGAAGTCGTCAGCGCCGACCCCCATTGCCCTGATCTGCTCGTCCAGATCCGTTTCGGCCGAGAGATATACGATCGGCAGGCCAACCCAGGCATCGTGCTGGCGGATCACGGCGGCAAGCTCAGCACCGCTGCAATGGCCCATGTGGATGTCCATCAGAACGATTTCCGGATGGAATTCGTACACCCGCTCGATCACTTCTTCCGGCCGATTCAGGACATCCACTTCCATTCCCGCCGCCATGAGCACCAGACGGTAATGCGCGCTCAATGCTTCGTCATCGTCGACGATCAGCACTCGGCAGGATGCCGGGTTCCGCTTCTCGAATATCTGCTCCAGCTGCTCGGCGAGCCTGGGCACGTCAAGCGGCTTCATCAGAAACCCCTGGGCGCCCATGCGCACCGCCCGAAGCCTGGTCATAAAATCGCCCCGATCCGAAACAAACAGGATGGGACAGCGCATCATCTTGAAAACCGGGCGCCTCAGCATCTCCTCTGTTGCATCCAGCCCTTCTTCGGCAAAGCTGACGCCCATGATGAGCAAATCTGGATTGTCCTGCGAGAGCGCGGATTCGGCATCAACGAATCGCCTGAAGAATTTCACCTGATAGCCGAACTGCTCGAGAAGATGAGGCAATTCGTTCTGGGAACGATCGTCATCATCCACCAGCCACAAACGGGCAGCCCGCTCGTCAACCGCATCGGGTTCGGCTGCTTCGGACTTGGGCAGGTCAGGCGCGCTCGATTGCGGCAGGCTGGATTGCAGGGATGAAAGTTCCGAAAGAAAGTCCGGAATGCCGTCCTTCTCCCCCGACATGAATGCTTTGCATCGCTGCTCCAGCATTCTCGCGCTCTCGCTCAGCTCGGCTAATCCGAACGTGCCGCCGGATCCTGCGATCTTGTGCAAGCTCATGTGCAATTCATCCAGCACCGACCGGTCACCTTCTTCCAGCTTCCTGGCTAGATCGATGATCCTGGAAAGCTCTTCTGGCAGGCGCCCGAGATACGCATCGCGCAGGTTGGCCAGCTCGGCTGCAAATGCGTCATCAAGCATGCGCCTTCTCCCAGATCAGCCTCACCTGATTGGAAAGCTGCATCGGATCGAAGGGCTTGGCGATCACGTCCACCGCGCCCAGCGATTTGTAGTATTCGACTTCATGTGGCTGGATCTTGGCGGTCATGAAGGCGACCGGAACCTGCGCGAATCCGGGAATCTGTCGCAGCCTGCCCAGCGTGTCAGGACCATCCATGCCGGGCATCATCACGTCCAGCAGGATCATGTCCGGAGCAAATCCGGCGACCTCTGACAATGCTTCCTCACCGGAAGAGCACAGCTTGACGGTGAATTTCCCCACCATCTCCAGCGCGAGCTTCGCCACGGTCTGAATCCCCGGCTCATCTTCAACGTACAATATTTTATGCAAGGATTTCATGATGATGCCGTCTCCCGTTTTTCTGGAAATTCGACATGGAAAGCGGCTCCCTGTCCCGGCTCGGATTCGAAACCGACCTCTCCGCCCATGCGTTCGGCAAGTTCCCTGGAAATCGCTAGCCCCAGACCTGTCCCGCCCTTTGTCCGGGTGTCCGACGAATCAGCCTGCGAGAATTTCTGAAAGATCCTCGATCTGAATTCCTCGGGAATGCCCGGCCCGTGATCGCGAACAGTCACTCGCACACGTCCGTTTTCCCGCGCAACTCTCACTTCCACCTGATCGCCCGCCGGAGAGAATTTCGCAGCATTGGAAAGGAAATTCGCCAGAACCTGCATCAGGCGATCCGCATCGGCCCTGACCCGGACACCGTCGGCCCGCTCCGCCAGAACGTAACTCACCCTGTACTGGTCGGCATAGCTCTTGTTCTCCTCAAGCGCCTGCTCCACGAGCGTCATCAGTTCCAGATCCCTCATGTTGAGCTTCAGATTGCCGGAGGCGATCTTCTCGATATCCAGGAGATCGTTGATCAGGTGGGTCAGCCTCAGGCTGTTCCTGTTCGCAATGTCGACCAGGTCGCGCACTGCGTCCGGCAGTTCCCCCAGCACGCCGCCTGCCAGAAGACCCAGCGTGCCCGATATCGAAGTCAGCGGCGTGCGCAGCTCGTGGCTCACCGTGGAGACGAATTCGTTCTTCATCTTCTCCACCCGCTTGCGCTCGGTGATGTCGCGTACCAGCCCGACGAACATGCGCTTTCCCTTGTACGCGATCTCCGATACCGCAAGATCCATCGGGAAGGTTTCGCCGTTTCTGCGCAGCCCCTCCACTTCCCGTCCGGTGCCGATTACCCGTGCCACCCCTGTTTCCAGGAAATTGCGGAGGTAGCTGTCGTGCGAGCCATGATAGGGTTCGGGCATGAGCATGCTTACGTTGCGGCCGATCGCCTCCTCGTGGGCATAACCGAATATCCGCTCGGCAGAAGGGTTCCACGAAGAAATGATCCCGTGCTCGTCGATGGTGATGATTCCGTCCACCACGTTGCTCAGTATGGTATGCACATATTCGGCGTTTTCCCGCAAGGCGTTCTCGTATTCCTTGCGGGCTGAAATATCCTCGAGCACCCATATGCTGCCGAGCGACAAATCTTGGGGAGAAATGGCCTTGCCTGAAATGTTGATCCAGATCGCATTGCCATCGCGATGGCGCATCTCCAGCTCTTTCTGGAACACTTCTCCACGCATCATGGCCGCATATGCATGGATACCGAGTGAATGAAAATCCTCTACGGACTTGTAGAAAATGCTCGTCGACTGGCCGGCCATTTCCTCCTCACTGTATCCGAACAATTCGCCCATGCGTCTGTTGTTCCATATCAGCCGCCTCCCCCTGACAAAAGCAATCGCCACGCTGGTTCCGTTGAGTATGGTCTGCAACTCGAGCATCTTGTCACGGATCATCCGCTCCATTTTCTTTTGCACGCTGATGTCGGTAAGCACCGAGCGGCTCATGAGGAACTTGCCGCCTGAGTCATAGATGGCAGTGCTGTTGAGCTGGACAGGAAATGTTGTGCCATCCTTGCGCAGGGCTTCACGCTCGACGCCTTGCAACTTGCCGTCTCTCCTGAGCTGCTTCAGACCTGCGGAAACAGCTTCATCGGAAAGCATGAAGAAATTCTGCACCGGTTTGCCGATCATTTCTTCCCGGCTGTAACCCAGCCAGTCGAGCTCGGTCTGATTGACCTTGGCGATTCTTCCGTTTTCGTCGATCGAGTGGTAACCGCATGGCGCGTGGTCGTAAAGATCCTCATTTTCCAGAGCGAATTGATTCAAGGCGTCCCGGTTCTGCTTTTGTTCGGTGATATCCTCGACGATCGACCAGATGTACTGATTCCCGTCCCGCCCTTCTAGCAGAAGACCGTTGAGGCGAATAGGAACCAGGCTGCCGTCCCTGCGCATGTATTCCTTTTCGTAAGGCCCGTAGAATCCTCTGGTTCTCAGCATTTCCAGCTGTCTTGCCTCATCGTCAGCATACTTTTCCGGCGTCAGCTGCCAGTAGTCGAGCCGATTCAGTTCCTCAAGCGGGTAGCCGCATATTTCCTCGAAGGCGCGGTTGAACTCGATATAGCGGCCATTCATGTCGGTCAGGGCAATGCCAAGAGGCGAAAGCTCGTACAATCCGCGCAGCTTTTCCTCGCTTTCGCGCAGCCTGGCTTCCGCCAGCCTGCGTTCGGAAATGTCGATGCCTACCGTGATCAGCAAGCGCGTGCCATTCGATTCCTCCCTGAGGACCGAATTGGCCCATCCAATCAGACGCTTTTCGCCATGACGGTTGACCCAGAAATTTTCATGATAGCCGGGCACATTGCCTGAAACGGCGGCAGAAAACACCTTTTCGACATTCGCGCGTTCTTCGGGCAGCAGGAAGTTTTTCCAGATGTATGGCTTGCCTATCACTTCGTCGAAACTGCATCCCGTGAATTCCTCTGCCGCCCTGTTGAATCTCACAATCGAGCCATGTTCATCGATGACCAGAATGATCGGGCCGGCAAGCTGCAGGATCGAGTTGCTGATGTTGCGCTCCTGCTGGAGAATTTTTTCCAGCGACCTTCTTTGAGAGATGTCCATGATCATGGCAAGAAAAACAGGCCTTTCATTTTCCTCCACCAGTTGGAGATGCACTTCTACCGGATAGTCGCTTCCATCGGCACGACGATGGACCGCCTCGAAAACGAGCCTGTCCTTTTCAGCATTGAGCAGCGGGGCAAGCATGGCCCGGAATTTCGCTTCGTCAAAGCCGGGCTTGATGTCGAAGGCTCTCATGTGAAGAAGCTCTTCCATCGTGTAGCCGAGATTGCGCCGAGCTCCCTCGTTCACGTATTCGAATTTCAGCGTTTCGGTATCGAAAGTGTAAATTTCGTTGAGGCTTCGCTCCAGCACATGGGAAAGCCTCTGGTTGCTTGCTTCGGATTTCTTGCGCTCGGTGATGTCTTGCGAAATGCCCAGCAGAAACTGCGGATTTCCCTGTTCGTCCCGAATCGCCACCTTGGTGGTATGCAGGATCAGCCTGCGCCCGTCGCCGGTTGTGATGATTTCTTCCGGAATGTCTTCGATGCCTGTCTCGTATAGCACCCTGCGGTCATGGAACGCGAAGGAATCGGCTTCTTCCTTCGGGAAATTTCCCCAGTCGTTCCTGCCTATCAGTGCATCGCGTCGGATCCCGAAGATTTCTTCGGCAGCCTTGTTGATGAGCTCCATCTTCAGGTCGCCTGCGCGTTTCACGAACAGTGCGACCGGCAGATTCTCCACGGCCGCGTCGAGCAGCCGGGCGTTTCTGCTCGATTCCTGAGCGAGATGAAGGAGTTCTGTTCGATTGATTTCCTCCTCCACCGCATCGGCCAGGTCGCGCAGCACCGACAATTCTTGCACCGAGAATTGTCGAGGCCGGTCATCAATGATGCACAGCGTGCCGATTCGCTGACCTTCCGGGGAATGCAACGGCGCACCGGCATAGAAGCGGATATGGGGCTCACCAGTCACCAAAGGGTTGTCTGCGAAGCGGGAATCCTCCAGCGCATCGGGAATCATGAAGATTTCCTCGGACAGTATGGCATGGCCGCAGAAGGATATGCTGCGGGGAGTTTCGCAGGCATCCAGGCCCTGCCTCGATTTGAACCATTGGCGCTCGGCGTCGACCAGGCTGACGAGCGCGATGGGAACCTGGAAGTGATGACGGGCGATGCGGGTCAGCCTGTCGTATCGCTGCTCGGGCTCGGTATCCAGGACTTCGAGCCTGCGCAGCGCCTCGAGGCGCTGATTCTCGTCGTCAGGGGCAAGGGGCGCCTTCAATTCAGTGACTTCCCGGATGCAATTCCATGCCGAGAAGATAGCTGCTGCCTTCGGCAGGGCAGACGCACTCGACCGGACTGCCCATCGAGGCGAGCAGACTTTTCGCCTGATCCAGCTTCCTGTCGATGGCGTCATCGTCCTGGTTCGGATCGTGGTGAAAGAGGTGGAGCGACTTGACCCCGGCCCTGTCGGCGAGGTTGACCACTTCGTTGACGCAGGAATGCCCCCAGCCGACCTTGGATGCATATTCCTCGTCAAGATAGGTCGTGTCGGCAACCAGGATGTCAGTATCTTTGACGAAATCGGCGAGCCGCTCGTTGTATTCGGGATTGTAGGAAGGTGATTCCTCGCGGAACAATTCGTTGTCGGTGATGTAGCAGACGGAAGCGCCCTTGTAGGCGATCCGGTATCCGAGGCAATTGCCCGGATGGCTCAGCAGCATGGTGTTTATCCCGAAATTTCCGATGTCGAAGCTTTCCTCGCGCAAATCCCGGAAGAACACGCGTGCGCCGAATTCGCGGATTGTGACGGGGAAATAGATGTCGTCCATTTGCGCGGAGATGGTCTTGTAGGTATTCATGTCGCCATGCCTTGCGCCCATGATCTCGATTTCGTTGCCCTGGACATACAACGGAACAAAAAAGGGCAATGCATTGATATGGTCCCAGTGCGGATGGGTGATGAGGATCTTCGCTGTCAGCCGACCTTTGCGCCTTGACATCAGATCATCAGACAGCTTCTTGATGCCGCTGCCCGCATCCAGGATCAGGAGGGGCTCGCCTTCGACCTCGATGGAAAGGCAGGAAGTGTTGCCCCCGTATCTCAACGACCCTTGACCTGGAACGGGGAGCGTTCCGCGTATTCCCCAGTAAGTCAGTTCCATCTTGCTGGCGAGAATGGCATTCAAGTCATCAAGGAAAGTACTTGGATCGATCGGCTTGACGATGTACCCGTCTGCGCCGAGCTGGCGGGCGCGCCGCTTGTCGAAATCATAGGCCTTCCCCGACAGGATGATGATCTTGGTGCCGGAAAGCCGCGGATCCTCCCGGAGCTTCTTGCACAACTCGAACCCGTCAAGCTCCGGCATCATCAGATCCAGCAAAATCACATCGGGTTCCAGCCTCGCTGCATCGCGCAAGGCCTGCAGCGGCGAATGCCTCACCTCGACTTCATGGGAAGCTAATTCGAGGAGAAAGCGGACAAGCTTGACGATGGCCTCGCTATCGTCGACAACCATGAATCCCATGCTTGAAGCCCCCCCGCCTTTGCGACAAAATTATAGTAGTATAGTAAACGTTCAATAATGCAGAGGCAAATCCGGGACTGCGTGCGTGAAGATTCGCATTCAACTTCCAGGATCAGCGGGGAGATCATGAAGAAAATCATACTGGCCATCGACGACGACCCGGACATGCTCAAATTCTACAGGACATTTCTTGGCGAATTCGGAGAAGTCAGGACAGCATCCGGCCTGGCCGAGGCGAGGAAGCAGATTGATCGAACCGACCTGATCATTCTAGATTTCTATCTCGAACGAGATGCTGAGCTCTTCCAGGAAGTCGTCCCGGAACTGAAGAAGATTGCGCCTGTCATTTTGTGTTCTGGCGTGCAGGATCTCGAAATCCCTGTGCTGGGCGCAGCACTTGGCGTGGCCGGATACTGGAACAAAGGCGCGAATCACGAAGCCCTGCGCGAGACGGTCGGATCGGTACTCAACAATTCCAACCTCCTCAGTTGCCATAGGATTTCTTGAGATCGGGAAAAGAAATCCATTTCATCAGCCCATGAATTCCCAACCGATCCATCCCCAAAAATAATTGATGAATGCACGATCAATATGATGATAGACTTCATGTTGGGAGATTGTCCTGGAACGATTCAACCTGCTCTCAATTTCCTGGCCAAAGTGAGCTGGATTCGGATACAGAGAATCTAATAATGAATGAAAGCATTGCCTCGCCGACACCCGCCATATCCAGTTCGGATTCAGGGGAGGTCATTCCGGCCTTGGCGGATGAGGAAATCTACATTGCAGGGATAGGCGCATCGGCTGGCGGGCTTGAGGCGATCACCCAGCTGATTCGCTACCTCCGCCCGGATTTGCCTTACGCATACGTGATCCTGCAGCATCTTTCTCCCAGCCACCGCAGCATGATGGTCGAAATCCTGTCCCGGGAGACGCACATGCCGGTGAAGGAGGCGGAAGATGGCGATCTGCCGATACACGGCACACTTTACGTAGTCCCGTCGAACTCGAATGCATCCATCAAGGATGGGCGAATCTGCCTTGCTGCGGCACCGCCGGAAGTGGTGCCCAAGCCCTCCATCAATCACTTTCTGGTTTCTCTGGCTGCCGAAAGAGGCGAATCGGCGATCGGCATAGTGCTCTCTGGTACCGGCTCGGACGGCACTTCGGGTCTGCGTGCGATCCAGGCAGCAGGCGGGTATACCTTTGCGCAACGGCCTGAATCAGCGAAATACGACGGCATGCCAAGATCGGCCATCGAGGCCGGTGTGGTCGACCAGATCCTGTCTCCCGAGGAAATAGCCTCCAGCCTGCTCGCCCTGTTCGAATCCGTCTTGCCGGAGAAAAGGGGCGATATAAGGCCGGATCTCCTTGAAAGACTGCTGGGTGCGATCAAGGACAAGCTGAATTCGGATTTTTCCGGCTACAAGACCAGCACGCTGACCAGGAGAATCCGGCGCAGGGAGATCGCAACTGGCTGTCGCGACCTTGCCGAATATCTCGACTGGGTGGAAAACCATCCCGAGGAAATCGACAAGCTTGCCAAGGACATCCTGATTTCGGTCACCGCATTCTTCAGGGACAGGGAAGCCTTCGATGCCCTCGAGGAAACTGCCAGGGAAATCTGCAGACAAAAAGCTCCGGGGAGCGAAATCCGGGTCTGGGTGTCCGGATGCGCAACCGGTGAAGAAGCCTACTCGATCGCCATGATTTTCGCCAACGTCCTCGGGGCGCAACTGCCCGAATACCGGATCCAGATCTTCGCCACCGATCTCGACGACGATGCGCTCAATTTCGCAAGGCGAGGCATCTATCCTGCTGCCTTGATGAACCAGGTTTCCGGCCAGGATCTCGAACGCTATTTCAGGCCGGTAGGCCATTCTTTCGAAGCGGGAAAGACGTTGCGTGACATGATCGTTTTCGCGAGACACAATCTGGTCAGCGATCGTTCGAAAAATGGGTCGAGAAGCGGCTGGGATATTGTCGGCCATGGAACAACGAATCGAAGCTCAGGCTTTTCAAGATGCGCGAGCTCTTCATCCATGCCTGAATTCGATGCCGTGTGCCTGCTCAGGGAGAGCATCATGCCGCTGCACCGTCAGCTGGAGGAAAAGGACACTTTTTCAAGATTGCTTCGGCCAGATGTCGCCATTTCCGATTATGCGGCCGCACTCAAGGTGCTGTTCCGCTTCCTGTCGACTTTCGAAGACAAGCTGATCTCGCTGCTCGGCTCGACCATTTTTTCGCCCCTGTACAGATCGAGACTGCCGCTTCTTCTTGCAGACTTGCATGCGCTCAACGAAATGCCACTGGACGTTGTCGATCCGCCGTTTTCCTTGAGTTCGGTTGATGAAGCATATGGCCTCGTTTACGTGATGGAAGGGTCAAGCGGAGGTTCGGCGATCATCGCAGATCATCTCCGATGCCGCCTTGGCGATGCGCTGCCTCTTCGCTATTTCGGGATTCATCGCGACGAACATGGCCGGTGGGAGAAGGTTCTGGAATTGCTGCGCAATCAGCTTGCCGACCGGAATTCGGCAAGCAGCGCTGTCCGCTCGGCAAATCAGGCATTCCGCGCATTGATCGCAATGAGTTAATCCATATTGACCACAAGGATATTGATCTGTTCTAATTGATGATATACTCAATATGAATGTACTGAAGATGAAAATGCACAATGGTGCCAGATGCCTATAAATGAGTGATTCATCAAAATTCCTGGCATTGGGGGGGGCTGGCGGCCTGGTCTTGATGGCCTTGGTCGCGCTTTTTCATAATGACCAATTCGATCTCGTTCTGGTCGGCCTGGTTTATTTCGGCTGGATGGGCATGTTCATGATCGGGCTCAGGAAGCTCGAGGCGAAATATCTGCTGGACTGGAATTCGGTAGACAAGGAAGTCGACGAGCTGAGCAGAAAAACCCATCAGCTCTTCAACCAGCTTTCCATCGAATTGAACGCGCTGAACAGCGAAAGCATCGAGGAAATCAGGCAGGTTCAATCCATCCTAGCCGATGCCATAGAGAAGCTGGTTTCGAGCTTCACCGGCATGGACTCGAGCGCGAGGCGCCAGCAGGAAATCGCTCTGAATATGGGAAAGGCCAGTGCCGATGATCAGAATGGCGAAAACCGTTCATTCGAGGAATTTGTCACGGAAATGACCTCGACCCTGCAGCTTTTCGTGAATACGACCGTTGAAACAAGTTCATCCGCGGCCGGCCTTGTCATCATGATGGATGAAATCTCCGATGTGGTGCGCAAGGTCGGCAATATCCTGGGAGACATCGAGGACATATCAAGGCAAACCAATCTGCTGGCCTTGAATGCCGCGATCGAGGCAGCCCGGGCAGGCGAAGCAGGACGGGGATTTGCGGTGGTGGCAGACGAGGTCCGCTCGCTTTCGGACAAGGCGAACAGCCTCAGCCAGGAAATCAGGACGCTGATAGACGAGGTCTACTCTTCCGTATCCACCGCGGAAGCGGCCATACGCGGCATGGCTTCCCAGGACATGAATCATGCGCTTCAGGCCAAGGAGGAAGCTGAACGCGCCTTGGTGGATGTCGGCTCATTGAATTCGGAAATGGAGCATGCCGTGGAAGAAGTGTCCGTCATCTCGGCGGACGTGGCCGAAAGCGTTCGCGTTGCGATCACGTCGCTGCAATTCCAGGATCTTGCAACCCAGCTGCTGGGCCACATCCGCAACAGAATAGACAACATCAATCTGATCATTGACAGCATAGCAGGGCTTTCTCTCGAAGAGGCCAACAAGACGGACAGCTCCCGGGCAGAATGCCTCGTCAGGCTCAACCGTTTTCACAAGGCGATCGAGGAAGCATCCGAGCTTGTCAAAACCGCCAAGCACAATCCGGTTTCCCAGACGCACATGGATTCCGGCGATATAGAACTTTTTTAGGAAATTTGAGGATTAAAAATGGCTAAGTCAATTCTTGCAGTGGATGATTCGGCATCGATCAGGCAGATGGTCGGATTCACCCTGAAGGGGGCCGGGTACGAAGTAGTCGAAGCAAGCGATGGACAGGATGGACTGAACAAGGCGAAGTCGAAATCATTCAACCTGATTCTCACCGATCAGAACATGCCGAACATGGACGGACTCACCATGATCAAGTCGCTTCGCGCCCTGCCCCAGTACAAGAGCGTTCCGATACTGATGCTCACTACCGAATCCAGCGAAGCAATGAAGGCGCAAGGGAGAACTGCGGGGGCTACCGGGTGGCTGGTCAAGCCATTCGACCCGCAGCGTCTTCTCGAAGTCGTGAAAAAAGTCATCGGTTAGGGGGATCTGGAATGACGAGCGATTTGAGCCAGTTCTATCAGGTGTTTTTCGAGGAAACCGCGGAGCACCTGAACGAAATGGAGCAGCTTCTGCTCGCCATGGATGTCGCCTCCCCCTCTCCCGACGACCTCAATGCGATTTTCCGCGCAGCCCACTCGATCAAGGGCAACAGCGGCACATTTGGCTTCAGCGACATGACCGAGGTGACCCATATTCTCGAATCGCTCCTCGACCGGTTGAGAAAGAGCGAACTGCGACTGAGAAGCGAAATGGTCGATGTGTTCCTCGAGGCAGTCGACGTGCTGCGCGGCCAGCTCGATGGGCATCAGCATGGCTCGGAAGTCAATCCTGAAGAGGCCAGGGCTGTTTCAGAAAGGCTGCACCGGCTTACCGACGATGCTCAAGTCAAGGAAAGCGCTCCACCCGCCACGGAGTGCTTCCGGATCAGTTTCGTCCCCAGGGAGCCCGAGAACGTCAAGCTGGATGATCTGATTTCAGCCCTTGGGCAGCTCGGAAAGCTGGAGCATGCGAAAAGCGACCAAGGCGGGTGGGCGATGACGCTCGAAACCGCATCCGGTAAGGGCGAGATCGAAGAAATCTTTTCATTCCATGCCCAGCCTGATGAAGTCGAAATCAGCGCAGAAGACCCGGGCTACGGCTTTTTCTCGGATGCGGACGTTCAGGAAGATCCCGGCTACGGTTTTTTCGAAGCCCCCCCCCAACAACAGGAGCCGGAAGGCTACGGTTTTTTCGAGCCCATCCCCGAGCCACCCAGGGAAGTCGCTTCAGCGCCAGAGCCGACTTCGGACAGCCCGGTTCAGCAGGAGGCCAAGACCGGCCGCAGATCGTCCGACAAGCAAGGCGGCGCCGAGGCTGCTTCCATCCGGGTGGGCATCGACAAGGTAGACCAGCTGATCAATCTGGTCGGAGAGCTTGTCATCACCCAGGCCATGCTTGCCCAGACGGCCAACGGGCTCGATCCGAGCCTCAGCGAAAGACTTTCGAACGGGCTTTCCCAGTTGGAGCGGAATACCCGCGATCTGCAGGAATCGGTGATGTCCATACGCATGATGCCGATCAGCTTCGTGTTCAGCCGTTTTCCCAGGCTGGTCAGGGATCTCGCTTCCAAGCTCGGCAAGGACATCGAGCTCGTCACAGTTGGCGAAGGCACTGAACTCGACAAGAGCCTCATCGAAAAAATCACGGATCCGCTCACCCATCTGGTGAGAAACAGCCTGGATCACGGCATCGAAATGCCCGAGGCCAGAATCGCCAAGGGCAAGCCCGCCCAGGGGAAGGTTACGCTGCAGGCCGCGCACCAGGGCGGGAACATCGTCATCTCGGTGAGCGACGACGGCGCCGGACTCAACCGCCAGAGAATCCTGGCAAAGGCCAGGGAAAAAGGCATTCCCGTGAGCGACGACATGTCCGATGCCGAAGTCTGGCAGCTCATCTTCGCGCCCGGATTCTCGACTGCGGAAACCGTCACCGACGTGTCAGGACGCGGCGTAGGCATGGACGTGGTGAAGAAGAACATCGCCGCCATGAACGGAAAAGTGGAAGTCGATTCCTATCCGGACCAGGGCTCATGCATCACCATCAGACTGCCATTGACGCTGGCGATTCTCGACGGCATGTCGATCGCGGTGGGAAATCAGATATTCATACTGCCGCTGACCTTCATCACCGAATCGCTCCAACCCAAACCCGAGGAAGTGAAAACGGTAGCAGGCAAGGGCCGGGTCGTTCACGTGCGCGGAGAATACATTCCGCTCATCGCCCTGCATCAGGTCTTCAACATCGAACCCAGAATCACCGAGCCCCATCAGGGCATCGTGGTTCTGATCGAAGCCGAAGGCAGGAAGGCAGCCCTGCTCGTGGACGAACTGGTGGGCCAGCACCAGGTCGTCATCAAGGCGCTGGAAACCAATTACCGCAAGGTCGAATGCATTTCCGCCGCGACCATCATGGGAGACGGTACGGTGGCCCTGATCCTGGACGTCGGGGCGCTTGCCAAATTGACAAAGAGTTGAATTTTCAATATCGAGGGAGGCTTCTATGAGCATCGAAGAATTGAGCAGGGAGTTTCTGACCTTCACCCTCGGCCACGAGGAATACGGCATCGAGATACTGAAGGTTCAGGAAATCAGGGGATACGATGCCGTGACCCAGATCGCGAACACGCCGCAATTCATCAAGGGCGTGATCAACCTAAGGGGAATCATCGTGCCGATCATCGACATGCGCATCAAGTTCCACCTTGGCAAGATGGATTACGACGAATTCACCGTGGTGATCATTCTGAATGTGGCCAACCGGGTGGTCGGCATGGTCGTGGACGGCGTGTCTGACGTCCTGACGCTCAATGCCGAGCAGATCAAGTCGGCCCCCGAATTCGGCTCGGGGATCGACACCAAGTATGTCATGGGGATCGGGACAGTGGATGAAAGAATGCTGATTCTTGTCGACATTGAAAGGTTGATGACGAGCAGCGAAATGGAGCTTGTCGAAAGCATTGCAGCTTAATTGAAACATACATGCAGCGGGTCAATCAATTTTAAGGAGAAATGAAATGGGCTTCTTTTCCTCACGCGATGATCATTCGGAAGAATTGGCCGATTTGCGTTCCCAGGTTGCGGCGATCGGCAAATCCATGGGAATGATCGAATTTGCCATGGACGGCACGGTGATTTCAGCAAACCAGAATTTTCTCGGCGTCCTCAATTATTCGATGGAAGAAGTGAAAGGCAAGCATCATCGCATGTTCGTCGATCCTGCCTACGCCAACAGCCCTGACTACCGCGCCTTCTGGGAAAAACTCAACCGCGGCGAATACGATGCCGGCGAATACAAGCGCATCGGAAAGGGGGGCAAGGAAGTGTGGATTCAGGCTTCCTACAATCCCATACTCGACCGCAACGGCAGGCCCTACAAGGTCATCAAGTTCGCCACCGACATCACTGCGCAGAAGCTGAAGACTGCTGATTTTCATGGGCAGATCGACGCCATCGGCAAATCCCAGGGGGTGATCGAGTTCGGCATGGACGGCACGGTGCTCAACGCCAACCCGAATTTCCTCTCCGCGATCAACTACACGCTCGACGAAGTGAAAGGCAAGCATCACCGCCTGTTCGTCGATGCGGCATACGCCAACAGCCCGGATTACCGCGCCTTCTGGGACAAACTCAACCGCGGCGAATACGATGCCGGCGAATACAAGCGCATCGGAAAGGGGGGCAAGGAAGTGTGGATTCAGGCTTCCTACAATCCGATCATGGATCTCAACGGCAAGCCCTTCAAGGTGGTGAAATACGCCACAGACATCACCGCCCAGAAACTGAAGAATGCCGACTTCGCAGGGCAGATAGAGGCGATCGGCAAATCGCAGGGCGTGATCGAGTTCGCCATGGACGGCACGGTGCTCAACGCCAATCCGAACTTCCTTTCCGTGATCAACTACACGCTCGATGAAGTCAAGGGCAAGCACCACAGCCTGTTCGTCGATGCGGCCTATGCCAACAGCCCTGACTATAGGGCCTTCTGGGACAAGCTCAACCGCGGCGTATACGATGCCGGGGAATACAAGCGCATCGCCAAGGGCGGCAAGGAAGTGTGGATTCAGGCTTCCTATAATCCGATCATGGATCTCAACGGCAAGCCCTTCAAGGTGGTGAAATACGCCACCGACATCACCGCCCAGAAGCTGAAGAACGCGGATTCCCAGGGACAGATCGACGCGATCGGCAAATCGCAGGGGGTGATCGAGTTTGCCATGGACGGCACGGTGATCACGGCCAATCCCAACTTCCTTTCCGTGATCAACTACACGCTCGACGAAGTGAAGGGCAAGCATCACCGCCTGTTCGTCGATGCGGCCTACGCCAACAGCAACGACTACCGCGCCTTCTGGGAAAAGCTCAACCGTGGCGAATACGATGCCGGGGAATACAAGCGCATCGCCAAGGGCGGCAAGGAAGTGTGGATTCAGGCTTCCTACAATCCGATCATGGATCTCAACGGCAAGCCCTACAAGGTCGTCAAGTACGCATCCGACATCACTGCGCAGAAGAATTACCAGCTCGAAGTCGAAGCGGTCCTCAAGGAGACCAGGCGGATCATGGAGCTCATCGCGGAAGGCGACCTGACCAAGTCCATGGAAGGGCAGTTCACCGGAGAATTTGCGATTCTGCGCGATGCGGTGGTCAAGACCATCGACAATCTGCGCGAAATCATCGGCCAGATCACCGAGGCCGTGGATCTCATCACGACCGCTTCAGGGGAAATTGCTGCGGGCAACACCAACCTTTCGCAGCGCACCGAGGAACAGGCGTCAAGTCTGGAAGAGACGGCTTCCAGCATGGAGGAGCTTTCCTCGACGGTCAAGCAGAACGCCGAAAATGCCAAGCAGGCCAACCAGATGGCGGCAGCCGCCTCGACCATTGCGGTCAAGGGCGGGGAAGTCGTGGGCGAAGTCGTGAATACCATGTCCGGCATCAACGAATCGTCCAGAAAGATCGTCGACATCATTTCCGTGATCGACGGCATCGCCTTCCAGACCAACATCTTGGCCCTGAATGCTGCCGTTGAAGCGGCGAGGGCCGGTGAGCAGGGCAGGGGATTCGCTGTCGTTGCGGCTGAAGTGCGCAACCTTGCGCAGCGATCTGCGGCGGCCGCCAAGGAAATCAAGCAGCTGATTTCGGACTCGGTGAGCAAGGTCGAAGGCGGCACCAAGTTGGTCGAGGAGGCAGGCAAGACAATGGATGAGATCGTGACTTCGGTGAAGCGCGTGACCGACATCATGGCCGAGATCTCGGCAGCTTCCATCGAACAGAGCTCGGGAATCGAGCAGGTCAATCAGGCGATCACTCAGATGGACGAAGTGACCCAGCAGAACGCAGCGCTCGTTGAGGAAGCTGCAGCAGCAGCCGAATCGCTGCAGGAGCAGGCTGACAATCTCAGCCAGTCTGTCGCGGTATTCAAGCTCGACCAGACGCAGAAGGCCGCTCAATCCGCGCATCAGATCGCCAGCAAGCCTGCCGCCAAACCCGCCCTGCACAAGCAGCCGGCTGGGGCTGCCCCCAAGCCGGCGCAGAAGAAGGTCGCCAAGGTCAACGACGAAGATGGAGAATGGCAGGAATTCTGATCTATGGAGAAGGAACGCGAATTTGCCTTCACGGATCGTGATTTCGAGCAGGTACGCAAGCTGATATACGGCAGGGTCGGGATTTCGCTCAACCCTGCCAAGCGGGACATGGTCTACAGCAGGCTGTCGCGCCGACTCAGGGCGACCGGCCTGACTTCCTTCGAGGCTTATCTCTCCCATCTCGAAAAGGGGGATGAAGCGGAGCTCGAGGCATTCACGAATGCCCTGACCACCAACCTGACATCCTTCTTTCGCGAAGGGCATCATTTTCCGGCATTGGCCGATCATGTCAGGCAGCATGTCGGAAAGCGGCAGGTGACGCTGTGGTGCTCGGCATGCTCGACGGGCGAGGAAGCCTATTCGATGGCGATGACCATGGCCGATCTGTATGGAAGCTTAACCCCTGACGTGCGGATTCTTGCTACCGATATCGACACGCATGTCCTTGAGCATGCGCAAAAGGGGATCTATTCGATGGACAAGCTCGACAAGCTTGCACCGGAACAGCTCAGGCGCTTCTTCCTCAAGGGGACGGGAAAGTCTGCAGGCCACGCAATGGTGAGGCCTGAGCTCAAGGAAATGATCACGTTCAGGCGCCTCAATCTGCTCGACGAAAAATGGCCGATGCGGGGGCCCTTCGACGCCATATTCTGCCGGAATGTCATGATCTATTTCGACAAGAAGACGCAGTACGACATTCTGAAGAAATTCATTCCGCTGCTTCATCCTGACGGATTGCTGTTCGCAGGACATTCTGAAAGTTTCTATCATGCTGCCGACCTTTTCAGGTCTCGAGGCAAGACGGTTTACGAGATTGCATCCAGGTCGCAAGCCGGCAAGGCCAAGGCATGAAAATCGAAACCGGTTTCGAGGAAGTTCTGGCGCCGAACATTTACTATGATCGCCAGTTCGACATGGAAGCCGCCAAGATACTGCCAGGAGAATATTACGTGAGCTCCCGAGACATGATGCTGGTCACGGTTCTGGGCTCATGCGTGTCAGCCTGCATACGCGACAAGACCACGGGGATCGGCGGAATGAACCATTTCATGCTCCCTCACAGCGACAAGAGTCCTGACAATCCGCTTTCCACCTCCGCCCGGTATGGAACCTACGCGATGGAAGTGCTGATCAACCATCTGATGAAGCTCGGGGCAAAGAAAGGCAATTTCGAAGCGAAGGTGTTCGGCGGCGGGAATGTGTTGAGAGGCTTCACCGTCACGAATGTCGGAGAGAGAAATTCGGATTTCGTGCTGCACTACCTCAGGGAAGAGAACATCAGCGTGGTGGCCAAGGATCTGCTCGACATCTACCCCAGAAAGGTCTACTTCTTTCCCCGCACCGGAAAAGTCCTGGTGAAGAAGCTGAAGAGCGTTCACAACAATACCATTGTCGATCGCGAAAAGCTCTACGAATCACGCCTGGATTTCGGAAAGGTCGAAGGCGACGTGGAGCTGTTTACCTGACATGACTATCAAAGTGCTCGTTGTAGACGATTCCGCGCTGATCAGAAGCATTCTGAAGGAGATCATCGACAGTCATAAGGACATGAAAATGGTTGGCGCTGCGCCCAACCCGCTGGTGGCGAGGGAGATGATCAAGGCATTGAATCCTGACGTTCTGACCCTCGATGTCGAAATGCCCAAGATGGATGGCCTGGATTTCCTTGAAAAACTCATGCGGCTGAGGCCCATGCCTGTCGTGATGATTTCGTCGCTGACCGAGCGAGGCTCGGACATCACGTTCAGGGCGCTCGAACTGGGAGCCGTGGACTACGTGTCGAAGCCCAAGTTCGACATACAGCACGGCATGCAGGACTATGCTGCTGAAATAGCCGACAAGATCAGGGCTGCGGCGCGCTCCAGACCCAAGGCGGCTGCCTCTGTTCCGAGGAAATTGTCCGCCGATGCGGTTCTGCCTTCATTGGCCAATTCCGTCGCATCGACTGAAAAGCTCATCATTGTCGGGGCTTCGACGGGAGGGACCGAAGCCATCAAGGATTTCCTGACCAGGCTTCCCCCGGACTGTCCGGGAATAGCCGTCACGCAGCACATGCCCGAAGCATTCACGAAATCCTTTGCCGAACGACTCGACAAGTTGTGCACAATTTCGGTCAAGGAAGCGGAGGATGGCGACCGGATCCTTCCAGGGCACGCCTTCATCGCCCCTGGTCATTCCCACCTTCTCGTCAGGAGAAGCGGCGCAAATTATGTATGCGAGCTCTCCGACGGACCGCCGGTAAACAGGCACCGCCCATCTGTCGATGTGCTTTTCCGCTCTGCGGCCAACTGCGTGGGAAAGAATGCGATAGGCGTGATCCTGACCGGGATGGGCAAGGATGGAGCAGCCGGCATGCTCGAGATGAAGCAGGCAGGGGCATACAATTTCGCCCAGGACGAGGCGAGCTGCGTCGTGTTCGGCATGCCCAAGGAAGCGATCCTCGCCGGCGGCGTCGACGAGGTGGTGCCGCTTTCCGAGATGGCGTCCAGGGTCATGAGCCATCTCGCCAGCCTGGGAACGAGAGCTTTCCGTGTTTAACTGGTCAACAACGAATTATTGAGGGCACTATGGCATTTGTCGATTGGTATCCGAACTATTCCGTCCACAACGCGCTGATGGACAGGCATCATCAGGAGCTTTTCCAGGCAATCAACCAGTTGAGGGAAGGCGTTCTGGAAGGTAATGCGGAAGACGCGCTGGATAGATCCTTTGTATTCCTTGACGATTATGTCGAAAAGCATCTGAAGGTCGAGGAAGATCTTCTGAAGGAAATCGGATATCCCGGTTTCAGCGAGCACAAGGAACAGCACGACCAATTGCGGGAGCAGATCGAGATCTACAGGAAATTGTTTCAATCCGGAAAGAAGCTCGAGGCTGCGAATCTGATGGCTTTTCTTCTCAAAACCTGGCTGGTTTCCCACATCTTGACCATCGACAGGCAGTATGGCCGTTATTTGGTCGACCACGGACTGGAGACCCATTGACCCTGATCCAGGTTCTGGCGCAATCATGCCGATTCATCGAGCCAGACGCCTGAGGTAGATTTCAGCCGATCATGGCGAGAAGGTGCGAAGTAACCATTTGAGTCCTCTCGCGACTGGGAAGCGTGCCCCCGAGAACGCGCAATCCCCAGACGGTGCACATGATGAATGCGGCGAGGGAAGCCGTATCCAGCATTGCCGACAGTTCGCCATTCTGCTGAGCCATTTCCAGGGCATGCCTGATCAGGTTTTCGATGAGGTCGAGATAGCGCTTGACCCTTTGCCTCGCAGTTTCGCTCTGGCTTGAAAGTTCAAGAAGCGTGTTGACCAGAAAGCAGCTGCGTTTTGACCCGGGATCGGCCACATCCTCCTCGATTCTCTGAATGAATGCCCTGACCCCTTCGAGAAATGACGGCGATTCAATCAGCATGCGCTGCACGGCAATTATCCCCTTCTCCCCGTAGTAGTCTATGGTCGTGATGAAGAAATTTTCCTTGGATTTGAATGCCGCATAGATGCTGCCGGGGTTCAGCCCGGTTGCCTCGACCAAGTCGGCTATGCTGGTCGCATGATAGCCCTTTTTCCAGAAGGTCTGCATGGCCTTCTCGACGACTTCTTCACGATTGTATTCAACTGGTCTGGCCATAGTAATTCCATAATTCTTTACATTCTAATACATCTTGCGCATTACGCAATGACAGCTACAAATGATGAGGAATGTATGATAGTGAGGAAAATCGGATACCTGCACGGCTTTTCCCGCTGCCCGTCTCAGGCGACGTAAGGGCGGGGCTTTTCCCTACCCGCACCTATATGGGTATTTCAGACTCATCTGCCTGGTCCGGTACAAACGCAGCCGGGCGTGTGCGACGGTGTGATGTCTTGTCCGAGAGCCGGATGCGGGAGATCTGCATGTCCGGTTCGATGAGGGGGATGTGGAAACGGGGTTATGGCGAAGTTACTCGGGCACCGCCAGACGAAAGAGGCGGCAACAGACAAACCAAACCTACCGCTACCGCGCCACATTCCTACTCTACCGAAATCCGGCCTTTACTGTATAGGCTTCATGGAAGAACAATACTTTGTTCCCAGTGCCCACTTTTATCCTGTCGGGCGCGCCAGTCATGAATAAAAGTGGGCACTTGATCGGTGCCCATTTTTATTTGTTGCATGGTCGCCGCAAGCGCATCTAAAGTGACCGTTTACACAAAAATTCTTACACCCTCACGTCCCGCAGAACGTCTGATAGCACGCCGTGTGTTCTCTTGGCGCCGGCAGGGCGTAAGATCGCGTGGCATCGTTTTCGGCATAAGGCTCAGCCAGCGCATCGAGCAGCCTGTCGAACGGCTCCATGTTGCCATTGCTGGCGGCTTCCAGGGCCTCTTCGACCAGGTAGTTGCGCGGGATGACGAAGGGGTTGGTTCGGCGAAGGTCGGCCGCGATCCCGTCCCGCAGCCGTTCTTCCCGGGCCAGTCTTGCCTGCCAGCGCGGCAGCCAGGCATCCAGTTTTTCCCGATTGCCGACGAACAGGCCAAAGAGCGATTCGCCTCCTTCGGCGGCATCGGCAAGGGAGCGCCAGGCAAGCGTATGGTCGGCTTCCCCGGCGAGCATCGCTTCCAGAAAGCCATCGGCGAGCGAGGCATCTTCCTCCTCTTCGCGCTTCAGCCCCAGTTTTCGTCGCATCACCGAGAGCCAGGCGCCCCGGTAATGGCCGGCGAACGCATCCACCTCTTGCGTCGCAAGCTCGACGGCGCGTTCGCCGTCTTCATCCAGCAGCGGCAGCAGCGCCTCGGCAAAGCGTGCCAGGTTCCACTGCGCAATTGCCGGCTGGTTGCCGTAGGCGTAGCGTCCGCGGCGATCTATCGAGCTGAAAACGGCGAGCGGATCGTAGTGTTCCATGAATGCGCAGGGCCCGTAATCCATCGTCTCGCCGGAAAGCGCCATGTTGTCGGTATTCATCACGCCGTGGATGAACCCGGCACCCATCCATTGGGCGACGAGCCCCGCGAGGCGCATCGAGAAGGCGCGCAGGAACTCGATGTAAGGCTGCCCCTGCAACTCGGGATAGTGACGCGCAATGGTGTAGTCGGCGAGGCGCTTCAGCAAAGGGAAGTCGCTGCGCGCGGCGACATACTCGAAGGTGCCGATGCGGATATGGCTTGCCGCGACGCGGGTGAGCACGGCGCCCGGCAGCGCCGTTTCGCGGTATACCGGTTCTCCGGTCTCAACCACGGCGAGCGCCCGCGAGGTGGCGATGCCGAGGCGGTGCATGGCTTCTCCCATCAGGTATTCGCGCAGCATCGGCCCCAGCGCGGCCTTGCCATCGCCGTTGCGCGAAAATGCCGTGGGGCCGCTGCCTTTGAGCTGGATGTCGCGGCGATGCCCGGAGCCGTCGAACACTTCGCCGAGAAGCAGCGCGCGGCCATCGCCGAGCTGCGGCACGAAGTTTCCGAACTGATGCCCGGCGTACGCCTGAGCAATCGGCTGCGATCCGGGCGCCACGGCATTTCCCGAAAGATACTGCGCCCATGCCGGGGAATCGAGCTCGTCAGGTGCCAGCCCGAGCTCTTCCGCCAGGGAATAATTCAGCCTGGAAATTCTCGGCGCAACCTTGGGCTCGGCGCAGCCAAAAACATACAGGCCTTCCAGTTCGCGCACGTAGCTGTTGTCGAAGGTGAACATGGGAGGATCAAAGATTGTCTGGGAATATTACCAGAGTAATTCAGTCGACAAAAGCGGACAATCGCATATAATAGACCACATGGCTGTTCGCGCACCATAACCTAACGAAGGAGACAATATGTCTGATCTTTGCAACCGGTGCACCCAATGGGCGCCGCAGCTATTGAGTGTTCTGCGCATCATGGTGGCTTTCCTGTTCATGCAGCATGGCGGCGAGAAGCTGTTCAGCTTTCCTGCGCCGTTCATGTTCCATGTCCCGGCATTCTCGCTGATCTGGTTCGCCGGCGTGCTCGAGGTGTTGGGCGGGTTCCTGATCCTGATCGGCCTGTTCACGCGGCTGGTTGCCTTCGTCCTGTCGGGAGAAATGGCGTTCGCCTATTTCATGATGCATGCGCCGCAAGGCTTCTGGCCCGTGCTCAACCACGGCGAAGCGGCAGTGTTCTATTGCTTCGTGTTCCTGTACATGGCGGCTGCCGGAGGCGGCGCCTGGAGCGTGGACAGGCTGATCTGCGGCAAGAAAACCGCTGCCTGATTCTAAGCGGATCGGGCGATCGCCGGTCGCCGCGCCAGATCGACAAAGGCTTTCAGATAGTCGATGTCGGCGTCGCTCTCCCGGATGCCGAGGAAAATCTGCTTGGCGATCCCGCTTTTTCCGAGGCGCAGCGGAACGACTTCCATTTTGCCGGCGTATTCTTCCACCAGCCAGCGCGGCAAGGCCGCGACCCCTCGCCCGCTGGCGACCATTTGCAGCATGATCTCGGTCGTTTCGATGACCCTGTGGCGCTTGGGGCTGATGCCGGCAGGCATCAGGAATTGATTGTAGATGTCGAGGCGTTCGATCTCGACCGGGTAGGTGATCAGCACTTCGCCGCCAAGCTGTTCCGGATCGACATGGGAGGCGCCTGCCAGGATGTGCTGCCGGCTCACGACCAGCACCTGCTCGTAGTCGAACACGGGCTCGAAACGCAACCCGGACTTGTACAAGGGATCAGGCGTCACGAGCAGGTCGATTTCGTAGGCGAACAAAGCGCCGATGCCGCCGAACTGGAATTTCTGCTTGACGTCCACATCCACGTCCGGCCAGTCGGCAAGATAAGGCGACACCACCTTGAGTAGCCACTGGTAGCAGGGATGGCATTCCATGCCGATGCACAGCGTGCCGCGCGCGCCTTCCGCATACTGCTTCAGGCGCTCTTCAGCCCGCTCCAGCTGGGGCAGCAGCCGCTCGGCGAGCGAGAGCAAGTATTTCCCCGCCTGGGTCAATCTGAGACTGCGACCTTCGCGCAACCAGATATCCGCGCCCACCTTCCGCTCGAGCTTTTTCATCGAATGGCTCAGGGCTGACTGGGTCAGGCACAGCACATCGGCTGCCGCCGTCAGCGAACCCTGGCGCTCGACTTCCCTGATGATGGACAGATGAATTTTCTCAAGCATCGCAATAAGTGAAAAATATTCATCGAATGTTGAAATAATACCATTTTATTTCATTCAATAAAAAGCCTACCATGCCTGCACCACACATCAGGAAATGAATGAAGGAACGACATGGTTAAGACGCACAATCTCGGTTTTCCGCGCATAGGCGCGATGCGCGAACTGAAATTCGCCCTGGAATCCTACTGGAAAGGTCAGTCATCACGCGCCGAGCTTGAAGGGCTCGGCGCGCAGCTGCGCAAGCGGCACTGGCAGGCGCAATCCGGACTGGACTGGATACCCGCAGGCGATTTTTCCTTCTACGATCATGTGCTGGACATGAGCTTCACGCTGGGCAATCTGCCCCGGCGCGCCCGAGGCTTTCAAGGTGACATGCTCGACAGCTATTTTCGCGTGGCGCGCGGCCGCTCCGTGCAAGGCGCAGAAGATCACGCGGCCTGTTGCGACGGCATCTCCGCAGGCGAAATGACCAAATGGTTCGATACCAACTACCACTACATCGTTCCGGAATTCTCGGCCGATACCGAATTCAAGCTGGATCCTTCGCGCCTTCTCGAGCAAATCGCAGAAGCCGGGGAGCAGGGAGTCAAGGCCAAACCCGTCATCATCGGCCCGGTCACCTATCTCTGGCTGGGAAAATCCAAAGACGGTTCCGACAGGCTGGCCTTGCTGGAGCGACTGCTCCCCGTCTATTCGGAGCTGCTGGAGGCAATGGCTGCCCATGGCGTCGAATGGGTGCAGATCGACGAGCCGGCATTGGTCACCGAGCTTGACCCCGTCTGGCGGCATGCCTTCAACCTGGCATACCATCACCTCAAGAGCTGCCGAATCAGGATACTGCTCGCGACCTATTTCGGAACCTTGCAGGAGAACCTGCATCTCGCCTGCAATCTCCCGGTTGCCGGCATCCATCTCGATGCCATCAATGCGCGCGACGAAATCCTGCCGCTGCTGGATCTTCTGCCTTCGCACAAGGCGGTATCGCTGGGAGTCATCAACGGCCGCAATATCTGGAAGACCGATCTCAATGCCACGCTCGACTGGCTGGAGCCTTTCGCCGCGCGGCTGGGTAGCCGTCTGTGGATTGCTCCTTCCTGCTCGCTGATTCATGTTCCTGTGGACCTGGGGAGCGAACGTGGGCTGGATGGCGAGATCAGGTCCTGGCTGGCATTTTCCATTCAGAAGCTTGAAGAGCTGAGGGTTCTCGCAACCGCCCTGAATGATGGGCGTGCGGCAGTCGCTTCGGCATTGGCGGCGAACCAGGCAGCGATCGCAAGTCGCCGCGCTTCGCCGCGCGTGAGCAATCCTGCGGTGAAGAAGGCGCTTGCCGCCGTCACCCCGGCACTGGGCCAGCGCAGGCATGCTTATCCGGTTCGCGCCAGGAAGCAGGCAGCCCTTCTCAGGTTGCCGCTTTATCCGACCACGACCATCGGCTCCTTCCCGCAGACTGCGGAAATCAGGCAGACGCGCAGCCGATTCAAGGCTGGGGAGATCGACGAGGCGTCCTACAAGTCTGCGATGAAAGCCGAAATCGAGCGCAGCGTGCGCGAGCAGGAGGCGCTGGGGCTTGACGTGCTGGTGCATGGCGAAGCCGAGCGCAACGACATGGTGGAATATTTCGGCGAGCAGCTGGAAGGCTACGCCTTCAGCCAGTTCGGCTGGGTGCAGTCCTACGGCTCCCGCTGTGTGAAGCCCCCCATCCTGTTCGGTGACATCAGACGCCCGGAAGCGATGACCGTGGAATGGATCAGGTATGCGCAATCGCTGACCGAAAAGCCGATGAAGGGCATGCTGACCGGACCTGTGACCATCCTCAACTGGTCTTTCGTGCGCGACGACCAGCCCCGCTCGGTGTCCTGTTGTCAGCTGGCGCTGGCGATTCGCGAGGAAGTGCTGGATCTGGAGAAGGCCGGGGTGCGCGTGATCCAGATCGACGAAGCCGCTCTGCGTGAAGGATTGCCGCTGCGCAAGTCGCAGTGGAAAACCTATCTGGACTGGGCGGTGGGGTCATTTCGCATCGCCGCAAACGGCGTGCAGGATGAAACTCAGATCCACACCCATATGTGCTACTCGGAATTCAACGACATCATCGCGGCCATCGCCGACATGGATGCCGATGTCATCACCATAGAGACTTCGCGCTCCGACATGGAACTGCTGGATGTCTTCGACCATTTCAGGTACCCGAACGAGATCGGCCCCGGCGTCTATGACATCCACTCGCCGAACATTCCCACTCGGGAGCACATGGTCGAACTGATGAAGAAAGCTGCCGAGCGCATCCCTGCGGAACGCCTTTGGGTGAATCCGGACTGCGGACTGAAGACTCGCCAATGGGCCGAGGTCATACCGGCATTGAGCAGCATGGTCGCTGCCGCCAAGATCCTGCGTGATTCGGCGCATGCGCCGGGCGCTGCATGATAATTCGATGCTACACGGACATCGAATTGCCAACCCTGATCGGCGTGTTCGAATGGGAGAGGAAGTCCTTGCGGCCTCTCGTTTTCGATGTGCAGTTGACTGCGCCGGATTCGTTCGAGCTTTCCCGATCCGAGCTTGAAGCCAGGATGGCAGCATGGCTCCAATCCTGCCGCTACCGTTTGCTGGAAGCGCTGGCCGAGCATCTTGCGCAGCGCGTGCTGCAGGAATGGCCCTGCTGCCGCGTTGTGATCGGCATCGAAAAGCCCGGTGCACTGGGGAATCGCGTGCGGGTGGGAGTGCGGATCTCGCGCAGCATCTGGACCGAACCAGTTTCCCGACAGGCACCATCGAGCGGCAACCTCTAGCTTGGAAAGAGGGGCATTCAAGACTGGGACTCGTCAGACTTGGATTGGTTCAGCTTGCCTTCCTCGATCAGGAAATCCAGGAATACCTTTGCAGTCAATCCGAGCTGCTTGCCTTTCAGGTGGGCCGCATGCCAGGTCCTGTGCAGCGGAAAGTTCTCGACATTGAGGAGAACGATTTGCTCGTAGCGCAATTCGAGGCTCAGGCTCGCGAGCGGCACGACGGATATGCCGATTCCTGCCATGATGGCCTGCTTGATCGCTTCTCCCGAACCAAGCTCCATGTATGGGGTGAGGGCAATCCCGGCCTCTGCAAAGAGCTCTTCGGTGGCCCCCCTTGTTCCTGATCCGGGTTCCCTGACCAGGAGTCTTTCCTCTGCAAGCTCGGAAATCTTGATCTTCTTCCTGTTCCTTAGCGGGTGGTCGGGGTGCGCCGCCAGGACGAGGGGGTTGTCCATGAAGGGGTACATCGTCAGATCGAGCGACTCGGGAATCTGCTGGCCCAGTATCACGAAATCGTCGAGATTGTCGGCCAGTCTCTCCGAAATGCGCAGGCGGTTCGTGACAATCAGTTGGGGGTGAACATCGGGATAGATGCGCAGAAAGCGCCCCAGGATGTGCGGCATGAAAAATTTCGCCGAAGTCACTACGGCGAGCTTGAGCGGCCCTGCCACCTTTCCCTTCATGTCGTTCAGGGACATGTGAAGCGACGAGAGCCTGGATAGGACCTCCACGACGGCTTCGTAAACCAGATCGCCTGCCCTCGTGATGAGCAGCTTTTTTCCGGCCTGCTCGATCAGCGGAATTCCCATGCTTTCCTCGAGGCGCTTCACCTGGATGTAAACCGCAGGCTGGCTGAGATTCAGCTCTTCCGCTGCGCGGGTATAGCTTTTAAGGCGGGCAACGGCTTCGAAAAGCCGCAGCTGCTGCAGTGTCCAGTGATGAATCATTTACTTTTGTAAATCCCGTAAATTTGAAATATTAAGTTCTTTTTATTACATGTGTTGGGTTAAAGTCAATCCCGCAGGCAATGAATAAGCGATTTGCAAGAAGGCGAGGCCGAGCCAGCCCGCCGATTTGATGATGCTCACCTTAATACAAGGAGTAAGACATGGCAAAAACCTACCAAGCGGGTGTCAAGGAATACCGGCAAACATACTGGGCGCCGGACTATGTTCCCTTGGACTCGGACATACTGGCTTGCTTCAAGATCACCCCTCAGCCGGGAGTGGATCGCGAAGAAGCCGCTGCGGCTGTTGCTGCTGAATCCTCCACCGGAACCTGGACCACCGTCTGGACCGACCTGCTGACCGACCTCGACTACTACAAGGGCCGCGCCTATGCGATCGAGGACGTTCCCGGGGACGACACCTGCTTCTATGCCTTCATCGCCTATCCCATCGACCTGTTCGAGGAGGGCTCCGTGGTCAACGTGTTCACCTCCCTGGTGGGCAACGTGTTCGGCTTCAAGGCGGTTCGCGCGCTGAGGCTGGAAGACGTGCGCTTCCCGCTGCACTATGTCAAGACCTGCAATGGTCCTCCCCACGGCATCCAGGTCGAGCGCGACAAGATGAACAAGTATGGCCGCCCGATGCTGGGCTGCACCATCAAGCCCAAGCTCGGCCTTTCCGCCAAGAACTACGGCCGTGCTGTCTACGAATGTCTGAGGGGCGGTCTCGATTTTACCAAGGATGACGAGAACGTCAACAGCCAGCCATTCATGCGCTGGAGGGACCGCTTCCTGTTCGTTGCCGACGCCATCCACAATGCGGAGGCGCAGACTGGAGAGCGCAAGGGCCATTACCTGAACGTCACCGCTCCTTCACCGGAAGAGATGTACGAGCGCGCCGAGTTCGCGAAGGAACTCAAGATGCCCATCATCATGCACGACTACATCACGGGCGGCTTCACGGCGAATACGGGTCTTGCGCGCTGGTGCCGCAAGAACGGCCTGCTGCTGCACATCCACCGCGCCATGCACGCCGTGCTCGATCGCAATCCGCACCACGGGATCCACTTCCGCGTGCTGACCAAGATCCTGCGTCTTTCCGGCGGCGACCACCTGCATACTGGAACCGTCGTCGGCAAGCTCGAAGGCGACCGTGCGGCAACGCTGGGCTGGATCGACCTGCTGCGTGAATCGTACATCCCCGAAGACCGCTCGCGCGGGATCTTCTTCGACCAGGACTGGGGTTCCATGCCCGGGGCGTTCGCAGTGGCATCCGGCGGCATTCACGTCTGGCACATGCCTGCGCTGGTGACCATCTTCGGCGACGACTCTGTTCTCCAGTTCGGCGGCGGTACCCTCGGCCACCCCTGGGGCAATGCAGCGGGTGCTGCCGCCAACCGCGTTGCGTTGGAAGCCTGCGTGGAAGCCAGGAACCGCGGTCGCAACCTCGAGCGCGAAGGCAAGGAAATTCTCACCAAGGCGGCAGCCAGCAGCCCGGAATTGAAGATCGCCATGGAAACATGGAAAGAGATCAAATTCGAGTTCGACACCGTCGACAAGCTCGATGTGCAGAACCGCTGAGACCATTTTATAAGGAATTGAATCATGGCTGACGTACAGGATTACAAGCAGGCAATCAAATACGAAACTTTCTCCTATCTGCCGGCGCTGTCCCCAGAGGAGATCAGGGAGCAGATCAAATATATCGTCAATCAGGGTTGGAATCCTGCGGTCGAGCACGTCGAACCGCAACGCTCCTTCAGCTACTACTGGTACATGTGGAAGCTCCCGATGTTCGGCGAACAGAGCGTGGACCGCATTCTCTCCGAACTCGAGGCCTGCCATCGCGAGCACCCCGGTCACCATGTCCGGCTGATCGGCTACGACAACTACTCGCAGTGCCAGGGTACGGCCTTCGTGGTTTACAGGGGAGCCTGAAGACCGGATTTCCGGTCAATCGAGAGACGAGCATGAGGACAGAATGATGTCTGGACAAACTTCAAGCAGCGAGGCGCGCAATTCTGCCATGGCGAGGCGCCGCGCCATCTCAAAAGGCGGCGCAGGAGCCGTTTCGAAGTCGGATTCGGCGCTGGCAGGATTGAGCGGGAACGAACTGGCTCGGGCAAGGCGGGCAATGCTGGCAAAAGGCGGCAAGAACTTGTCGTTTCCGCCTGCAGCCGCCACGGTGGCCGCGGAGGTGGAATATGCCAGGCCGGAACCGCAGCCCGAAGAGGGCGCGCCTCAGGTGGAAATGCAGAACGGGCGGACAGCCGCCAGGCAGCACCGTGCGAGGCAATGCATGGGCAGGGGGGATGCGCCGGGCTGCCGTCCCTCGGGGAGGATTCGTCCCGGTCCCAAAAAGGTGGAATTCGGCACGACCCTTTCCGGCAGTCTCGTGAGCGGCAGCCAGGTGGAGCGCACTTTTCAGGTGACCGGAAACGAGGCAGGAACATGCAGAACGGTGACCGGAACCGAATATGTCGGGTCCGAGCAGTTCGACCAGTTCTGCGGTACGCGCCCAGAACCTGCCGAGCCCAAGAGCGGCGTGAGCGAGACAAGCCGCGGCGGTTTTGTCACCGGCAGCCAAATCGGCAGATCCGTCAGGGTGACAGGGGACGAATCCGGGAGCTGCAAGACAGTGACTGGCACGGAATATCTGGGTGCCGAGCGCTTCGATGAATTCTGCCAGCGCAGGGGATTCGCGGAGCGGCCCGAAAAGGTGGTTGTGGGCTCGACCCAAGTCAAGGGGATGACGGTTACCGGTTCCGACGAAGCGCGTGCATCCCGCGTGACGGGCACCGAACCCGGCTCTTCCCGCGCCATTACCGGCGCACAGTATTCCGATGCCGGCGTTGCCAGAATGACGATCAACGGTCCTGCAAAGGTCGCGCTGACCCATACCGTTGCGGGCAGGCCTGTGACAGGGACGGAAGTCGGGCGCTCCGTGAAGGTGACGGGAGACGAAGCTGGGGAATGCATCCAGGTTTCCGGATCGGAATATCTCTCAAACGAGCAGTTCGTATCGCTCTGCAACAGCCGTCCTGCTGCTGCGCCTTCGAAAGTGTCCGAGTCGCGGAGCCGCAGCGGGCAGAGGATCACTGGCGTCATGGCAACTCCCGGCCCAAAGCCGACCGGTGACGAGGGCATTGGCTGCCGCCTCGTCACCGGAAACGACAATTACAGCGGCCAGGAATCGTCCGCTTCATCCGGGGCCGGTCACGGAAAAGGCTATGCCGTTTCCGGAACGGCGCTGGAGGGAACGGGCAGGGTGACGGGGGGCGAAAGCGGCAAGCTTGCCATCAGCGGTACGCCCTATGCGAACCAGGGCGATTGCGGCTGCCGTCATGCGGCGCAATCGGCTCGAGTGGCGGCGCAGTCGAGCCGCTTCGTTCCCAGGGAGCCTGTTGCGAAGCTGCCGGAATTCGAGCCTGCATCAGCCGAGTTCAGCATAGTGAGTCCGGCTCGCCAGGCCCAGGGGCGCGTGACGGGAACGCGGTACGGCAGCGCCGAGCGCATCACGGGTCCTGGCGACAGGGCTGGCGGTCTGGTTTCGGGCACCCCTGAATTCCGCTATCGCGACGAAGCGCCTGTCGAGCCCGTCCAGATTCCCAAAAAGGTCACCGGGGAAGGCAGGGAGAGTACGCGCATTACCGGAGACGACTGGGCAAGAGGCGGCAGGATTACCGGCACGGAAGGCATGTGGTCGCAGGGCCGCAACCCGACACAGCGCGGAGAGAATCGCAAGATGGCTTCAGGGGCTCGCGCCAACATGGAGATCGAGCGCCCGGAGATTCAGTCGGCGAAAGTGACAGGAAGCAGCGGCAACACCGGAAAAGGCGCCATGATCACGGTCTCGGGGGGGGCGAGGGGATAGCATGAATACCCGCAATGCCTACGCACTGAGAGCGCGCCAGACCAGGCAGGTTGCCCCTTTCGGACTGGGGGCCGCCCATCGGCCCTTGCCTGTGCCGGAGGGGGTGCCCCCCCACCCTGCCTGCGCCACGCTACCCGAGCGGGTATGCCGTCATGCGCTCGCAGACAGGGGCGAGAATGCCAGGCTGAACGCCCGGGAAGAGGCAGTGAAGGGACGGTTCGATGCAATCGTGCCACTGCTGAAAGCGATCTCGGCCCTGCAGCACCATACGGATTTCGTGGAACGTGCACAGCTCTTGGCCCGGCAGCAGCTCGGATACGCATTGCCGGAGGATATCCTGGAAAATGCCTGGTCGAACGGCCTCGACGTGAAAGCGCTCTATTCACGCTGCGTGTTCCAAGCCCTGCTTCTTTCCGCGGAGGAATATGCTTCCGATTACCGGAGCAAGAACGGCTCCTGGCAGGATCTGCACAGTTTCTTCCTGGATTGCGGGTTTCACGCAGTTGACATCAGTCCCTGCGCGGACGGTCGCCTGAAGGGGTTGCTGCCTTACATCCTGCGCCTGCCCAGCACGCCCTTCATCAGGCGCAAGGCTTATGCAGGCGCGATGTTCGACATCGAGACGGATGTCAGGCAGTGGATGGCCGTGGAACTCAGCCGGTACCGGGAAGGGGTGCCCAATTTTGCGGAGGCCGGGACGCGCTATCTGAAGATTGCCGTCTATCACTTCAGTTCTTCCAGGCCGCATCATGAAGGGTGCGCTGCGCATGGAAGCGACGACAGTGCGGCGATCGATGCGGGACTGCGGCGGCTTCTTGAATTCAGGCAGGCAATAGAGAATTCGTTCTGCTGCGGGGCAGGGACCGACATCCTTCTGATCGGCGTGGATACGGATACGGATGCGATTCGCGTCCATGTGCCTGACGAGGAAGGGAATCTCTCGGCAAGCCGGTATGTCGACAACGCTGCGCTCTATGCGGCCTCCCTGGGCTATGGCGAAAACGAGGCGAGGATAGCGGTTCACCAGGCGATCCTGGATGCCGGAGCATCCAGGCCGCACGAGGGCATGAGGAGGCTGGTCGCAAACCTCCTGATCAACAATCTCTCGCAGATCGAATATGTGGCCGAATACTACGGCGGACGCTATCCGGATATCGGCCACGCCGAGCGCTACATCAGCGTCGGCGACGGATTCGAGGAAGTGCAGATGCGCAACGTTGCCTACTATGCGCACCTCCAGACCCTCGAGGAGGGGTTG
Organism: Pseudomonadota bacterium; assembly: GCA_021835845.1. Lineage (GTDB taxonomy): Bacteria > Pseudomonadota > Gammaproteobacteria > Burkholderiales > JABEVD01 > JABEVD01. The sequence continues at coordinate 31,048 of JAKBJU010000009.1, read as the reverse complement.
TCGGACATGGATATCGGCATCAAGATTTTCAGGCACCTGATGGGAAAGCGCGGATTGCCCGTGCCGATCGCCATTCATTTCAGGTATGACGCAAGGGTTCCCGGTTCAAGGGCGCGCGCGGTGAGCAGGACTAGAGGGGTCGAGGAGGCAATCCGGTCGAGATATGCGGACCTTGAGGCCGCAGGCCTGCTGGCCTGCCACCTGACCGTTCAGGATATGCCTGCGGGAAGCATGATTGAGGAGATCATTGATGAAGATCATGCAGGTTGAAAAGACGCTGGTTTCGACCAATCGCATTGCCGATCTCGGCCACAGGCCGCTGCTCGTGGTCAGGGAAAAGGCAGGCGGAGCGAGACAGGTTGCGGTGGATCCGATCGGATGCATCCCCGGAGACTGGGTGATTTGCGTCGGCTCTTCTGCAGCGCGGGAGGCGGCGGGAAGCAAGGAATTTCCTTCCGATCTGACGATCGTGGGGATCATCGATCACTGGAACGGAGACTGACGTGGAAATCATGAAGGTCAAATCCGACCTGGTGGCGACCCGCAGGGTGGAGGGCCTGAAAAACATCTCCCTGCGTGTCCTGACAGACGCCAAAGGGGCGCTCAGCGTGGCTTGCGACCCGGTAGGCGTACCGGAAGGGAAATGGGTGTTCACGGTAAGCGGTTCTGCCGGGCGCTACGCTTCCGGGGATCCGAAACTGCTCACCGATCTCACCATAGCGGGGATCATCGATGAGTGGGAAGAAGCTGTTTGATAGTTGTTTTTTGATTCATTTCTGTAAAGGAGAGAAGCATGGCTGAAGTGACTGGAATTGCCCTTGGCATGATTGAAACGAGGGGTCTCGTGCCCGCGATCGAAGCGGCTGACGCGATGACCAAAGCAGCGGAAGTTCGCCTGGTAGGCCGCCAGTTTGTCGGCGGCGGATACGTGACTGTGCTGGTCCGCGGCGAGACGGGCGCTGTCAACGCGGCAGTGAGGGCCGGGGCCGACGCGTGCGAGCGCGTGGGCGACGGTCTTGTCGCTGCGCACATCATCGCGAGGGTTCACAGCGAAGTGGAAAACATCCTGCCCAAGGCGCCCGCCTGAAGCAGTTCTTGAATCGATAGGGAGAAGAAAATGGCTGAAGTGACTGGAATTGCCCTTGGCATGATTGAAACGAGGGGTCTCGTGCCCGCGATCGAAGCGGCTGACGCGATGACCAAAGCAGCGGAAGTTCGCCTGGTAGGCCGCCAGTTTGTCGGCGGCGGATACGTGACTGTGCTGGTCCGCGGCGAGACGGGCGCTGTCAACGCGGCAGTGAGGGCCGGGGCCGACGCGTGCGAGCGCGTGGGCGACGGTCTTGTCGCTGCGCACATCATCGCGAGGGTTCACAGCGAAGTGGAAAACATCCTGCCCAAGGCGCCCGCCTGAAGCAGTTCTTGAATCGATAGGGAGAAGAAAATGGCTGAAGTGACTGGAATTGCCCTTGGCATGATTGAAACGAGGGGTCTCGTGCCCGCGATCGAAGCGGCTGACGCGATGACCAAAGCAGCGGAAGTTCGCCTGGTAGGCCGCCAGTTTGTCGGCGGCGGATACGTGACTGTGCTGGTCCGCGGCGAGACGGGCGCTGTCAACGCGGCAGTGAGGGCCGGGGCTGACGCGTGCGAGCGCGTGGGCGACGGTCTTGTCGCTGCGCACATCATCGCGAGGGTTCACAGCGAAGTGGAAAACATCCTGCCCACTTCCGCGAAATCCGGCGGAGGCGGAAGGGATGCCGAAGTCGCGATGGAGCAGAGCTGAGGCAGCAAGATGAAAGCCCGCGTGACCAGCTACCTGACGGATGCGCTTTCCCATGAAATGAGCATCGTGCAGCAATACCTCGCTCAGTCGAGATTGTGCGCTCTCCTGGGTCTGCCGGAAGAGCATTATTTCCGGCGCGAAGCAGGCGAGGAATTGGGGCATGCGGCGCAGCTGATAGAGGTTCTACTGAAATTCGGCGTCTCTCCCAATGCCACGCGGCTCGCTCCTGCAAGGCCCGGGCGGAATCTCGCCGAGATGCTGGGCATAGACCGCCAGCTCGAACTGGAGGCGATCCGTCTCTATGGAGAAGCCGCGGGTTATTGCGAGCGCTTCGGCGATGCGGCAATGGCAGGTTTTTTCCTCGGTCTGATGCAGGACGAAGAACATCACTTGGGCGAACTGGACAAGATGCTGGCGAGCCTGAAAGGAAAGGAGCAATGAACATGAGCAATGGATGGGAAACCGGCCAGTCTTCCATGACTCGGCGCTACGAATTCGCTTCCTACGGGGAAACGCGGACCTTTCTGGACAGGCTGGCGGAATATTCGAAGGAGCAGGGGTACTATCCCGACCTCAATTTCGGAAAGACCCATGCCAATGTCAGCATCGCCCTGGACAATCCCGATCGAGGCGCTTTCGCGGCCGGGGTGGACGCACTGAGCCAGGGCTGACGGGAATGGCGAGCATTGCGCTGGCCAATCTCAAGGGCGGGTGCGGGAAATCGACGCTGGCATTGAATATCGCCGCAGGCCTCGCAAAGCGGGGCAGGGTTGCCCTGATCGATGTCGATCCCCAGGGCGCACTTGCGCACTGGGCAGAATGGGCGGCTGACATTTCCAGTCTCAGCGTGCTGTCAGGTCTGGGGCATCTGCAGGATGCCAGGGCCAGCTTCGATCATGTGGTGGTCGATTGCCCCCCTTCGGTCGACTGGAACCTCACCGGAAAGGTGCTCGAATCCGTGGAAATGGCGCTGCTTCCCGTCATTCCCTCTCCGCTCGATCTATGGGCGACGCATGATGCAGCATCCGCCATCGACAGGGCAAGGCGCTTCAATCCCGCTCTCAAGGCATGGCTCGTGCAGAACCAGGCCGAGAAGCGTAGCGCATTGTCTGATGCAATGGCGAAAGTGCTTGACCAGCAGCCTCTCCCCCTGCTGAACACGGCAGTCAGGAGAAGGGCTGTCTACAGGCTTGCGCTTCTCGAAGGAAAAAGCGTCTACCAGATGGGGGCGAGAGGGCGAGAGGCAGTTGTAGAGATCGAATCCATCCTGAAGGAGGTATCCGTCAAATGAGCAAAATGGAAGAAAAGCTTAAGGCAAGCATTCAACCCAAGCAGCCCGCTGCAAGAGCAAAGGCTCAGCCCAGAAGCGGCTCGCCGAAAAAGGCCGTGGTTCGCGAAACCGACCCGAATGCCTCCGACATGCAGCTCCATCCAAGCCGAGTCTGGCCGGACTGAATGGCATGGCGATTCAGCTGGCTGAATATGAAGACCTGCTCGAGGAACTGGGCGAGGGACCTCGCACTGTCCTCGAGGCCGCCTGGAAGGATGCGGCAAGGGCCTTCTCGCCCCGGGGGCTAGACGCCTATGTCAGGGCGGCGGCCAGCCTCAAGGCGCTCGGGCGGGGAACAGACCTCGTGGAATCCTTCATCGAGAGCGCCCCTCAGGTCGCCAAGGAAATCGGAGAGCAGGCGGTAGCCGACCTGTTCTCTGCAGCCATCAGGATGTATTCGAAGACGAGCGCGGGCGTGCTCGTCCTGCTTTTTTCCACGGCCCCGACGGCGGCTGCCAGGCTGGGCGAGCTCGAATTGTTCAGGGCTTATCTGGCGCTGTTGGATGTACTGCTTTCCCAGGTGCCCAGAGCTTTGCGCCCGATGCTCGAGAAGCTGGACGTGCTGCTCGCGCATCTGACCCTCGGCGGCCTCAGGCGCTGGGCGATGTGGGGAGCTTCCGCTCATCGCAGCAATTTCGAAAACCAGGCCAGCTATTTCGGACTTGAAAGCGAGGATTCCCTTGCCGTCATGAAGAAGGAGCAGCGCGGCGTACTCTTCGTCGACGTGCAGCGCAGGCTGATCATGTACCTCAGGGCGCTTTGGGGAAGGGATTTCTTCCTTCGCCCGACATCGGGGGACTTCGAGACGCGCGAGGGCTACAGACCCTATGTCGAATCGTATTTCATCCATCTTCCGGATGCATTCGACAATAGAGGAGACATATCGGGGCTGGAAATATATCGCGCAGCGGCAGCCCATGCTGCAGCACACATCGTCCATTCCGGCCGGGATGCAGATCCTGAATCCTTGAGTCCGGTCGAGCGCGCCCTGATCGGTGCGATAGAGGATGCCAGAGTGGAATCCCTGGCTTGCCGCGCCTTTCCCGGGCTGAGATCGATCTGGCTGGGGCTTCTTGCGCCGAGAGCGCCCGGGGACGAGCGCTTTGGCGCATTGCTCGATGGCATCGCGCGTGCGCTTCTGGATGAAGCATACAAGGATGACCATCCCCTCGTCGAAGCGGCGAGAAAAGCCTTTTCTGACGCCGTGAAGAGGCTCGAAGACAAGACGCTCGCAAGGGAAATCGGTCTCGAACTTGCGAAAATCGCGGCCGGCATCCCCTTCAATCCCAGAACGGATTTCGCGAGCTGCCCGTACCGGGACGACAATCGCCATCTCTGGGCTGAGGCTGACGAAGACGAAATGCTCCTGCTGACAGGAATGCGCCCCCAGGTGAGAAAGTACGTCAGCCTGATGGAAATGATCAATGCCGTCGATGTCGAATTTGCCGGGGAAGATGCAGAAGAGATATGGGTCCTGCCCACCGAGCTTTACGACGACGACGGGGTGAGCTTCAACGAGCGGGAAGGGCGCGAGCCTGCCGCCTCCCCGGTCCATTACAGGGAATGGGATTACCAGACCCAGCTCGAGCGGCCGAACTGGGCGACGCTGCTCGAGAAGCGCCCCAAATACGGCGACCCGGGAAAAATCGACGAGCTGATAGAAAAGCACAAACCGCTGATCAGCAAGCTCAAATATCTCATAGAGGCGATTCAGCCGCAGGGCGTCATCAGGCAGCGCAAGGTGGAGGATGGGGACGACATCGACATCAATGCCGCAATCCATGCCGCAGTGGACCTGCGCATGGGGATGCAGCCCGACCCCAGGATTGGGATCAGGACCCGCCTCCAGATCAGGGATCTTTCGGTTCTGCTGCTGATCGACCTTTCCGAGTCGACCAACGATCCTGTCAGAAATGGCGACGGAGAAGTGAAGGTGCTCGATCTCGCGAGAGAAGCTGCGGCACTGCTGGCTGACGCGCTCTCCAGAATCGGAGATCCTTTCGCCATCCATGGCTTCGATTCCAACGGCAGGCACGAGGTGGAATATTTCAGGTTCAAGGATTTCGACGGGCCTTACGACGAGAAGGTTAAGGCAAGGCTGGCGGGCATGACGGGAAAGCTCTCCACGAGGATGGGCACGGCGCTCCGTCATGCGGGATCGCTCCTTTCGAGAAGGGCGAGCCAGAGGAAGATGATATTCCTGCTGACCGACGGAGAGCCTGCAGACAACGACGTGAGGGACCCCCAGTATCTTCGCCATGATACGAAAAAGGCCGTGGAGGAACTTGCCAGACAGGGGATCACCACCTTCTGCCTGAGCCTGGATCCCCATGCCGACGATTATGTTTCAAGGATATTCGGCTTCAGAAATTACATGGTGCTCGACCATGTTTCCAGGTTGCCGGAGAAGCTTCCCACCCTTTACATGAGCCTGACGAGATAAGGAGAATGCCGTGCCGATAATCGATATGAAGGACATGCTGAACCATGCCAGGCAGAACGGATATGCCGTCGGCGCATTCGAGGTCTCCAGCCTGGATGTGCTCCAGGCAATCGTGAGTGCCGCAGAGCAGCACAGGGCGCCTGTCATTCTCGACATTCCCGAGGGAGAGAATTGCGAACTGCTCATGGCTGCAGCCGAAATGGCTGCCCGCCGCGCCAGTGTTCCCGTTACGCTTCACTGCAGATGGGGATACGATTCCGATTCCGCACTGCACGCGGCAAGAATCGGATGCAACGGGATATCGGTCGACGGCTCCAGTCTTCCGCTGGGGGATCACATCGAACTGACGAGGAAAACTTGCGCCATGGCCAAAACCTGCGGCATCGCCTGCGGGGGGGGGCTGGGCGGAGAAGGGCCTACCCATGTCGCCGAAGCAAAGGGTTTTTCCGAGAAGACGGGGATCGACTATCTCGAAGTTTCCTTCAGCAACAAAATTCCTGGCGGCAAGGTAAAGCTCGACTGGGCAAGGCTTAGGGAGATCGGGGAGGCAGTCGATATCCCCCTTTCCGCCGAAGCGGGAAGCGAATTGTCTGATGAGCAGTATCGCAAGCTCTCGGCCCTCGGCGTGGCCAAGGTGGGGTGCAAGATTCCCCTTGAAGAGGTTGCTCAGAAGCTGATCCGCGGCAAATCGGACCTGCAGTCGCTTCTTTCGGGACTCAGGCAGGCGGCAGAAGAGGAAGTGGGGAAATGCATGCTGCTTCTCGGCGCAGCAGGAAGGGCAGCCGAAATTCTCGCCCAGTCCAGGATATGGCTCAACGTCGAGCATATCGTGGCTTTCAATGCCCCCTTATGCTCGGAAGAGGAACTGCGCTTTGCGATGAAGGAAGGACAGCGGATTCTTGGCGGCATTCCGGGGGTTCGGGCAGTCGTGGCCGGGAGCGTGACGGAAAAAAGCGCGCGCTACAGGCATTGCTGGCTGGTTCTGCTCTCATCCCCCGCAGCCCTGGAAAACTTCAGGAAGCATCCGGATCAGGCCGCATTCGAGGAAAAGCTCCTGAGGCCTGCAACCGCTGACCGGATCGTGGGCGACTACACCATAGCCGATCAGGAGACGGGCGCAGATCAGCTTCCTGTTTCGATCGCGCATTCCGCCGATGCCGGAAACCGGAATTCGGAGAAGAGATGGCAAGTCAAAGGGGGAGTGCATCATGGCTGATATAGGTCTTGTCATGGGGTCGGATTCGGACTGGCCGGTGATGCAGGCTGCAGCCTCCATCCTGGAGGAATTCGGCATCCCTCACGAAGCCAGGGTGGTGTCCGCGCACCGCACTCCCGACCTGCTTTTCGAATATGCGGCAAGCGCGCGCACGCGCGGATTGAAGGCGATCATCGCCGGGGCGGGAGGTGCGGCCCATCTTCCCGGCATGCTCGCATCGAAAACCACGATCCCCATATTGGGGGTTCCGATACCGAGCAGGCATCTCCAGGGTCTGGATTCGTTGCTTTCCATCGTGCAGATGCCGAAAGGGATCCCCGTCGCGACTTTCGCCATAGGGGAAGCAGGTGCTGCCAATGCTGCCCTGTATGCGGTAGCGATGCTGGCCAACAATGATCCTGCAATCGGCGATGCCCTTTCCGGCTTCCGCGAGCGGCAGGCGGAAAGGGTGATGCAGATGGCGCTTTCGAAGCAGGCATGATTCTTCCTCCGGCCAAGCTGGGATTGCTGGGCGGCGGACAACTGGGCCGATATTTCGTCATGGCTGCCCATGAGCTCGGATACGAAGTGATCGTCCTCGATCCCGATCCCGATTCGGTTGCGGGCAGGATCGCGGACGAACATCTGATTGCTTCCTACGAAGACGAGAAAGCGCTCATGCATCTGGCTGGCCGCTGCCGGGTGGTGACGACGGAATTCGAGAACGTGCCCTCGGCTTCGCTGGCAAGGCTCGAAGCGTATCTGCCGGTTCGACCGGGAGCCAGGATCTTGGAGATATGTCAGGACAGGCTGCTCGAAAAGTCGTTCTTCGCCATGCAGGGTCTTCCTCATGCGCCCTTTTCAGTGATCAGAAGCGAGGCTGACATCATGGGGGCCGATTCCGGACTGTTTCCGGGAGTCCTGAAGGTCTCGAGATTCGGCTACGACGGGAAGGGGCAGACCGTCGTCCAGGACAGGCAAGCCGCACGCGATGCCTTTCTCGACTTTGGCGGAGCGCTGTGCGTCCTCGAGCGCAAGCTGCAATTGGACAGCGAAGTGTCGATGATCCTGGTCAGGGATCCGTCGGGCAACTGCGCCGCCTATCCGATTGTCGAGAACCGGCATAAGGGCGGCATTCTCGATTTTTCCCTGGCGCCTGCAGCGCTTCCGCCAGAGCTGGCTGAGGAAATCCGCCGTATGGCGCTCGGCATTGCCGAGAGGCTCGCCTACGTCGGCGTGCTCGCGATCGAATTCTTCATCGTGGGGGGCAAGCTCTGCCTCAACGAACTTGCACCCCGCCCGCACAACTCGGGCCATTTCAGCCTGGACGCCTGCATCACCAGCCAGTTCGAACAGCAGGTCAGGGCGATCTGCGGGCTTCCGCTGGGAAGCACGGAATTGCTGTCCAATGCTGCCATGTTCAACCTGCTCGGCGATCTCTGGTTCGAACAGGATGAGGCTTGCGAGCCGGACTGGTCGAAACTGCTTGCCGCGGATGGGCTGAAGCTGCATCTCTACGGCAAGAAAACGGCCAGGCCCGGCAGGAAGATGGGGCATTTAACCCTGCTAGGCAGGGATTGCGGCGAAATCGCCAGTGCCGGGCAACGGTTCAGGGACAGCCTGTTGTAGATGAGCGGTTTTTCCTATTCGGGCACGACATTCAGCTTTCTGACCCGACATGGCAAGGAAAAGGTCGTCTCTCCGGTGCTGGAAGCAGCACTCGGCTGCAAGATCTATCATACCGACGCTTATGATACCGACCGCCTGGGAACATTCAGCCGGGAGTCGAGGAGGATCGGCAGCCAACTCGAAGCCGCCCGAAGCAAAGCCAGGATCGGGATGCAGCTCACCGGTCTCAGGCATGGGATTGCCAGCGAAGGCGCTTTCGCCCCCGATCCTTTTACCGGGCTATTGCAGTGGAATGTGGAACTGCTTGTGCTGGTTGACGATGAGAATGGCCTTGAGCTGACCGGGATTGCGCAGCGTCCGGCGAGATTCGAACACCGCTCGTGCACAAGCTGGGCAGAAGTGGAAGCATTTGCCATCCAGGCCGGGTTCCCTGAATATTATCTCGTTGTGAGGCCATCCCACCAGGAAGATGCACGCATCGAAAAGGGAATCTCCGACTGGGGCGCATTGAAGTCGGGCTTCGCAAGGGCGCTTCGCGATTCCGGCAATGGCATTGTCTTCATGGAAAATGATCTGAGGGCTCATGCCAATCCGGAGCGCATGGAAACCATCAGGCTTGCTGCGCTGGATCTGTGCAGAAAGGCCTTGTCCCCGTGCCCCGCTTGCGGGGCACGGGGCTTCTGGTTGTCTGAGCAGGTGAAGGGATTGCCCTGTGCAGATTGCGGCCTGCCCACCCAGCGAGCGAGATCAGAAATCTGGAAATGCCCTGCCTGCAGCCATCAAGAGCAAAGGGATTTGAACCTGGGTTCGGCTTCCCCCCAGCATTGCGATTACTGCAATCCCTGAAATGGGTTATCTGCTGCCATAGGGATTCAGCAAGTCGACATGATTTCTGAGAAAATCCATGAAGGCTCTTGCCACTACCGAGATCTGCTTGTCCTTCGGCGTGACCAGATACCATGAGCGCATGATCGGAAACCCCTCCACATCGAGGACAGCGATGTCGCGCTGGGCAATGTCGAGGTTGAGGGTGCTCATGGACAGCACGGAAAGGCCGAGTCCTCCCGCCACTGCCTGCTTGATCGCCTCGTTGCTGCCGAGTTCCATTTTAATCCTGAGCGGAAAGCCGCGCTCCTTGAATACCTTCTCAATGGCGAGTCGAGTGCCGGAGCCATGTTCGCGCAGTATGAACTGCTCGCCGGCGATCTCGGAAAACCGGATGTGCTTTTTTGTCGCAAGCCGGTGAAATTGCGGCGCCAGGACGACGAGCGGATTGTCGAGAAAAGGCTCAGATTGGCAAGGCATGTCTTCAGGGGGAACGCCCATGACATAAAGATCATCCTGGTTGTGAGACATTCTTTCCAGAAGGCGGTCCCTGTTGACCACTTCGAGGGCGATGTCGATCCCTGGATAATGGCTGCAGAATGGGCCAAGAATCCTGGGCATGAAGTACTTTGTTGTCGTGACCGCAGCAATGCTCAAACGTCCCTGCTTTACTCCCTTCAGATCGGAGATGGTCTGCTCGAATCTTCCCCAGGAATCGAGCCAGGCGCTGCAGGTTGAATAGAGTTCTTCGCCTGCCTGGGTAAGAAACACCTTTTTGCCGATCAGCTCGATGAGCGGCAACCCGATCTCTTCGTGAAGCAGCCTCATCTGCTTCGAAACGGTGGGTTGGGCGACATGAATTTCCTCCGCTGCCCGGGAATAGCTTCTGAGTCTTGCAACTGCCTCGAAAACCTGCAGCTGGCGCATGGTCACCCGCATCATTTCCGGCGCCTCGTTATCATAGCCAAAAGGTTATGGTTTTCATTATAACAATTCATTTTTATTTTTTCCATGCCTTCCATAGAATCGACTTCAGAAATTGAACGAATCATTCCTGAAGGAGAATATCATGTCGATCAATGTGTCCTTGTCCGTTCTGCTGGCACCGATGCTTCTCATTCTGGTCGGGATGCTGCCCACCAGATGGGTCAACAGGAATCCGGTATTGACAGGAAGCCTTTGCTACAGGGCTGCCACGGCGGCCTTGCTGGTATCCATTCTTGCGGCGGTTTTCAGGGAAACTTTGCCCGCCAGGCTTGTTGCTCAACGCGCCATCGAGTTGCCCTTCGGGCCGACCGAACTGACCATCGACGTGTTCTACAACAGCGTCACGATGATCCTGCTGGTGCTTGTGTCATTCGTGGGGATGATCGTGAGCCGGTATTCGATTCGCTATCTTCGGGGCGAGCCTGACCAGGGCCGGTTTTTCAAATGGCTGAGCCTGACGCTTGCCTCGATCCTTGGGCTCATCGTGTCCGGCAACCTGATCATGTTCATGGCTGCATGGGTTGCCACCAGTCTTTGTTTGCATCAGCTGCTGATGTTCTATGGAGAACGGCCGGCTGCGGTCCTTGCGGCACACAAGAAATTCGTCGCCAGTCGCATCGGGGATTTCAGCCTGGTTGCAGCCATCGTGCTGATCGGATCGAGCCTGCATACCTTCGAATTCTCGGAAATCTTTCGGGTCATGGCCGGCTATCAGGGCAACCTGCCGATTGCCTTGAGACTGGCCGCTTTTCTGGTTGTGCTGAGCGCAGCGCTGAAGTCCGCCCAGTTTCCCCTGCATGGATGGCTGATACAGGTGATCGAAGCGCCGACTCCCGTTTCCGCATTGTTGCATGCAGGGATCGTCAATGCCGGGGCATTTCTGGTGATCCGCATGAGCCCGATTCTTTCCCGTTCGCCAGAAGCGCTGGGGATGCTGGCTGCAATCGGCCTCGTCACCCTGGCGCTGGCTTCGCTCGTGATGCTGACCCAGACCAGCATCAAGGTTTCGTTGGCATGGTCGACGGTAGCGCAGATGGGATTTATGCTGCTTGAATGCGGACTGGGTTTGTACAGCCTGGCCATGTTGCATCTCGTTGCCCATTCGTTCTACAAGGCGCACGCCTTCCTCGCATCGGGCAGCGGGGTGGACGCTTTCCGAGCTCCGCAGATGTCCTACGCGCCTTCCGGATTCAGGCCGGGCAGGATGATCCTTTCCCTTTCCCTTTCCATCCTGATCACAGGCGCGATTGCCTACCTGTTCGGCCTGACTCCCGGTCAGCAGCCGGCGATACTTGCAACGACGGCAATTGTGGCAATTGCGCTCACCCAGCTTATGCTGCAGGCGGTAAACACGGACAGAACGCCAATGTTTCTGTTCCGCGCGCTGGGCATGAGCATACTGACCTGCGCGTCCTACTTCGCGCTGCACGATGTTTTTGCGAAGCTCATGCAGGACAGCGCGCTGCCCGTTCTCGCCACTGGACGGTTTCAATACACCCTGGCGGTGCTCGTGGTGATCTTCTTCATCTTCCTTCTGGTGCTGCAGCATATTTTCAGGAATGCGAAAGGAAGGGCATGGGAAGCGATCTATGTTCACCTCTACAACGGCATGTACGTCGATGTCTATATCACGCGGATGCTGCAGAAACTTTGGCCGGTTACTCGAAAAATCAGAGCATAGGAGACCCATCATGCACGCAGAAAGAAATGAAATCGCCTTCGGGTCCGGCGGTGCCGAAATCGATCATTGCATCGATGCGGCCTGCTCGAGAATTGCGCCACTCTGGCCGCTCAAGCACTTCGTCGCTGTCAATCCCTTCTTCGGGATGATGGATCATTCGTTCCAGGATGCCTCGGACACGCTTGCCAGAGTGATCGGCACCAGCCTCTACATGCCGCGTTCCTATTATCTCGAGCAGATGGAGTCCGGGCGGATCACCGATCAGGACATCGAGCAGGCGATCCGTGCCTGCGGCAGCAGCAAGACGTTGGAGCAAGTCAGGCACGAACTTTATCTTCCGGCGCCCGTGCCGAATGTGGGCATGGCCTCCGTGAGCGAGGTGTTGGACAAGGTGGAAGGGGCAATCTGGACGAGATTCGTGATGGAGCGCATCAGCCTGCATTGCGCTGCCCATTTCGATCTCGGGCAGGCGCTTTTTGCCTATCCGTGGAAAGGCATGACCCTATATCAGTCCTGGCTGAAGACTGCCTCGATAGACAACAGCCCGGCCATGATGGGACTCGCCCAGTTCAAGAAGCATGTCGCCAAGTTGCCAACCGATCCACGCGCCGCGATTGATTGGGCCGCTGCGCAACTCGGCATTCCGGAGGATGCGATCGAGCGCTACCTGCACGCTTCCCTGCTCGGGATAGGAGGATGGGCATCCTGGGCCAGATATCTGCGCTGGCAGGCGGAATTGCGGGGCGGGCAGGATGATTCCCTGATCGACCTGCTTGCCATCCGCATGGCATGGGACGTCCTGCTTTTCGAGGAAAAAAGATCTGCTGCGCTGATCGCCAGGTGGCGGGACATGCTTGCATCAAGCATGCGCGCCCCTTCCGACAAGAGGAGGAATGCGGCAGAACTGGACAGGATCATGCTCAACGCCATGGAAATCGGATTCCAGCGTTCGGTCATCTCGGGGCTTGCCGCATCCGGTGGCATCAAGAAAGTCGGAGTCAGGCCATCAGTCCAGGCAGCCTTCTGCATCGACGTGCGTTCCGAGGTGTTTCGCCGAGCCCTCGAAACCGTCGCGCCCACCGTGCAGACCATCGGGTTCGCGGGATTCTTCGGCATTTTCATCGAATATGTCCCGCTCGGTGCAAGCTGCGGAAATTCCCATGTCCCGGTCATTTTCAATCCTGCCTACAGGATTTACGAAGAAGTCAGAGATGGAGATCAGGCTGCCGAAGAGAAGAGGCGCCGCATGCGCATCGGAATTTCCAAGGCATGGAAAATCTTCAAGCTTTCAGCCTCTTCCTGCTTTTCTTTCGTCGAGTCTGCGGGCATTCTCTACGCATTGAAGCTGCTTGCCGACAGCTTCGGATGGAGCAGGCCCGTCCCGGATCCCTTGAGGCAGGGGCTGGATAAATCGACGAGAACCGGACCATCTCTTGCCCCGCGGGGAGATCTGCCCGCTTCGGGAATGCCGGAAGGGGACCGGGTGGAGCATGCCGAGCGCATTCTGCGCGCCATGTCCATGACCGAGAATTTCGCCCGCCTGGTGCTGCTCGCCGGTCACGGCAGCAGCACTGCCAACAACCCGCATGCCACCGGGCTCGATTGCGGCGCCTGTGCAGGGCAGACGGGAGAGGCGAGCGCACGGGTGGTGGCGGCGCTGCTTAACCAGCCGGAAGTCCGCAGAGGTCTCGAAGCGCGAGGCATCGCGATACCCGAAGACACCTGGTTCATCGCGGGCCTGCACGATACCACTACCGACGAGCTGAAGCTCTTTGAGGCGGAAAGGGTTCCTCATGGTCTTCTCAAAGACCTGGCGCAGCTTCGCCAATGGCTGGAACAGGCGGGGGATCTGACCCGCATGCAGCGCTCCGCTCTTCTTGGCGTTTCGGGGCTCTCGGACAGGGAGGTGGAGTCGGATGTGCGTCGCCGCAGCCGCGACTGGTCGGAAATCAGGCCCGAATGGGCGCTTGCAGGAAACGCGGCATTCATCGCAGCGCCGCGATCGAGGACGGCAGAATTGGATCTTGGCGGGCGCGCCTTCCTGCATGAATATGACCGGAAAGAAGACCGGGGTTTCAAGATACTCGAACTGATCATGACTGCGCCCATGGTGGTCGGAAACTGGATCAACATGCAGTACTACGGTTCGGTCGTCGACAATCAGCATTTCGGGAGCGGAAACAAGGTGCTGCACAATATCGTGGGCGGGGCGATCGGCGTTCTGGAAGGAAACGGCGGAGACCTGAGGGTGGGGCTTCCCATGCAGTCTCTGCACGACGGCAGGCGTTGGGTGCACGAACCGATCAGGCTGAGCGTATTCATAGAAGCACCCAGGGAAGCAATCGAAGACATCATCGGCAGGCATGAAGTCGTGAAGAATCTGGTCGAGAATGCCTGGATTCACCTGTTTCAAATCGATGGCGCCTCGGGCCAGGTTTCGAAATGGCATCCCGATTCTGGCTGGACAACTGCTGCTTTCGAGGAGCGATCCGCAGGACTTCATGCTACAGTATCTCTCTGAATTCGGAGGGCTTCATGAAGATCAACGCGGATCTGTCGAAACGAGTCGTCATCGATTCTTCGGCCCTGCAATGGGTCGATTCGCCGATTGCCGGGATCATGCGGCTGATGCTCGAGCGTGACGGGGCGGAAGAAGGGCGCGCCACTTCCTGCGTGCGCTACGAGCCCGGTTCGAGATTTTCTCGCCATGCCCACCCGGGAGGCGAGGAAATCCTGGTGCTGGAAGGGCTATTCCAGGACGAGCATGGAGAATATGGCCCCGGAACCTATATCAAGAACCCTCCGGGCTCCTCGCATGCCCCCGGTTCCGAGACGGGATGCAGGCTTTTCGTCAAGCTCGGCCACCTCGATCCCGAAGACGATCGGCGCATTGTCGTCGATACGAAGCAGAGTCCATGGCTTCCCGGACTCGTTCCGGGCCTCTGGGTGATGCCGCTTTCCGAATCCGGAGTCTGCCATACGGCCATGGTGCGCTGGGATCCGGGAACCTTGTTCAATCCGCACCGGCACTATGGCGGAGAGGAAATCTATGTGCTGCAAGGGGTTTTCGAAGACGAGCATGGGAGATACCCTGCGGGCACGTGGATGCGCAGCCCGCACATGAGCGCCCACCATCCTTTCAGCACGCAAGGCTGCGTCATTCTGGTCAAGACAGGCCATCTACAGTAATGCCGGATCGGTTCACGCCGAGATCGCGGCAGTCCGAATTTTCATCGCCAGTTCAGGCATGATCATAGACAAATGTATATTGTGAACATCATAATAAATCATTATTAATTTTGCTTCGCCTTCCTTAAACTTGTATTCGGCGATTGTCGTCCAGCCGATCGCAAAACCGTGTCATTCTTAAGGGAGGCAATTTGACATTGTCCATCGGCGGTCTGATGCCTTCGTGCATCGTGGCCGTACCTATGCTTTCAGCCCTGCTGATCACGCTCATCTCCTTCAGGGCGCAGCGCAGCGTGGCCCATCTGAGCGTTGGCATGAGTGCGATTGCCTTTTTCATGAGCGCGGCTTCGCTCGTCCTTTATGTTGCAAATCCCCATCCCCAATGGCTTTCGTCAGGCGAGGCCTGGGGCAGTCTCTATCTCGATCCCCTGGAGAGCGTGATGGCACTGGCAGTTTCTGGCATCAGCCTCGTGGTGCATGTCTACGCCGTGCGCTACATGGCGGAAGAACCTGGCTATGCGCGATTCTATACCCTGCTCGACCTGATGACTGGCACCATTTTTCTGATGGTGGCAGCAGGAGATCTCATCACGCTGTTGATTGCATGGCATCTTGTAGGCGTGCTGCTTTATTTTCTGCTGGGCCATGATCTGGAGCGCCCCGCAGCTCAGCGCTACGCCTTCTGGACATTCTTCACCTACCGAATCGGCGATCTTCCCCTGATCCTTGCCGCAGTGCTGCTCTACAAGGCCTACGGAACATTTTCGCTTCCCGCTCTGTTCGAGCGCATTGCCGCAACCCCCGATGCCTATCCGGTATTCGGCATGTCCCTTCCTGTTGCGGTCGGTCTTCTGGTCGCGCTTGCCGCATTCGCGCGCTCGGCGCAGTTTCCGTTGCACACCTGGCTTCCCTATACCATGGAAGGGCCGACGCCGGTGTCAGCTCTGATGCATGCAGGGATCGTCAATGCGGGCGGCTTCATCGTCAACCGTTTCGCTCCCGTATTCATCCATGCAGGCGGCGTGCTGCACCTGGTATTTGCGGTCGGGATGGTCACGGCCGTGATGGGTTCGATCCTGATGCTGACCCAGAACGACATCAAGAAATCCCTGGGCTATTCGACCATGGGGCAGATGGGATTCATGTTCGTGGAATGCGGCGTCGGTGCCTTCTCTCTGGCGATTTATCATCTGATCGCGCATGGCCTTTTCAAAGGCACGCTTTTTCTCGGCGCAGGGAGCATGATCGGAGAAGCCAGGAAGCAGGATGGCGTTCCCCATGACGACGTTTACACCTTTGTCGTCGAGCGCAAGCCGGTCGCTTCCCGGTTGCCCTGGATGCTCGCTGCCGTCGTGACCGTGGTGGTGCCATTCCTCGTGCTGGGGCTTTCGCGCTGGCTGGTGGGCGGAGAATTCGTCGGCCAGCAGGGCGCGATCATCCTGCTTTTCTTCGGCTGGGCAACAGGCGCACAGCTGCTTTTCGCGACCTACCGCCTCCGGGCGGAAAACCCGTGGCGCACGATGGTCATGATCGTCCTGTCGCTGATCATCGTCGTGGCAGGCTATACCCTGATCGAACACGCCTTCGATCTGTTCATGTATCCGGACAGAACGATCAGGGAACAGATCTATAGAGCGGCCAGCATTCCGCTTTCCACCTTCGATGCCCTTGTGGCCATATTGACCGTCACGATCGTGGTGGGCTGGCTTGCAACCTATTATGCAGCGGCGAGCGGCAGATCCCGCAGCGCGGATCCCTCCCCTGCAAGGCTGGCGCTGTATTCCATGGTCTCTCGTGAGTTCTACGCAGCAGACGTCTATGCCCTGTTCGCCCAGGCAGTGCTCTCGATGTCCAGGCGCATGAATGTCTGGTCGAGGTGGCTATGATCGAGATCCTGGCAGCCGCCCTGTTCTTGCCCTTGTTTCCGTTCAGCATGTTGCTGAACGGCCTGCTCTCCAGGATGGGAAGTCCTTTGGCCAGGTTCCTGCTCACGCTTTTGTGGCCCCAGGTCGGGATATTCGTTCTGCATGCGGCAAAGCAGCCGGTGCCTGAAGGCTTCGTCGCATGGTCGATTGCGAGCTCCGGTTTCTACGCCTTGCGCCTCTTGACTGTGCGGGATCTCGGCATCTGGGCGGGATTTCTGGCTTCTTCCGCCGTTGTGCTCGTCTGGATATCGAGCGAATCCGACAGGCACATTCTGGCATTCTGGCTGAGTCTGCCTTCGGCGCTGCTGTTCCTGCTGTCAGGGGCGATAGAGAAGCGTTGCGGCGCTGCCTATGCAGGCCTTTCCGGCGGCCTCGCAACCCGCTTCCCGAGGCTCTCCGGCCTGCTGGTCCTGACCCTCCTGGCAGCCGTCGCCACTCCGCCTTTTCCGGGCTTTTTCGCAATGCTGGGATTGCTGCAGGGGGCGAGCACTGAACCGGCCATCCTTTTCATCTGGCTGCTCTGGGGCTGGGCTGCGATCAAGCTGGTGCAAGGCTTTCAATCAGGCAGCAATGAACCTCATCCTGCCAACGACATAGGGAGGGGGGCCACCCTGATGTTCGCCTGTCTGTTCGGGATCGTTGTCGTCGCGAGCCTTTATCTGAAAGGGGGGGAGCTATGAAGACCGAACTCGGAGGAAGGCTGAAGATTCGAGCCATGGTCCACGTGGCAGGAGAGGCCATTCCCTTTTTCTGGCCGATGAGGACCTTCATCCACCACAATCCGCTTTATGGACTGGAGCATCTTTCCTTCCACGAGGCTGTTCTCGAAGGAAGTCGGCTCTTTCACGGCAAAGGCTATCTCCCGCGCGCCATGTATCAACGCTATCTTGCCGAAGGCAAGATCGATCCGGAGCGCCTGTCCGGGCAAATCGAACGGTTCCTGGAAGATCAACCCGAAATTCCCGGGCTGGATCGGCATCGCTTGCTGCTCGCTCTGGCAACGAAGATCAGCGAGCCCGTGGGCTCAGTGATCGCGACTGGCGAGGAAATCCATGCGGTGCTGACCGAGCAGCCGTTTCCGAAGCCGGGTGTCGATGCCGCATGGCTGAAGGGACAGATCAAGGCGCAAGTGCTCTCCAGCAGGCCCGTTTACACCATCGTCGACGAGCTTTACGGCACAGAAATCGGCAACGATCTGAACGAGCTCCTGATCAAGAGCTGCCTCGATTTTTTCGATGAAGGGCAGTCCGTATGGCAGATGCCGGGTCGGGAAAAGGGACTTTTCAGCGCATGGAGCGCGCTTGCAAGAAGCAACTTGAGGCTCTTCATGCGCGGACTGCACATCAAGAAGATACTCGGCGTCGATCAAACGCCTGAAGGCATCATCGGCCATGTCATGCGCGAACTGGGCATACCGGAAGACGACTGGATGGACTGCTTTACCAGCGAGCTGACCCGCCTGCACGGATGGGCCGGATTCATCCGCTGGCGATCCAGCGCAAAGGATTATCACTGGAGCCGAAGCTACCCGGCGGATCTGGTCGATTATCTCGCCATCCGCCAGGTGCTGGGGCTTGCATTGCTGCGCGAACATGCCCAGCGCAAAGGCACGCCTGCCAGCCTGGCGGATGTCGTGCGGCTCGTCGAAGCCCAGCCGGAAGAATATTTCCTTCGCCATGAATTTCATCGCGGGAAAGTCGTGCCGGAGCTCGCAGGGGAAGTCGAGGCGGCCATTTCCGCCAGACGCGGCCAGCGCGCGAAGCGCCTTCTGCCCAAATATCTGGAACTGAGAAGAGAGAAGGAAGCGAAGCTTGCCGCGGCAAAAATAAGCGCGCTTGCCGATGCCTCGGGCATGAATCGCCAGATCGGGCAGTTGTCGCCTGAAGCATTGGGCCAGCTGCTTTCGATGCTGATAGCCTTCGAGCGGGAAGAAGGAAGGATGTGGCTGAATGCACAGGAATCACGCTACATGAAGCAGCTGATGTCGGGATTGAATCTGGATGAAGCCGTGCAGCGCGAAAAACGCCCTTTCGCGCAGATGCTGTTCTGCATCGATGTCCGCTCCGAGCGCATCAGGCGCCATCTTGAAAAGGTCGGCGATTATCAGACCTATGGCATTGCCGGATTCTTCGGCATTCCCGTGGGCTTCATCGGACTGGAGAAAGGCAGCGAAACCCAGCTCTGTCCGGTCGTGGTCAGCCCGAAAAATCTGGTGCTCGAGCTTGCCATCGCACGCAGCCCCGACGAACAGGCGCTTTTCTCCGTTCTGGAACATGTTTTTCACGAACTGAAGGCATCCATCCTTTCGCCTTTCATCACCGTCGAGGCAATCGGTCTGCTATTCGGCTTCGACATGTTCGGGAAAAGCCTTGCGCCGCTCGCCTACAACCGCTGGCGCCAGCGCCTGCATCCGGAGAAGCAGGACAGCCGCCTGCTTCTCGACAAGCTGAGCCGCGATCAGGCCGAATCCATCATCCGTTCGCTGCAGCGCGCCATGATCGTCAAGGCCATCGGGCGAGAGCTCGGCATCCAGCGGGAAGCCGTCACCGACGAGATGATCCGCGAACTCAGGGATGCTGCGTTGGCGAACCATTCAGGGCCGACCCGTATTGCGCGCGAATTCAACCTGGACGAACAGGCCGAAAGAAGCTTCGTGGATCGCCTGCAGCGTGTCTACCGCATCAATCGCGGCTATGCGAAGATCCAGCTCGAACGCCTCGGAAGAATAGGGTTCACGCTCGACGAGCAGGTCAATTTCGTCGGCCAGTCGCTCCGCTCGATCGGGCTCACCCGGGAATTTTCGCGCTTCGTGCTGCTTGCGGGACACGGCAGCACTTCCGAAAACAATCCCTACGAATCCGCCCTGGACTGCGGTGCCTGCGGCGGAAACCATGGCATCATCAATGCGCGGGTGCTGAGCCAGATTGCCAACAAGCCGGCTATTCGGGAGCGTCTGCGTGCGCAAGGCATAGCCATCAATGACGACACCTGGTTCATTCCGGCCTTTCACAATACCACCACGGATGAGTTGCGCCTTTACGATCTTGACCTCCTGCCGTCAAGCCATCTCGTCTATCTGGAGAGGCTGAACAACGGTCTGCGTGCGGCATCGCGCCTTTGCGCGGCGGAAAGAGTGGGCACGCTGGAAGATTCGGGGCGCATCGAGCGTCCCTCGAAAGCCTATCGCCATGCGCAGCGCAATGCCATGGACTGGTCTCAGGTGCGCCCGGAATGGGGATTGTCGCGCAATGCCGCTTTCCTCATCGGGCGCAGGAACCTGACGGAGCAGATGAATCTGGACGGGCGGGTGTTTCTGCATTCCTACGACTATCATTGCGACCCCAAGGGACGGCTCCTGGAAAACATCCTGACTGGCCCTTTGGTGGTCGGCCAGTGGATCAACATGGAGCATTACTTTTCCACAGTCGACAATGCGCATTACGGAAGCGGCAGCAAGGTTTATCACAATGTCGCCGGGCGCTTCGGGGTCATGACCGGGAACCTGAGCGACCTGCGCACCGGATTGCCCTCGCAGACGGTGCTGAAGAACGGGTTGCCCTACCATGAGCCGATGCGTCTCCTGACCGTTATAGAAGCGCCTCTTGCGCGCGCCAGGCAGGCCATAGAGGGCGTTGCCAAGGTCAGGAACCTGGTGCACAACGGATGGGTCCGCATGGCCATCCTCGACCCCGAGAGTCGCAAGTTTCACGTATTCCAGGAAGGCGAATGGCTCCAGCTTACGATGCATTCGGAAGACAGGGCCACAGAAGAGAAGGAGATCAAGGCATGAAGAATCTGAACAGGAACCCCCTCAAGAAGCTCGAGATCATCCTTGAAGGGGAGCACCAGCAATTTGCCACAGACCTGCTCGACATGGCGGGCGTGACAGGCTACACCATCGTCAACAACCTTTCGGGAAAGGGACGCCACGGCTTCCATGAGGGGCATCTGATGTTCAATGAAGAGGCGGTGCTGATCATGATCATCGTTGCCGTGCCGGAAGAGCTCGTGGATCCCATCCTCGAAGGGTTTGCGCCATTTTTCAACAAGCATACCGGCGTCGTGTTCATTTCCGATATCCAGGTCACGAGGCTGGTGAAATTCAAGAATTGAGCGCGAAGCGCAAGACAGTCCATTTCAATCAACTAGTTCGGGAAATATTATGAATGTCATCGATCAGTACGTCATCGAAAGAGAACCCTATTATCGCGCGGTATCTGACGAAGTGGCGCTATACGAAGCGGCGTATTCGGTGAGGATGCCGATGATGCTGAAAGGGCCGACGGGATGCGGCAAGACGCGCTTCGTGGAATACATGGCCTGGAAATTGGGCAAGCCGCTGATCACGGTGGCCTGCAACGAGGACATGACCGCGTCCGACCTGGTGGGGCGTTTCCTGCTGGATGCTTCGGGCACGCGCTGGCAGGACGGGCCGCTTGCGATTGCGGCGAGATATGGGGCGATCTGCTATCTGGACGAGGTGGTGGAAGCGAGGCAGGACACCACGGTGGTGATCCATCCCCTGACCGACAACAGGCGGGTTCTGCCTTTGGAGAAGAAGGGCGAGCTGGTGCATGCGCATCCGGACTTCCAGCTGGTGATTTCGTACAATCCGGGCTATCAGAGCCTGATGAAGGATCTGAAGCAGTCGACCAAGCAGCGTTTTGGAGCGCTCGACTTCAATTATCCCGAGCATGCGATTGAATCCGAGATCGTGGCGCACGAATCGGGAGTTCAGCGCGAGGTTGCGGAGAAGCTGGTATCGATTGCGGAGCGCTCCAGGAATCTCAAGGGCCATGGTCTGGACGAGGGCGTTTCGACCCGGATGCTGGTGTATGCGGGCAGCCTGATTGCCAAGGGAGTGGAGCCGAAGAACGCCTGCCGCGTCGCCCTGGTCAGGCCCATCACCGACGACCCGGACATGCGCGATGCGCTGGACGCCGCAGTGACCACCTATTTCTAGGGTGGCCCCGGCATAGCACCATGGAGTGCGAGGCTCTGCTGAGGACTCGATTTGCGGATTCCATCAGGGACAGGGGCAAGAGCCCCATACAAAGTCCGGATGTATGGCAGCAATCGTTACCTACTCAAAATCATGGATTGAAAGCTTGGCAAAAAGTGGGCGTCCATGTATGCCGGGGGACTCCCTGTGGTTTGACCTGTGCGGTCATGTGAATCATCAACTCGACCAAGAGATGAAGATTCATGGGGTATCCGTGTCATTTCTATCCTCCGATTCCCCTCGGTTTACAGAATCATTGGACTCCATTTTTTCCGACCGACCTCTGAGGGCCGTAGCCGTTGTAGTAAGTGGGCGGCCCGTAAGTGATCTGCCCCTGGGGGACAGGCGGTTGCCGGTAGGCTGGTGCCGGCTGGGCATAAGTAGCAGGGGGCTGGGCATAAGCCGCAGGAGGCTGGTAAGCGGGTGCGGGTTGCGCGTAGACGGGAGCTTGCTGCACATAGGCCGGCGCAGGCTGCACATACACCGGAGCGGGTTGGACATATGCCGGAGCAGGCTGCGACATCACCGCTCCCGCCATGCCCATGCCGAGCAGCAATCCCAGTCCGCCTCCCCAGTCATCGCCGCCGTCTTCCCCCCAGCCGCCGCGCCAGTCATCGCCGCCGTCTTCCCCCCAGCCGCCGCGCCAGCCATCGCCGCCTCCCCAGCCACCGCGCCAGCCATCACCGCCGCGCCAGCCATCGGCGTGAGCCAGATTGGCCATCAAGGTCATCAGAACGAGCGCAATCAGATTCTTCTTCATTATTTTTCCCCTTCGCGTCAGAAATGCAATTGTTCCGGAATTGGATAGTCAGTATTGAGGAAAGTTCCTGTCGACGCAAGCAGCCACCGATTTCATGCGGGTCATTTCCTTGATACACTGCGGCAGTTCCATCCTTCTTGTGCGCCAGGGGGCGAAATATGAGGTATCTGCTGCTTGCATGGTTTGTTTTGTTTGTTCCGGCAGCCAGGGCATCGGAGGGTGTGCCGTCGGATTTTTCTACCACCATAGGCAATGCGGTGCTTTGCCTGGACAAGATCGAGCCGGCCTACTTCGAAAGCTACCTGCAAACGTTCTTCGGCCCGCCGTACAAGTCGGAGGGAGGCAGGAAATGGTATCGGGTGAAGGAACTGCTGTGGAAGAAGGAGAAGATCTCGGACGTGATCGTGGGAGAGGTACCCGCTTTCCTGGCGGTGATTGCCGAGGACTCTCCGGAGGAGGCTGCAAGTGCGATCCTGGAAAGCGGCGGGATTCCTTATACTTTCGATAACAACATGGGCATATCGCCGGAATTCGGCCAGATTGCTCCATACGGCAGAATGGCCGAAGTATTCTGCCTCCAGAATTGAAAAGCCGG
The DNA here is from genome assembly GCA_021835845.1 of Pseudomonadota bacterium. Taxonomy (GTDB): domain Bacteria; phylum Pseudomonadota; class Gammaproteobacteria; order Burkholderiales; family JABEVD01; genus JABEVD01. Next base: position 7,707 of record JAKBJU010000009.1, on the reverse strand, counting down.
GGGCGCAACATTATTCTGGGAGATGATCCTTGATTTTCGGATTTCCCCGGCTATGCTGAAGCTCGTCCAATCACGAGGGGAAAATCATGAATAAGATCGCGCTTGCAGTTCTTTTCGCCTTCATGACATCGAACTGTGCGCTGGCAGCATCGGATGCGCAGAAGCCTGCTCCGGAAAAGAAGCTCACCAGGCAGCAGATGAAAATGAAGAAATGCAATGGCGAGGCCAGGGAAAAGAAGCTGAAAGGGGATGAGCGCAAGAAATTCATGAAGTCCTGCCTTTCCGGGAAAAACTAGGGAATACCTAGAAAGGAAGCCAGGTCTTCTTTCTCGTGTAGTGCATGTAGCCGACGCTTGCTCCCTCGCGCAGGCCGACTCCCAGCCTGATCGGCGCGAGGATGATGTTGCCCCGCTGCTGGTAATTGATTCCGGCGCCGCCGACAAAATAGAGGCTGCCGTCCACCCCGGGGAAGCGCTGGAATATCTTGCTTGCCGAAGGGAGATGGTAGACCAGGATGAACACCTTGGAGGCGTTCCCCCCGAAATCGAAACCGACCGATGGCCCGGTCCAGTAGACTTTCTCGCCGCCCCCGCTTTTCAGTATCAGGTTTCCGTCGCCGTAGCGCAATCCGACGCCTATCGCTCCGCTCGCTTCCTCTCCCTTGATATAGCCATTGGGCCGGCCGTGCTCCCTGAACGCCTTCGCTATGAGTTTGGCAAGCCCTTCCGTGGTGCTCCCGAAAAATGCCGTCGCATCCCTGACGATGGAGTCCTGATCGTAGGTGTCTTCCTCCTTCGCGCTTGCAGACAAGACGAGCATGGCGGACAGGAAGCAAAGAAAGGAAAAAAGCCACTTTCGGTTCATGCGTGTTCTCCCGTGATATTTTCGCATTCTAACCCGGAATGGGCGGAATGGGTGAGCCTGGTAGGGCCGGGATTCTGTGCTAGAAATGAATGTGTGGACCATGTTGAGGAGAATCAGATGGAAAAGGAAAAAACCCTGCCCCAGAAAAGGCGGGTGACGCGCAGGCAGGCGGCTCCCGACAGGCTTGGCCAGATCGGGCAGCCCGATCCTGGAATGAGGCAGAAAATGATAGCGGATGCGGCGTATTACCGCTTCGAGAGGCGCGGCTTGGGCAACGGCGGAGATCATGTCGAGGACTGGCTTCGGGCCGAGGCTGAAATCGATGCGATGCTGGGTAGGCGCGAATGAGGAGGATGCCATGAATACTCTTGCTGCGTTGCCCCTGGAGCGTGCCGAAGGTCGGCTTTCCCTGCCTCATTCGGGCATGCCGGAAGTTCCCAGGGTGTCCCCGAATGATCCGGCTGTCAGCGTCATGACCGATTTTACGAAAAATGCCATTCTCTCGATCGGGGGGGGGATGCGGCGATCGACTAGGCGCTGCTTTACATGAAAGCGGTCGGCGTCAGATTCCTGTTCGTCCTGGACAGCGAGAACAGGCTGGCCGGACTCGTCACCTCGACGGACATACAGGGCGAGAAGCCGCTGCGCTATCTTCAATCGGTGGATTGCACGCTGGCGAGTTGCTCGCGTGAGGACGTTCTGGTGCGCCATGTCATGATCCCGTTCGAGCAATGGGAAGTGAGCGATTATTCCGATGTCGAAAGAGCCAGGGTTTCCCACGTCGTCGAATCCTTCAGGGTCGCAGGAAGAAGGCATCTCGTGGTTACCGAGAACGGCATGGTCCGCGGCATTTTCTCTGCGACGAGGGTGGAGCAGGCGCTGGGAATACAGATGGACATCGTCAGAACCGCGAGAAGCTTCGCCGAAATCGAGAGCGCCTTGATGCGCTAGGACCCGCTCCATGGGCGAGTCCCCGTTCGCTTCGCCGATACCCGGTTGTCCCGAGCAGTTTTGGGTATAAAATGGCGAAAAGAACCAGGGGCTAAAAACATGGCTAAGCACATATGGCGGTTTTTCAGGGCGGGAGGCTTCGACCAGGTCCGGATCGAGACGGGCGAGGATCTCGTCTTCCTGGATGAGCTCGACCGCAAGCTCTGGGTCGCGCTGAGCTTGCCGACCGCCGGAATCGAGTTCGACAGCGAAACGCTGGCCCTGATCGATTCGGACGGGGACGGCCATGTTCGCGATGGGGAGATCATCGGCGCGGTGAAATGGGCCGCCATCAGGCTGAAGGATGCGGAGTGGCTCGCGAAGGGGAAGGATGCCCTGCCGCTTTCGGCAATAGGCGACGAAAAGATCGTTGCCGCTGCGAGACACATCCTCAAAACGCTGGGCCGGGAAAAACAGGATGAAATCGCTCTTTCGGACTGCATCGAAATGAACGGCCTGTTCGCGCAACTGCCCTTCAACGGCGACGGGATCGTTCCGCTTGAGGCTGCCGGGAGCGACTCGCAGCGCAGGCTCATGCAGGAAATTCTGGATTGCACCGGAGCATCGGGCATATCCCGCGAAAATGCGGACGCCTTTTTTGTCGAGATCGAAAGCTACTCTGCCTGGGCCAGCCTTGCTGGCCCGGAGATCCTGGTCCTGGGTGAAAATACTGAAGGGGCCGCCCGGGCATGGCTTGCGCTGAAGGAAAAGGTCGAGGACTATTTCAGGCGATGCAGGATCGCAGCTTACGATGCGCGCGCCGCGCTTCTGATCAACCGTTCGGAAGAAGACCTCGCAAGGCTCGCGTCTCTCGACCTGGCCCGCGCGGACGAGGAAATTTCCGCCTTTCCGATAGCGAGTGCCGAGGCCGGAAAGCCGCTTCCCCTCATCCGTGGACTGAATCCCCTCTGGGCGGACGCCGTCGCTTTGTTCCGCGAACAGGCCGTCCTGCCTCTCCTCGGGGATAGGGAGAAGCTGACGGAAGAAGAATGGCGGTCGATTTCCTCGAAATTGCAGCCCTTCGAAGCATGGCAGCTTGAAAAGCCTGCGACCGCCGTCGAAAGACTCGGGGAAGCGCGCATTCTCCAGATCGCATCCGGCAACGAAAAGGCCGGAATCTACGGGCTGATAGAGCAGGATCTGAAGCTGGAGCCAGAGATGAAGGCGATCGCCGAGGTCGAGCAGCTGCTCCGCTATTGCCGGGACCTTTATTTGCTCGCCAATAATTTCGCATCCTTCAGGGATTTCTACACCCGCCGCGACAAGGCGATTTTCCAGGCCGGAACCCTTTTCCTGGATGGGAGGAGCTGCGAGCTTTGCGTGGAGGTGGCGGGGGACGTGGGCAGGCACGCCGCCCTCGCCACCTTGAGCCGGATCTGCCTCGTCTATTGCGAATGCCGGCGGGGCGAGGAGAAGCGGACGATCGCGGCCGCCTTCACGGCAGGGGATTCCGACCAGCTGATGACGGGAAGAAACGGCGTTTTCTACGACAGGAAGGGGCAGGGCTGGGATGCGACGATCGTCAGGATCGTGGACCATCCGATCAGCATCCGCCAGGCTTTCATGTCCCCCTACAAGACGATAGGCAGGATGGTCGGGGAGCAGATCCAGAAAATCGCAGCCTCCAAAACCATGGCTATGCAGCAGAGCGCGACCCGGGCCGTGCTCGAATCGGGAAAGGCGGATTCTAAGGCGCAGCAGGCATTCGACGTGGGGAAATTCGCCGGGATCTTCGCGGCGATCGGCCTTGCGGTAGGCGCGATCGGAACCGCGCTCGCATCGGTGGTCACGGGGCTGCTCGGCCTGAAGTTCTGGCAGGTCCCGTTCGCTCTTTTCTTTCTGATGATGGCGGTTTCAGGCCCTTCCATGCTGATCGCCTGGCTCAAGCTGAGGCAGCGGAACCTGGGCCCCATACTCGATGCGAACGGCTGGGCGATCAATTCCAGGGCGAAAATCAACATTCCGTTCGGCACTTCCCTGACCGGCCTCGCGAAGCTGCCTGAAGGAGCGGAGCGTGCGCTCACCGATCCCTACGCCGAGAAGAAGAGAGCCTGGATAGGCTATGCCATCGTCGCCATGATCGTTCTGCTGATCCTGCTGATCAGGGTGGTGATGAGGTGACCGTTATTTCGATTCCATCACCCACACCCCGTCCCAGTCGTCCGGAGGCGGGGAAGCCTTGAGCGCCTCGCAGCGCTCCAGGTAGAGAGAGGAAAGCTTGTCCTTCTCGTTGAGCGCCAGGGCTTGCCTGAACTCGGCAATGGCCTGATCCCATTTCTGCTGGCGGTATTTCGCGAGCCCGTCGCGAAAGTGGGAAAGGACTTCGACGATGTTCGGGAAAGTCTGTTCCGAATGGTAGTCCAGGATCTCGAAAACGGCGACCGGCCGGGTCTTTCCCTTCACCACCACGAGGTCGACTTCGCGGCTCCTGTAGGTTCCCTTCAGTTTCCTGTAGGTTCCCTCGCTCACCAGGATTCTCGCGCCGTATTGCTTGCATGCCGATTCGAGGCGCGCGGCGAGATTCACCCCGTCTCCGATGATGGTGTAGTCCATGCGTTTCTTCGACCCGATGTTGCCCGATACGACGAGATCGGTATTGAGGCCGATGCCGATGTCGACGGGCATTTTTCCTTCCGCGATGCGTGTTTCGTTCCAGAAAAACAACGATTTCAGCATGGCAATTGCAGTCCTGACCGCCCGGTCCTCTTCGTCGCCAGCGGCTTCCGGAATGCCGAATACGGCCATGATGGCGTCCCCGATGAACTTGTCGAGCATTCCACCCTCGTTCTGGATGCAATCGACCATCAGGGTGAAATATTCGTTGAGCAGGGAAACCGTGGCCTGGGCGCCGAGCTGCTCGGTGACGGTGGTGAAGCCGCGCACGTCCGAGAACAGCACGGTGCATTCGACGCTTTGCCCGCCGAGAATTTCACCGCCCTGAGCCACCACCCTGTCCGCGAGGGAAGGGTCCATGTAGCGCGCCATGGTGGACTTGAGGCGCTTTTCGGAGCTGATGTCCTCGATCACCAGCATCGAGCCCATACGCTTCTTTTCGCCGCTCAGAAGGGGCTGGACGGTGAGGTTGACGGAGAGCGTTTCACCATCGACGTCGATGTTCGCATCCATGGTCACTTCCGGCTTCTGGGACTCCGTCACCGCCCTGATTTTTTCCGCGACCCAGGCATTCTTTCCGGTGAAGAAGTCGCTCACGCCCAGGTTCAGGATCTTGTCGGGAGAGACCTTGAGGATATCGAGTCCGGCCGAGTTGCAGGTGACGATCTTTTCCGTTTCGTCGAGGGTGATGAGGCCGTTCGACATGTTTTCGAGCATCGCCTCGTTGTAGTTCTTCATGTTGTGAACGTCGGCGAAAAGCTTCGCGTTTTCGAGAGCGATGGAAACCTGGGCAGTAAAAGCCCTGAGCCTCGCTTCATCCTCGGACGTAAAGGCTCCGCCCCGCTTGTTGAGAACCTGGGTGACGCCGATGATCTTTCCGCTCTTGTTGACCACGGGTACGCAAAGAATGGAGCGGGTGAAGAACCCCGTTTTCTTGTCGAAGGCCGGGTTGAAGCGCAAATCCGCATAGGCATGGGGAATGTTGACGGTCTTGCCGGAAGTGAAAACCGTTCCTGCGATGCCCAGGTGGTTGGGAAGCCTGATTTGCAGGGCATCGAGCCCCTGCCCGACTTCAGACCAGAGTTGGTTGGTTTTCTCGTCGTTGAGGAAAAGGGTGGAGCGCTCGGCATTGAGCATTTTCGTCGCCTCCCCCATCACCTTTTGCAGCAGGGAGCCCAGTTTGATGTCCGCGGTGACTTCGGAGACGATATTGACGAATTCCATTTCCTGCCTGCGCAGCTTCTGCATGCGTTCGATGAACTGGGTGCTTTGCAATGCGAGGGAGCACTGGCTCACCATGTCTTCGAGAAGCGCCTGGTCGTTTTGGGTGAAATGGCCGTTGTTCCTGTTGAGCGTCTGCGCGACGCCAATGACTTCGCCCTTGTGGGATGTGATCGGCACGCACAGGATGTTGCGCGTGACGAATCCCGTCTGCTCGTCCACGCTCCTGTTGAAGCGGGGATCGGAATAGGCGTCGAGGATGATCTGGCCTTTTCCCGTGGAGAAGACATAGCCTGCGATGCCGACGTTGTTGGACATGCGGATTTCGCGCAGGAAGTTTCCCTGGGCCACGCGCGAATAGAGTTCGTTGGTATCGGGGTCGTTGAGGAAAAGGGAGCTTCTTTCCGTCTGGAGTTCGCTGGTGATGAACTCGATCAGGGTCTGCAGCACCGCGTCCAGCGATTCCTGGGTTGCGATGCGCTTCGAAAGATCGAGCAGCATTTCGGCCCGGTGCAGTCTCTGTTTCTGCGCGCTGAAGGGTTTTTTCGGCATCTCGCTTGCAGTCATTTTTCTTCCAGCCTATGGCGCAGCAATGCAATGGTCTGCCTCAGTTCGGCATTTTCCTTCCCGGCATTCTGTCTTTCAATGGAAACGGCATCTTCCTGCTCGATTCTTGCCAGTTCGAGGCTGTTGCGCAGGAAAACGGCAGTTTCTCTGATCTGCTTCATTTCGTCCTGTAAAAAGGCGGCTGCCTGCTGGATGAGCGCTTCCCGATTCGAGCGCTCTTCTTCGAGCTTGTCCCGCAGTTCCGTGATCGTCGATTTGAAATGGACGATTTCCTGCGCATGTTCTGCCCGCAGGGCCTGCATCTGGCGCTCGTGTTCGATGCCGACATGCTCGAGCTGGTTGCGCAGCGCCAGCACGGTCTGCTGGAATTGCCGAATCTCTCCCTGGGCTTCGGACAGTTCCTGTTGCGAAGGGTCCAAATCTCAATGCTCCATATCCATCCTGCCTGCAGGGTGGGTGGTGGGTTTGCGGCTATTCAAGGTGGAGTCAACTGCCATCGTCATGATTGCCATTTTTAGGGGGCAGCGCCAGCTGCTGCAATCCGGTGGATTCTAAGGCACATTGGAACGGCTCACAAGAGGATCGCGGAAATCCTTCTAACCCGGGGTGAGCACGGGGAACAGGCCGCGCAATCCGGAAGCCATCATTTCGACTGCCATCGCCGAAAGTATGAATCCTCCCACGCGCTCCACCACGTCGAGCGAGGATTGCCTGATCTCTTTTCCCGCCCTGCATGCCATGTGGAAAGTCAGCCAGCATGCGCCGCCCACGACGAGGATGGGGGCCACGACCGGGACGAGGTCGGCATAGGTGCGCCATGCGCCGCTGCCCATGACGTAGCTGAATGCTGCAGGTCCCGCCAGAAGGGGAACGGCGAGCGGGATGATCGATGCCTCCGGCGTTTCGGTGGCGACGGAGAGGGAACCCTTGAAGCTGGTTTCCTTGCCGAGAACCATGGCTATCGCCAGCAGCAGGACGATGATGCCTCCGCCGACCTGCATCGCCCCGAAAGATACGCCGAGCAGTCCGAGCAGGGGCATGCCGAGGAATGTCGCAACGAGGAGCGCGACCGTGACGCTGATGCCTATGGTTCGCGCAAAGCGCTCCCTCTCCCGAACGCCCAGATTTTCCACCGTGGCGAGAAAAATGGGGATCATGGAGACCGGGCCGACCAGGGCGAAAAGCGTGATGGTTTTCTTGATGGTGAGCGCAGCGATCCCGAGCATGTCTTGTCTCCTGCACCAAGGATATCACATGGGATTCAGAATGATGTAAAACCAATATTACTTGTTGGTTTTTAATGAATTTAATAGGGCAATAGGAATTGACCTTCCCCCGAAAAATCGTTTTCCAAGGGTGATGTAAAATTACGATCACCTTGGAAAGGAAGATGATGAAGATACCGAAGCCGGAATACACGACAGAGTTCCGTGAGTTGGCAGTCAAGCGGGT
>JAKBJU010000008.1 GCA_021835845.1 Pseudomonadota bacterium | reverse complement strand
GTCATTGACTGGATGCTTCACTCTCGCAAGCGTGGATGGGATATTGTTTTGATTTCTCAATCTCCCGGCATGATAGATAAGTCCGTCCGCGAAGCTGTTGTTGAGGCTTATGCACGCATCAAGCGTACTGACAAGATGAAAGTACCGGTTATCAAGGTTCGCCTTCCTCGCCTTCATATTGCCGTTGCTCGGTATGGACTGGAGCCTTCTGCTCCCGTCCTCGAACGTTGGGTCTATCGTGGGACTCTTGAGCATAAATGCTTCGCTTCCTATGCTCTTTTCGATACCGATCAGGAAACCATTGCCGGGCCTTATTGTACCCTTCCTGCGCGTTTAACGAAGTGGGTGGGGTACGTTTCGCCTTTTGATAAATTGAAGCGCTCTATGGGCCTTGAATCGCATCCTGCGGCTATTCGTTCGCCTTCCATGGGGCCGAAAACGAATCCTCTTATTTTGGAAGTGATGAAGCTGCATCCTGATAAACGTATTGCTGCTTACCATGAATTGCAGCTTGCGGGGGTGCTTTGACCTTCAGGCTTTTGCCGTACTGCTGCCCTGCGATAGCGGGGTTGCAGGGCGGCGAAGCCGAAGGGCGAGCGAAGCGAAGCCCTAGACTTGTAACTGGAACACTTACCAACATGAACGTTTTAAACACAAAAAGAAAACCCGGCGAGCCTGTCCGCTCCCGGGTCGTGATCCGAAATAATCTCAGGTATTTCAGATATGAATATATTAGCACAATTTGAACAAAATCAACCGCAACATTGGTATGACAAGAATTATTGCGTTGCGATTCGGCATTTTCCGAATGGTCAAACTGAGCTTTCCGCTTATTGCGTCCAGTCGATGCAGTTTAAGGCGCGTTCAGATCGCTGGCTCGCTCATGATCCTGTACGGATCAAACCAAAGGAAGCAATTTTGTTGACTGACGAACAGCTTTTACAGAAGCATGAAGATTGCAGGCGCAAGTCCGTTGCTCGCGCCCGTCAAAAACTCCGATGGCTCGTCAAGTCCATGCAGGCCGACCATCTTGTTACGCTCAATTATAGGGAGAACATGCAGGACATTTCCCGGCTTAAACGTGATTGGCAAGCCTTTGTTCGCCTCGTTGTTGCTCGTTATCCTAACTGGCAATATGTCGCTGTCCATGAAATGCAGGATAGGGGGGCGCTGCACCTTCATATCGCTGTTCATGGCCGTCAAGATATTAAATACCTTCGTCGCTGCTGGTATAAGGTTCTCGGCGCTTCTCCTGATTCGACTGGAGCCGATACGCCTGGGCAAGTCGATGTTTCCGGGCCGTCAAAGCGTTTCGGTGGCAAAGGCTATACTTGGAAGGCTAACAATCTTGCCGGGTATATGGGGAAGTACATGCATAAACAGTTTGCCGAGTCCGAGAAGGGCGCTAAACGGTATTGGGCCTCTAAGTCTCTTCAGCTTCCTGAACCTCAAAAGATTTGGCTCGGTTGCACAAACTTTATAGATGCCGTGATTGCTACGCATGATTTGGCGCGTGATTGCGGTATTTCTGAGTTAACGATGTGGGCTTCTGAGGGTTGGCAATCTATCTGGATGACAGGATAAAAAAAAGAGGCCGTAGCCTCTTTCTCTATGCGATTTCTAGTCGCTTTTCGATTCGCTCTATTCGTTCCTTCAGCTTGTCTACGGCGTGCCTGTCGTCGATGATTTCGCTGTAGTTGCTCGCTTCTTCTCTCGTGATTCTGGCTATGCCTACTTCGATATGCGATAGTCGGCTCATGATTTCTCTATCCCTCTCGCGGGAATCGGCCAATTCTGCTTGTATTTTCTTCAGGTGTTCGAGAATCAGATTTTCGACGTTGTTTTCCATGGTGCTTTTCTCCTGTTGGGAATATCTTAGTCTAATTTTGATGATGCGTCATCAAAACTCGGTTTTCCTTTTTCCGTCTCCGGTATGCTCTGGCGGCTTTCCTGAGTTGTTCCTTTCTGCTCAGTGTTGAGGTTTTTGGCCTTCCTGGTTTTTTCGGGATTCCCGGCAATTCGTCCTGTTTCATGATTTTCCTTTCGTCGCTGGTTGCTGCAATGCTGGATGGTGAAAGCTCAATTGCGGCGCTTTAACGCAATTGGGGCGCACCATACTGCATGCAAGCCAATCTGCCGCAATGAAAGCTGCCGTCAAGGTGGAGAGTGAAGGGAGGGGTGCGGGCTACTCGGTCCCTGAACGGACCTTGACGGCATAGGCTTTCATGAAGGCAAGCGACTTTTCGTACTGGATTTTATCGATTACGTTGTAGTTCTGAATGTACCATTCTTCGCGTCTGGTGCCTGCCCAGCGTGGAACGTGTTGGCGCATCCATTCGTAAACTTCAGGCCATGTAACGGGGATTTCGCCGAACAGGTCGGCGGCGGGGTTGTGTTTTTTAGTTGAGTTCATGCGCCATATTAAGGCGGCTGATGAGAGATTGACATATCAGTTCTGATAGCTTTTCTTTTAACATAATATACATTATGCGAAATATAATTCAGGAGACAGGAAAAGGTAAAAATGGTTTCATGACAGCCCCCCCTCCATCAGCGTTATAATCGCATCCAATGCGATCACCTCAGGCGGGCATCTAAACATGAAAAAACTAATCGGGCCATTGCTGAGTATTGCCATGCTGCTTTGCACGGGCATAGCATCCGCAGAAATCGACGTTCCTCCCGAAGGAAATCGCATCACCGACCTGGCCGGACTTCTGAATGCAAGTCAAGTCAACTCTCTGGATGAGAAGCTGAAAAGCCTCGAATTTTCCACCGGCGCAAACGTCGAAATCGTGGTGGTGCCTGAGCTTGGCAAGGAGTCAGTCCAGCAATATGCGGATCGGGTTGAAAATGCCTGGTATCCCGAAGAAAATGCAGTCGACAAGCATATCCTTTTCGTCGCTTCCGCCGGAGACAGGAAAGCGCATTTTGTAATCGGCGAAGGACTTCAGGACGCGCTTACCGAACCGGAAGCGAAATCCATCCTGAGCGCAAAGGTCAATCCGCTGCTGAGAAAAGGACTGATGGCCCAAGGGCTGTCCGACGGAATCGATGCGATTTCGGAGAAAATTGCCGAGGCAAAGCTCGACGACATCACCCCCCCACTGCATACCGTCATGATAAAGCCCTTTTCTATCCAAGACATAGGGTATTATCTGATGATTATTCTGGGAATAGTTGTATTGGTGGCCATTCTGCTTTACGCGGGAAAGCGGAAGGATCGCGCCGAATACCTGAAAAAAGGACGCAAGCGCGATCCGTTCAAGTAGGCAGATCGCCCCCGCCCTTTTTCATCGCCTTTCCTTCTTCAGCACGCTTTCTTCTGACTTCCTTGGGGTCGGCAATCAGCGCCCTGTAAATTTCCACTCTGTCGTTCTGGCGCAAGCCAGTATCCCCCTTCACCAGTTTTCCGAAAATGCCGATCTTGTTCTTCTCCAGGTCGATTTCCGGATATTGCCCCATGACCCCCGAACGCTCTACAGCCTGCATTGCGGTCGTCCCGCGGGGCACCTTCAATTTGAGCAGCGTCTGCACTTCTGGCAGTGCGTAGACGACTTCCACTTCGATCTCTTCTGTCATTTGTACACTTTCTCTGCTCTCTTGGCGAACGCGTCGACGAAGCTGTTCGCGATCAGGTTGAAAATTGGTCCTACCAGCGTTTCGAGCAGCTTGTTCGAAAACTCATAATGCAGCCGGAAATCGATCTTGCAGGCCTCATCGCCATAAGGGATGAAGCGCCAGCTTCCATCCAGTATTTCGAAGGGGCCGTCCACCAGTTTCATTTCGATGAGATGGGGTGCCTTCCGTCTGTTTTCCGTGGTGAAGGATTTCCTGACATGATGAAAATCGATCATGACAGTGGCATGCACCAAGCCTTCCTCCTCTTTGGGAGCCACCGAAGCGCCACCGCACCACGGCAGGAAGGAAGGATAATCCTCTATGTTGTCCACCAGGGAAAACATCTGCTGAGCGGAGTGATGAACCAGTACCGTTTTTTCGACTAAGGCCATGGGGAAATTGCTGGTAAAATGGCATTTTATCCCATTTTCCCGCGATTCATGAGCATTGCCCAGAACAAAAAAGCCTTCCACGATTACTTCATCGAGGAGCGATATGAAGCGGGAATTGTCCTGGAAGGATGGGAAGTCAAATCAATTCGCGCCGGCAGAGCCAATCTGAAAGAGGCTTATGTCGTCATCCGCGGAGAGGAGATCTACATTATAGGTTGCCATATCAGCCCCCTAACCACCGCCTCCACGCATATCCATCCTGACCCGCTGAGAACCCGCAAGTTGCTGCTTCATGCGGAAGAAATCAACAAGCTGATCGGCAAGGTCGAGCGCGCAGGCTACACGCTGGTCCCTCTGGACATGCATTACAAGAGCGGCAGGATCAAGCTAGAAATCGGCCTGGCGAAAGGCAAGAAGCAATACGACAAGCGGGAAGCCGAAAAGGAAAAAGACTGGGAAAGGGAGAAGCAGCGCCTGATGCGCTCGAAGTGAATTAGTCCAGCAACCCGTTCTGAATCGCATACAGGGTCAATTCCGCGTTGTTCTTCAGCTTCATCTTTTCCAGTATATGGGTGCGGTGCGTGCTGATGGTTTTGACGCTGAGGGACATCAGGGAAGCAATCTCGGATGCCGTTCTGCCCGACCCCAGCATTCTGAAAACCTGATATTCCCGATCGCTCAGTCTCTCATGCGGCTGCTTCTCAGCGTCGATATCGAGCTCGAGCAACAGCCGTTCTGCAAGCGCCGGGCTGATGTATTTCCTCCCCTGCGCAACCTTGCGTATCGCTTCCACAAGCTCTCCGGGGGCCGTTTCCTTCGTCATGTAGCCTGCAGCGCCGGCTTTGAGAAGGCGAACCGCATACTGATCCTCGGGATACATGCTCAAGATCAGCACCTTCCCTCCCCTGTTTTCGCGCATGATCTGTTTCAGGGTATCCACGCCATTTCTTCCCGGCATGGAAACATCGAGCAGGATGACATCCCACTCCCCTTCCCTGGTTTTCTTGAGTGCCTCGACGCCGTTTTCGGCCTCCCCGGCCACAGTCATGTCGGGCGTTTCAGCCAGAATTCTTTTCAGACCCTGCCTGACTATGGCATGGTCATCAACGATGAGCACCTTGATCATAGGGATCGGATTTCAAGTAATTCATGGGATCGACAGGCTTTCCGAACCGCCTGATTTCGAAATGAAGCATGACCTGGTTCGCGTCGCTGTCCCCCATCTCCCCGATCTGCTCGCCCTTCTTGACCATCTGCCCCTCCTTGACCAGAATCTTGCTGTTGTGGGCATAGGCGCTGAGATAGGTCTTGTCGTGCTTGATGATGATGAGCTTCCCGTAGCCTCGCAAACCGCTTCCAGTATAGACCACTTTCCCAGGCGCGCTTGCCAGTACCGGCTGCCCCATCTTCCCGGCGATATCCACCCCCTTGAGATTGGCGTTTTCACTGAACCCTGCCACGACCTTGCCGTTGGTAGGCCATCCCCAGTCCAGGGCGCCGGCCGCTTCAACCGGCTGGGCGGCGGACTCTTCAGCCTTCTGAACGGGCTGCGGCGCAGCGGGCTGAAGTTGCTGCAGCGCCTTGTCGGAATAGGGCAATTCGACCCCGGCAGGCTGGGTTTTCAGCATATTCTGGTCTGCGGTCGGCGCCGTACCCTGCGCCGGAACGGGTGCGCCAGACTGCAGTGGAGTCGCAATGCCGGCAAGCGGCTTCGTCACGGCCACATTCTGTGGCGGAGTCAGCCTGAGTTCCCGGCCTACGGTGATTTTGTTGATGTCGTTGATGTTGTTCCAGTTGGCGATCTCCCTGTAATCCATGCCGAATTCAAGGGCGATTCCGAACAGGGTATCTCCTTTCTTCACGATATAGACTTGCGGCCGCCAATCCTTACCGACCTGCACCTGGGACAAGCGCGGAGAAGTCGGATACCTTTGAACCACCGGCGCCCTGTTAGGCGACGTGGAGCAGCCAGCCAGAAACAGCAGAACAAGACAAAGCCATTTCATCGGTTTAGATCCTCAGTTTATGCCGGGAACAAGCGGCACGAATTTCACCGCATCCATGATCGTCTCGACATAGCCGCGCTCTTCGCGCTCGATGACGCACAATTGCTGTTCCTGCCCACCCAGGGGCAGAACCATTTTACCACCGATGGCAAGCTGCTCCAGCAAGGCTTTCGGAACCTGGGTCGCCGCTGCCGCCATGACGATGCCATCGAACGGTGCGCCTTCCCTGAAACCCAAATTGCCGTCTGCATGGCGTAGCTTGACATTATGAATGCGCAGTTCCTTGAGCGAAGCGCGGGCCTTCGTGATCAACGGCGCAATGCGCTCGACCGAATAGACTTCCCGGGCAATCCTCGAAAGAACCGCAGCCTGGTAGCCACATCCCGTTCCCACTTCCAGAACATGCCCCAATTCGCCTCGCTGATTGAGCAATTCGAGCATGCGCGCGACGATTTTTGGGTTGGAAATGGTTTGCCCGAACCCGATCGGGAGCGAAACATCGTCGTAGGCGCGGCTTGCAAGGGCCTCGTCGACGAAAATATGCCTGGGAACGGAATTCATCGCAAGCAGCACAGCCTCATCCCTGATTCCCTGCTCGCGCAAGCGTTCGACCATGCGCGCACGTGTACGCTGGGAGGTCATGCCTATGCCATTGTGCCTTTTGATCAGATCAGCCATTTTCTCAACGCATCCATTTGATTGAAATGAGTCAGGTCGATCTGCAGGGGTGTAACTGAAACCTGGTTATGGGAAACGGCATAGAAATCGGTATCTTCAGCAATGTCCTGAGCCGCCCCGGCCGCCCCAACCCAGTAAACCGTCTCGCCGCGCGGGTTCCTGGTTTTCACCACGGGCTCCGCCTTGTGTCTTTTGCCGAGGCGCGTCACCTTGATGCCGTTCAGTGCCTCATAGGGCAAATCCGGGACGTTGACGTTCAGAAGCATGGGCTGCTCCATCGTCTTTTCGCCACAGCGCTGCACCATTTCCAGAACGATGCGAGCGGCAGTCTGAAAATTGCCGCTCTCGGTCTTCACGAGGGATACTGCAATGGAAGGAATACCCAGCAGGAATCCTTCTGTTGCCGCAGCGACAGTCCCGGAATAGATGGTGTCATCCCCCATGTTGGCGCCATGATTGATCCCGGAAACCACCATGTCAGGCAATTCGTCCAGCATCCCGGTGACAGCGAGATGCACGCAGTCGGTTGGCGTGCCGTTGACGTAATAGAAGCCATTGTAAGCGCGCTTGAGGTTGAGCGGCCGGTCGAGAGTAAGCGAATTGCTCGCCCCGCTCCTGTCCCGCTCCGGCGCCACTACGGTAATCTGCGCGATTTTGGAGAGCGTCTCCGCGAGACAGGCCAGCCCTGGAGAAAAATAACCGTCGTCGTTGCTGATCAGGATGCGCATGGCATGTTGGGGAAGAAAAAGGGAGGAATCTGCATGAAATGACCATTGATGACTGAGAGATTGTGATAAAAATCACGACATAAATCAAGCGCGGGATTTTTGTTTTATGTATACATTTATTATCAATATCTTGAATAGAATTCTTCAATCTCTTTCGAATATCTGTCGAAGACCTTGCCGCGCTTCAGTTTGAGCGTCGGAGTCAGGAGGCCGTTCTCGATGCTCCAGGGCTCGAGCAGCAGCAGAACCCTGGAAATCCTGGCATAGCCCGGAAATTCCCTGACCTGAAATGCGATGCGCTCCAAAACCTTCTTCTCGGCGCGCCTGTCCTTCAGGGACTGCGGGGCATCCGGATCGACTCCGATTTCACCGGCAAGTTTCGCCCAGGCGTCCAGGTTCATTACGGCAAGGGCGACGAGGCCGGGTTTTCCCTCCCCCCATACCATCACCTGCTCGAACAGGCGGTCGCGCAGAATGGCATGCTGCATGTCTGCGGGCGGCACCTTCTCGCCGTTGGACATGACGATGATCTCCTTGATGCGCCCGGTAATGTAGATATGCCCAGTGTCCGATATTCTGGCCGTGTCTCCGGTATTCAGCCAGCCATCCGGAGAGATCATGGCGTCCGTCGCTTCCCTGTTTTTCCAGTATCCGAGCATGTTGCAGGGGCTCCTGACGAGCAGCGCATCGCTTTCCCCAATCCTGACCTCTATTCCATGGAGCGGCAGTCCCGCGCTTGCCGGAAAATTGTTGTTCATCCTGTTGGCGCTGATGATGGGGCTGGTTTCGGTGAGCCCGTAGCCCTGGAGGAGCGGCAGCCCCAGGGACACGAACAGCTTCGATATATCGGGCTGGAGTGGCGCTCCTCCGCTGATCGAAAGGCGCAGCCTGCCCCCGAAGCGCAGCATCACCTTGTCGGCAACGAGGCGCCTGAGCGCCGGCCAGAGCAGAAAGGAAACTTGCCACCCCGCCCTGCCCTGCCGATATTCGAAAATGCCCCATCCGGTTTTTTCGGCGAAGCGAAACAGCCAGCGGGACAGCGCAGTCCCCTTCTCGAGCGTCACCTGGACGGAATTGTAGATGCGCTCGTATATCCTTGGGACGGATACCAGGATGGTGGGACGAATCACCTGCATGTCGTCCAGAAGAAACTGGATGGATCGCGAAAAAGCGATGGTTGATCCAGCCATGATGCTGATGTAATAGCCCACCGTCCGCTCGAAGGAATGCGAAAGCGGCAAGAAGGAAAGCATGACATCCCCCGGCCCTATGGGGAAGGCGAGCAGGCCCGCATAGGCGTTGTAAACGATATTGTGGTGGGAGAGCATGACCCCCTTCGGGGAGCCCGTGGTGCCGGAAGTATAGATGATGGTGGCCAGTGCATCGCGATCCTTGCAGAACCCTTCCTGCAACTCTGCGCTTTCCGGGAGCCAGTCATTGGAACAAGCCAGTCTCTGCTCGCCGGAATCTTCGATTTTGGAAAGGCTCACGAAGCGCTTCACGTTATGCAACTGCTCCTTCACGCTTTTCAGGGCATTCCACTGAATTTCGGTTTCGAAAAGCAGCACCCTGACTTCCGCATCGTTCGCGATATAGGCGATATTGTCCGGTCTGTCCACGGTGTAGAGCGGCACGACGACAAGCCCCAGAGACAGTGCCGCCTGGTCGAACATCACCCATTCCGGGCAATTCCTGAGCATAAGACCTACCCGATCGCCTGGCGACAATCCTTCCGAAATCAGCGCCTTTTGCCAGCGCGCCACTTCCTTCTTCGCATCCATCCAGGTCAAGTCCTGCCAGGAGTCGCCATTGAAATAGCGATAGGCCACGGCTTCCGGCGAGATTCGCGCGCGCTCCAGAAAAAGCCCATGCAGAGTCACCGCGTCTGCAGGTTTGA
The DNA here is from genome assembly GCA_021835845.1 of Pseudomonadota bacterium. GTDB lineage: Bacteria > Pseudomonadota > Gammaproteobacteria > Burkholderiales > JABEVD01 > JABEVD01. Next base: position 93,985 of record JAKBJU010000008.1, on the reverse strand, counting down.
TGAGATGGTCCGTGGTGTGAGTCATAGAACCGCTATTATAGGGCGAAAAAAAACGGCCCTGGGGCCGTTTTTGATCACCTGTTGCCGCGGTCGCGCGCGAATCGGTCGCCCGAGCTTCTCCGTGGCGGGGCGCCATTCCTGAATTCCCCGCCCTTGCCTGCATAGCCCTTCTTGTGGGTGACGACAGGGCGGTTCCTGAATTTGGGCTCAAGCCCCTCGATCACATGGGGGGCGATGCTCTGCCCGGTGAAGCGCTCGATCTTCTTGACATGCATGGCATCGCGCCCGGATGCGAAGGAAATGGCGATACCGGAAGCCCCTGCCCGACCCGTTCGCCCGATCCTGTGCACATAATCCTCGGCGAATTTCGGCAGGTCGAAATTGATGACATGGGTGATCCCTGCCACGTCGATCCCACGCGCGGCCACATCGGTTGCAACCAGTATCTTGAGGCCGCCCTGACGCAGGCGCGTCAGCGTTCTGGTGCGCTCTCGCTGGCTCATGTCGCCGTGCAATGCGGCAGCCTCGTACCCCTTGGACAGAAGATCGTCCGCAAGCAGGTCTGCATCCCGTTTGGTCGCAGTGAAGACGATCGCCTGCTTGATATTGATATCGCGCAGCATGTGATCCAGAAGGCGGTTCTTGTGGTGCATGTCGTCCACATAGTGCAGGCGCTGCTCGATGTTCTCGTGCCTTGCCGTCTGCGCAGCGATCTGGATGAGCTTGGGGAATTTCATGAGGGCGGCGCCGAGCTTGGCAATACCGCCCTCGAGAGTCGCCGAGAAGAGGACAGTCTGGCGTCCGCTCGGGGTCGCATCCGCGATCCTTTCGACATCGTCGATGAACCCCATGTCGAGCATCCTGTCGGCTTCGTCCAGAATGAGCATCTCCAGGCGGGAGAAATCTATCCTGCCGCGCTCGATGTGATCGATGAGGCGTCCCGGGGTCGCGACCAGAATGTCGACATGCTGGGAAAGCAGCTTGTTCTGGAGCGGATAGGGCATCCCGCCGAGGATCGTGACGACTTTGGCATTGCGCAGGTGTTTGCCGTATTTCGCGGCGGCAGCGCTCACCTGCTGAGCAAGCTCCCTGGTCGGAGTAAGTACGAGAATGCGGGGACCTTTTCCGGCGACCTTGGCCGGCTCGACCAGCCTGTTCAGGGCGGGCAGCATGAATGCAGCCGTTTTTCCCGTCCCGGTCTGCGCGGAAGCCATCAGGTCGTGACCTGCAACAAGCTCCGGAATGGCTTTTTCCTGGATTGGGGTAGCCGTCGTATAACCAGTCTCGGCAATCGCTTTAAGGATCAGGGGATTCAGATTCAAATTTTCAAAGGACACGTGTTTTTTCCTAAATGGATGAAATAAACGCGCGCAGGCAGATAAAGCCTGAATGGGCAGAAAAAAGCCGCCAGCGCACCACATCGTCGCTAACCGGCAATTTTCAATTTCCGTTTGGAAAGGAAGGTCAGGGAACGATGAAACAAATGGAAGTCGAAACAACCAAATCCCGGTGATTATAACCGGATAATAAATAATTTGATAGTGCCCGGCATGATATAATCCAAGGTTTTTATCCACAGAGTAATTAATTATGTCGCGCGCCTTGAGAAACATCGCCATTATCGCCCACGTCGACCACGGCAAGACCACCCTGGTGGACAAGCTGCTGCACCAGGCCGGCACCTTTTCTTCCCACCAGGTCGTATCCGAAAGAGTCATGGACAGCAACGACCTCGAAAAGGAACGCGGGATCACCATCCTTGCCAAAAACACCTCCGTCAATTACATGGGTACCCACATCAACATCGTCGACACCCCTGGACATGCCGATTTCGGAGGCGAAGTCGAGCGCGTTCTGTCTATGGTCGATGGCGTGGTGCTCCTGGTCGATGCAGTCGACGGCCCGATGCCACAAACCCGTTTCGTGACGAAAAAGGCGCTCGCCCTCGGACTCAAACCCATCGTCCTGGTGAACAAGATCGACCGCCCGGGCGCACGACCGGACTGGGTGGTGAATCACACCTTCGATCTCTTCGCAAATCTTGGCGCAACCGACGAGCAGCTCGATTTCCCCGTCGTTTACGCTTCAGCGTTGAACGGTTACGCCAAACTCGACCTTGCCGATGAGAGCGCCGACATGCGCCCGCTGTTCGATACCATCCTGAAGCATGTTCCCGCCCCTGCCGGGAATCCCGACGAACCTCTCCAGCTCCAGATCAGCGCGCTCGATTATTCGAGCTTTGTCGGCAGGATCGGCGTCGGCAAAATCGCACGCGGCAGGATCAGGCCAGGACAGGAAGTGGTTGTCCTTTCCGGCGACAAGCCCGCCAAGAAGGGAAAAATCAACCAGGTTCTGGGATTTTCAGGGCTCAACCGGGTCTTGCTCGATGAGGCTCAGGCGGGCGACATCGTGCTCATCAACGGCATCGAAGAGATCGGCATCGGCGTCACCATCAGCGACGTGTCCAAACCAGAGGCGCTGCCCATCCTCGCGGTGGACGAACCGACGCTTACCATGACTTTCCAGGTCAACACCTCGCCCTTCGCAGGACAGGAAGGCAAGTTCGTCACCAGCCGCCAGCTCAGGGAAAGGCTGGACAAGGAACTCCTCACCAATGTCGCCCTGCGGGTCGAAGACACGTCGGACACCGACAGCTTCCTGGTTTCGGGTCGCGGCGAGCTCCATTTGACCATTCTCCTTGAAACCATGCGCCGTGAAGGCTACGAGCTTTCCGTTTCGCGCCCGCGCGTGGTAATGAAGGAAATCGACGGCGTAAAGTGCGAACCTTATGAGGCGCTCACGGTGGATGTCGAGGAAGCGAACCAGGGAGCAGTCATGGAAGCCCTCGGTACGCGTCGCGGCGAAATGCTGGACATGGTTTCCGACGGCCTGGGCAGAACCCGGCTCGATTACCGCATCCCCGCACGCGGGCTCATCGGATTCCAGTCCGAATTCATGACTCTTACCCGCGGTACGGGGATGATGAGCCATGTCTTCGACGACTACGCGCCCGCGAAGGGCGAAATTGCATCGCGCAGAAACGGCGTGCTGATTTCTGCCGAGCAGGGAGAAGCGGTGGCGTATGCCCTCTGGAAGCTGCAGGATCGGGGAAGGATGTTCGTGGTTCCCGGAGACAGGCTGTACGAAGGCATGATCATCGGCGTTCACAGCCGGGACAACGATCTCGTGGTGAATCCGATCAAGGGCAAGCAACTCACCAACGTCAGGGCTTCCGGAACGGACGAAGCCGTGACCCTGACCCCTCCGATCCAGCTGACGCTGGAATCGGCCATCGAATTCATCGACGACGACGAACTCGTCGAGATCACACCAAAAACGATACGCCTGAGAAAACGCTACCTGACGGAAAACGAAAGGAAGCGTCATTCCAGAAGCAGCAAATCAGAGGACTGAATATTGGCCCGGGAAGAGCCCCTCCAGGGTCCAGTTCCCGACCGCATAACGAATCAGTCTCAGGGTGGGATGCCCGACCTTGGCGGTCATCCTTCTCACCTGCCTGTTCTTCCCTTCCGAAATCACGAGTTCAAGCCAGGAAGTGGGAATGGATTTTCGGTACCGTATGGGGGGATCGCGCGCCCATAACCATTCCGGCTCTCCGATGGTTCTGGCTTTCGCGGGCTTGGTGATGAAGTCACCCAGGTCGAGCCCTCGAGAAAGCGCGGAGATTGCCGCCTCGTCAGGTTCGCCCTCTACCTGAGCCAGGTAAGTTTTCTCGGTTTTCCCTCTGGGGTGGCTCAATCTGTGCTGCAAGCCCCCTTCGTCGGTCAGAACCAGCAGCCCCTCGCTGTCAGCATCCAGGCGTCCGGCAGGATAGATTCCGGGAATCGGGATGAAATCCTTGAGCGTTCCATGACTTGCCTCCTGGCTGAACTGGGAAAGCACGCCATAGGGTTTGTTGAACAGAACGATCATGCCATTTGCCTGACTCGCTCGAAAAAGCAGATCGAAGCGGCCTGAGCCGCATTGAGCGACTCAATCCTGCCCGGCATCGGAATCCTCGCCCGGACCTCTGCAAGATCAAGAATTTCTTTGGAAATCCCGGCCCCTTCATTGCCGATCACGAACCCGGTACTTCCCCTCAGATCCAGGTCGAAAAGTGAAATATCGGCATCCAGGCTGAGTGCAATCGCATTCCCATGGAAATTGCGCACGAGGTTGGCAAGGTCGGAATCTGGATGGATCCTGATCGAAAAATGCGCCCCCATCCCTGCACGCAACACCTTGGGCGACCAGGGATCCGCGCAGCCTTTGGAAAGGAAGGCATCCATGGCACCGGCTGCGGCTGCAGAACGCAATATGGCCCCCAGGTTGCCCGGGTCCTGAATTTCTTCCAGGAAAATGCAGAATTCTGACTGTTCCGGCAGCTCATGAAACGGAATCGAAATCAGCGCCAGGATTCCGGTCGGATTCTTGACCGGCGAGATCCTGTCAAAAAGGGTGTCGCTCATCGAGACGACATTGCCATCTTGCAGAAAGGGCGTGATTGCCGGAGCATCCAGCGAGGATTCCCTGACGACGACAAACTCTGGCTTGAATCCTGCAGAAATACAGGCCTCCAGGAGATGGATGCCGTCCAGGACGGTCCTGCCTTGCTCTCTTCTTTCACGCGCGGAACTTTCGATCCTGGAGAGCATCTTGAAAAGCGCATTGTCTTTGGAGGCGATGTGCTTCATGGGGCGGTTCAATGTCCAGAAAAGCCGACCTTGATCGGGTTGACTGGATGGTAAAACACGATGGCAACCAGCACCAGTCCTATGAGGCATGCGATCAGGAGATAGCCCATCCAGCTTCTCTGTTTCGGCGGCTCGAAAACAATCGCACGCTGGGAACGCAACTCCATGACTTCTTGCGGCTCTTCACCGCGCCTCTCCCCAATACGATGATTCTCCGTCGGGCTTTGCCCATCGGCACGCCTGGAGCGACTTCTCTCGTCGGCGAAGCGCCTCGCAGCAGAAAGCTTCGCCTCGTCCCCATCGCGGAGCAATTCGCAGACAGGTGCAAACTCCGGGCAATCCCCGATTTTCAGCCAGGGCGAATCGCCCGTCCTGACCTCGTCATCCATCTTCAGGCGACCGAGAATGAGGTAGCGCTCTACCGCCTGTTGCGGCACAGGCCCGACGACCTGACGCTCATGGCGGTAATACCAGAGGATGTTCATCTCAAGAAAGCCTTGACCGGAGCAAAACTCTTCCTGTGGACGGCTGACGGGCCAAGCCTGCCGAGTACTTCGAGGTGCATCCTGGTCGGGTAACCCTTGTGCCTGTCAAAACCGAATTCGGGAAACTCACCATGCAATTCTAGCATGAAAGCATCGCGCGCCGTTTTGGCGAGAATTGATGCTGCCGATATTTCGGGGATCAGGGCATCCCCGTTCACGATCGCTTTCGACGGCATCCGCACTTCGGGGCAATAAATGCCATCGACCAGAATTTCATGGGGCAGGACGGAGAGTTCCTCTATCGCCCTTTTCATTGCCAGCAGGCTCGCCTGAAGAATATTGATCGAATCGATCTCTTCCACCGAAGCCGTCGCCACGGCCCAGGAAAGCGCATCCTCCCTGATCCGGCAGGCAAGTTCCTCGCGCTTTTTCTCGCTCAGCTTCTTCGAATCATTCAGCCCGATGATTGGCCTGGCCGGGTCCAGAATTACTGCTGCGGCGTAAACTGGACCCGCCAGGGGACCGCGACCCGCCTCGTCCACGCCGCAGACGATAGTCATGCCAGAAGGGGCAGGATGGCCAATGATGCCTTTTCAGCAGTGTTCTGCTTCAGGCTATGCTGCATTTCGGCGAACACGGTTTCAAGCTTCCGGATAGCCGCTTCATCCTGCATCAGGTTGATCAGGGCACGCGCCAGATTTTCCGGCGTCGCATCGTCCTGGAGCAGTTCAGGCACGACGAATTTCCCGGAAAGGATGTTGGGAAGCCCCACGTAAGGCTGGTATTTCTTGCGCTTCTTGAGGCTGTAGGTCAATGGCGCCATCTTGTAGGTGATCACCATGGGCCTTTTGAGCAGCGCAGCCTCCAAAGTGGCGGTACCGGATGCAACCAGCACGATATCGGATGCGATCATCGCATCCACGGCGTGCCCGAAAAAAAGCGTGAAGGCAATATCCTCGGCATGGTTGCGGTAGATCGCTTCTTCGAAAAGCGTCCTGGTCTCGCGGCTGGCAAGCGGAACCAGAAATTTTGCATCGGGCCATTTTTCGCGCACCAGCATCGCCGTTTGGATGAAGGTGTCGGCCATGTATTGCAACTCGCTCTGCCTGCTTCCCGGCAGGAAGGCGAATATCTTCGCATCCGGCGGCAGCTTCATGTTCCTTCTCATTGCAGTCCTGTCCGCAGATTCCGGAACCATATCGGCGAGCGGGTGACCGACATAATCTGCGTCTATTCCCGCCTTGTCATACAATTCCTTTTCGAAAGGAAAAAGCGCGAGCACTTTGGTGCAGGATTTTCTGATCTTGTGTATGCGCTCTCCCCGCCACGCCCAGATCGAAGGACTCACATAATGGATGGTGGGGATTCCCGCCTTCTTCAGCGTCCTCTCCAGATCGAGATTGAAGTCCGGCGCGTCCACGCCGATGAATATGTCCGGTGGGTTCGATTTGAAATAGCGTATCAGCTTGCGCCTGATAGCGGTAATCTGGAAATAGCGCTTCAAGACTTCCACATAGCCCATGACAGCCAGCTTCTCCATCGGAAACAGGGAAACTACCCCTGCGGACTGCATTTTGGGACCGCCGATGCCGACGAATTCAACCTCGGACAATTTCTCCTTCAGCGCCCTGACGAGGTGCGAGCCGAGGAGATCCCCCGACGCCTCCCCGGCGACGATGCCGATGCGCATTTTCTTCGGCTCCATGTTCAGCGAATGATCCCGCGCTTCGAACCGCTTATGAACTCAAGAAACGGGCCAAGTTCGGCATGAGCCTCGACTTTCGACAAGATGGCATCCTTCGCGTCAGAAAGGCTCAAGCCCGATTTGTAAAGCGTCTTGTAAGCCCGCCTGATTTCAAGGATGGCATCAGCAGAAAACCCGCGCCGCTTAAGTCCCTCCGAATTGATTCCATGCGGGGAGGCCGGATTGCCGGAAGCTGTGACATAGGGCGGGATGTCCTGCAGCAGGATGGTGCCCATTGCTGTGATGGAGTGGGCACCTATCCTGCAGAATTGGTGAACGACGGTAAATCCGCCCAGAATGGCGAAATCCTCGACGGTGACATGGCCGGCCAACTGGGCATTGTTGGCGAATATGGTATGGTTTCCAATCTGGCAGTCGTGGGCAAGATGGACATATGCCATGATCCAGTTGTCATTGCCTATCCGGGTGACGCCGACATCCTGGGCCGTCCCGATATTGAACGTGCAAAACTCCCTGATTTCGTTGTTGTCGCCGATCTCGAGCCGGGTCGGTTCGTCCGCATATTTCTTGTCCTGCGGAATTTCGCCGAGAGACACGAACTGGTAGATGCGGTTGTTCCTGCCTATGCGCGTATGGCCCTTGATCACGGCATGCGCCCCGACCTTCGTGCCTGATCCGATTTCGACATGCGGGCCGATGATCGAATAGGCGCCGATCTCGACATCGCTCGCAATCTTCGCACCAGGTTCAATGATGGCAGTCGGGTGTATCATTTGACCGACCGCAAGGTGCACATCAGTTGCCCTTCCGTCACCAGGGTGCCATCCACTTCCGCCCTCACGGCATATTTCCACAACCCCTGGGCATGGCGCGTGATCGAAGCCTTGAGTATCAGCTGATCCCCCGGAATGACCGGCTTTTTGAAACGAACGCCGTCTATGCCGACGAAATAATAGACCGAGTCGTCGCTCGGCAGGCTGTCCATGGTCTTGAAAGACAGGATCGCGGCAGCCTGCGCCAGCGCCTCCACGATCAGAACGCCTGGCATGACGGGATGATGGGGGAAGTGCCCCGGAAAGAAGGGTTCGTTGACCGTGACGTTCTTGAGGGCGGTGATTTCCTTGCCCGGTTCTACCGAGAGCACCCTGTCGATCAACAAGAACGGGTAGCGATGTGGCAAATACTTGAGTATTTCGTGGATGTTCATCAGGACTTTTTCCTTTCCAGAGCTTCGATGTCTTTCCCAAGCTGGCGAACCTTTTCCGCCAATTCATTCAAATGCCGCAGATGCGCGGTATTCCTGAGCCATTCGCGGTGAGGAGCGAATGGATAAATGGAGGTATAGGCGCCCGGCGCCTCGATCGATTTGGTGATCATGGTTCCTGCCGAAATATCCACGTGGTCGGCAATGTGCAGATGCCCCAGGATCATTCCGCTTCCCCCTATCTTGCAATATCGCCCGATTTTAGTGCTTCCCGCGATGCCCGTGCATCCTGCGATTGCCGTATGCGCGCCGATCACGACGTTATGGGCAACCTGCACCTGATTATCTATCTTAACCCCGTCCTCGATGATCGTGTCGTCGAGCGCCCCTCGGTCTATGGTGGTGTTCGCGCCGATTTCGACATCGTTGCCGATCAGCACTTTCCCGATTTGGGGGATTTTTAGCCATTTCCCTTCATCCATCGCGATACCGAATCCATCCGCTCCGATCACGGCTCCCGAATGAATGATGCAGTCGTTTCCGATCACGCACCCAGGATAAACCGAAACACCCGCATAGAGCATTGCATTGCTGCCGATCGCCACATCCTCGCCTATGGCGCAGGATGCACCGAGCACCGAATTTTCCCCTATTCTGGCATTCCTGCCTATGCAGCAGTAGGGGCCTATCGATGCAGATGGATGAATTAGGGCATCTTCATGGATGACTGCGCTCGGATGGATGCCGGGCTCCGCAGTCGGGGCAGGATTCAGGAAGGATGACACCCTCGCAAAATAAACGTAGGGATTGTCACAAACGATTCTCGGTTTTTCGGTGGCATCGCGATCGCTCTTTCCCAGAATGAAGGCACCTGCCAGCGAATGCTCTAGTTGCTGCCTGTATTTCCCGCTGGAAAGGAAAGAAATATCCGTCGGCTCCGCGCTCGCAAGCGTCGCAACCCGAGAGACCATGATTTCGCCATCGCCGATGAGCTCCCCGCCAAAGCGTCCGACGATATCCGATAGCCGGAAACTCTGGCCCATAAATTACTTCTCGTTGGCCAATGCCTTGATCACCTTGTCGGTGATATCTATCTTGGGACTCCTGTATACCGCCTCCTGGAGTATCAGGTCGTATTTCTCGGACTGGGCGATACTGGTGATCGCCTTGTTGGCTTTCTCGATCACGGTAGCCAGCTCCTCGTTTTTCCTCAGATTGAGATCTTCCCTGAATTCGCGCTGCATGCGCTGGAAATCCCGGCTCAGATTGGCAAGATCGCGCTCCTTGGCTGCCCTGTCCGAATCGGACATCGTCATCCCTTCCTTGTCCAGCTGCGCTTGGAGATCCTTGGCCTGCTTCGCCATTTTCTGCAGGTTTTGGTCTCTTGCTGCAAACTCCTTTTCTATCCTTTTCTGTGCAGCGATCGCGGGAGCGGACTCCCTCAACACCCGTTCGGTGTTCACGATTCCGATCTTGATCTCGTCTGCGCAACTGATGGATGCGCCAGCGGCCAGAACCATTGCGACTAAACCTGCATATATCCTTTTCAATTTAATCTCCTGATTCCAAATTAGAATATATTGCCCAGCATGAACTGGAACCTCTGGATATTATCCAAAGGCTGCGGATTGATCGGCTGGGCAAAGCTGAATTTGAGCGGGCCGACCGGAGAAATCCAGGTCAGCGCCACCCCTGCGGCATAACGCAATCCTCCGCCTTGCAGCGGAATCTGGCTGTTTCCGTAAACCTGACCGCCATCGACAAAAGTACTCAGACGAACCGATTTCTTGTCCTTGATGCCCGGCATGGGGAAATATACCTCGCTGCTCACCGTCACCATCTTGTTGCCGCCGATTGGCTCATAATAGGAGTCCTTGGGTCCCAGAGAACTGATGTCGTAACCTCGCACCGAACCGACGCCGCCAGCGAAGAAATTGTCGAAAAACGGCAATGGCTTGCCGCCATAGCCACCGCCGACACCCAACTGTCCCTCCAGCATCAGGGTAATGTCTTTATAGATGTCATGGAACCACATGTCCTGGCTCGTAACTTTGTAATACTTCAGCGAGCCGCCGGGCAACCCCATCTCAGTATAGGCACTGATCATGTTTCCTTCTGTGGGAAAGAAAGCATTGTTGCGGGTATCACGCGACCAGCCTATGGTACCCTTGACTGTGGTGTTGTAATTGCCGAACTGCTGGACGAACTGGCTATATACCGGCGAAGTGAAGTTCAGGTAAGGATTATACAGCCCGTAATAGGGGTAAAGCGCCGCATAGTTGACCAAATTGATGGTCGTTTCCTCCAACCCCAAACCATAATGGACGGTGTCGATGTCGGTCACCGGAACACCGTAGCGCACCATCGCACCCGTCGTGTTGGTCTGGTATTGACCGAGCATCAGCGCGGAAGGATTGACATCCCTCCTGTACAAATCGTATCCCAGGCTGGTGCCTGCATCCGTATAATAGGGATTGGTATAGGAGAGGTCGATGACCCTGTTCAGTATGCTCGTATTGACCGATATCGATGCCTGGTTGCCCGTCCCGAAAATGTTGTTTTCCGAAATCGATCCATTCAATATCAGACCTTCAGCGCTCGCGTAACCGGCACCGACCGATATGTTGCCCGTCGGCCTTTCAGTCACGTTGAGGTTGAGATCAACCTGGTCGTTCGTGCCTACCACGGCCGGCGTTTCTATGTTGGAATCGGAAAAATAGCCCAGCCTGTCGATTCGGTTCTTGGAATCCTTGATATTCTGGCCCATGTACCATCCCCCCTCCATCTGCCTGAACTCCCGGCGGATCACCTCGTCCTTGGTTCGCGTATTGCCAGTGATATTGATTCGCCTGACATAGACACGATGTCCCGGGTCAATCGAGAAAGTGAAGGTGGCAGTGTGGCTTTTCTTGTCCAGATCCGGTATGGCATTGACATTCGCAAAAGCATAGCCTTCGTCCGACAGCCTGTCGCTGATGAGTTTTATGGAGTCGGTTATCTTCTCCCGATCGAAAATATCGCCAGCCTTGACGGAAACCATTTTGCGCAATTCCGTTTCCGGGATCAGCATGTCTCCTGCGAACTTGACGCCGCTGATGGTATATTTTGGCCCTTCCGTGATATTGAGGGTGATGTAGATATCCTTTTTATCCGGTGTAATCGAAACATCCGTGGAATTGATGGCAAACTCCAGATAGCCGCGGTTCTGATAATAAGAACGCAGGGTTTCCTCATCGGCAGAAAGCTTGGTTTTCGAATACTGGTCGTCGTCAGTAAACCATGAAAGCCAGTTCGGCGTGGAGAGCGAGAAAAGCTTGACCAGATCCTTTTCCTTGAAAACATGGTTTCCGATGATGCTGATCTTGTGAATCTTGGCGACATCCCCCTCGGTAATATTGAAGGTGACGTCGACGCGATTGCGTTCGAGGGGCGTGAGCGTAGCGACAACCTTTACGGCGTAATGGCCGCGCCCGATGTATTGCCTCTTCAATTCCTGGACTGCCTTGTCAAGCAGCGATCTGTCGAGAATGCGCGCTTCGGCGAGCCCGATCTGCTTCAAGCTGGTCTTCAGCGTATCCTTCTTGATTTCCTTTGCGCCCACAATATCGATCGACGCAATCGCGGGGCGTTCCTGGACGACCACGATGAGCACACCCCCGTCGGCCTCGATGCGCACGTCCTTGAAGAAACCGGTGGCATATAGTGCCTTGATCGCGGCAACCGATTTCTCGTCGTTCATGGTATCGCCGACCTTCACCGGCAAATAGCTGAATACCGTGCCGGCTTCGGTGCGCTGTATGCCTTCGACCTTGATATTCTTCACGACGAAAGGCTGCATCGCAAAGCTCGAAGTTGCATAAAGACTGGAAAGAATTGCCACCAAATGTTTTATTTTCATTAAAATCAGCCGGTAATCAGACGGTGCAGATCATTGTAAATAGCCAGTGCCATCAGCGAGAAAAGCAGGAACATTCCCACCTGCTGGCCGATTTCCATAGCCCTGTCAGACAGGGGTCTGCCTCTCACAATTTCGGCCATATAATACATCAAATGCCCCCCATCTAACACAGGAACGGGCAACAAATTGAGTATGCCGAGGCTGATACTGATGAGCGCCAGAAAATTCAAATAGGCAACAATGCCCATCCTGGCTGACTGTCCAGCATAGTCGGCGATCGTGATCGGCCCGCCGATATTCTTCATGGAAATTTTTCCGAGAAACATCTCGCCGAGCATTTTCAACGTGAACCCGGACGTCTCCCAAGTCTTGTCGAATGCCCGGAAAAATGCTTCAAGAGGCGAATAGCGCACCTGGGTGAACATTTTATCCATCTCTCTCCGATCGATTTTCGCTTCGATACCGATCCTGCTGATGCGCTGGCCGTTTTCTGACGCAACTTCCGGAATGATTTGCATCGATAAGCGAGAGCCATTGCGCTCAATTTCCATTCTGACCGGGACAGATTCATTCTTTCGGATGAATTCAGCCACCTCGGACCATGTGCTGATGGAATGGCCATTGAGTGCAACGATCCTGTCGCCAGCCACAATACCTGCTCGATCGGCAGGCCCATCCTTCGTCACCTCGTCGATCACCGGAGGGAGGGATATCTGCATCCTCTCGAAACCCATATCGGAAAGAAAATTCTTGCTGTCGATATCCGCATGGCTCAAATCGAGTTTGTACGGAACGATGCGCCCTTCGGCATCGCGTGCCGAAACGTCAATTGCGGCCTTCTTCACGGCTTGCTGAATCAAAATCCAGCGCACATCGTCCCAGGTTTTAACATTCCGGTGATCGACATCCAGAATTTCGTCGCCCTCCCTGAAACCCGCCTGGGCAACAACCGAATCCGGCCTGATCGGCCCAAGGACGGGTTTCATCCCGGGAATGCCATGCACGAAGAGCCCCCAGTACAGGAGAACGGCCAGAACAAGGTTCGAGATAGGGCCGGCAAGAACAATCGCGCAGCGACGGTAGACCGTCTGACGGTTGAAAGCGCGGTGAGTTTCTTCAGGCGACACTTCCCCTTCCCGCTCGTCAAGCATCTTGACGTAGCCCCCGATCGGGAAAGCAGCAATCGACCACTCGGTCCGGTCAGCCCCGATGCGTCTGGAGAGCAGCGGCTTGCCAAAGCCGACAGAAAAACGCAGCACCCTGACGCCACAGGCTCTGGCAACCAGATAATGCCCCAATTCGTGGACCACGATGAGGATACCGAGCGCCATGGCAAATGCAGCCAGGGTATGCATGATATTCATGAGATTCTCGAAAGCAGGGCAGTGGCGACGCCCCTCGCCATCCTGTCGATCTCGATCGCTTCTTCCAGAGTGTCGAGTGGCAAGGCGCCCAATTCGCTCAGCGTTTCTTCTATCATGTCGGAAATGGCCGTAAAGCGTATCCTCTTTTCGAGAAAATACTGCACAGCCACTTCATTCGCAGCATTCAGTATGGTCGCAGCCGCCCCGCCGGCTTTCAATGCCTGAAATGCCAGGGCAAGACAGGGAAAGCGGGAAAAATCGGGCTCTTCGAAGTGAAGCGTCGCGATCCGGCACAAATCGAGCGACTCGACGCCGGAATCGATTCTTTGGGGAAACCCGAGCGCATAAGCGATCGGCGTGCGCATATCTGGATTGCCCAACTGGGCAAGTATCGAGCCATCGATGTATTCGACCATGGAATGGATGATGCTCTCGGGGTGCACGACCACCCTGATCCGATCGGCTCCCGCATTGAACAGCCAGTGCGCCTCGATTACCTCCAGCCCCTTGTTCATCATGGTCGCAGAATCGACGGAAATCTTTCTGCCCATGACCCAGTTCGGATGCCTGCACGCCTCATCCGGCGTGACACGTTCAAGCGCTTCCCTCGAGAAATTCCTGAAAGGGCCGCCGGACGCCGTGAGCAGGATGCGCTTCACGCCTCCCCTCTCGAGGGATCCCTCGCGCGGCAGCACCTGGAAAATGGCATTGTGCTCGCTGTCTATGGGCAAAAGAACGGCGCCGTTTTCTTTGACCGCATCCATAAAAAGCTGGCCTGCCATGACAAGGGTCTCCTTGTTTGCAAGCAGGATTCTTTTCCCGCTTCTTGCTGCGGCAAGCGCCGGCTGCATTCCCGCAGCGCCGACAATGGCAGCCATCACGGTATCCACTTCAGGGAGAGAGGCTATTTTTTCGAGCGCTGCAACTCCGCTTTCGACTTCGGTATTCAGCCCCGCCCCAACAATTCCTTCCCTTAAGCGCTGCGCACCCGACTCGTCCCGCATCACGGCATACTTCGGCCTGAATTTCAGGCACTGCTCGAGCAGGACCTCATGCTGGGTATTCGCGCTCAATGCGAACACCGTGAATTTCTCGGGATGCCTCGCCACCACGTCGAGTGTGCTTTTGCCGATGCTCCCTGTGGAGCCCAGTATGGTGATGTTTTGCGTCATCATGGCAACTGCTGTATGAGCATCAGGCCCAGTGCGGCCAGAGGAAGCGCCGCCGTCAGGCTGTCAATGCGGTCAAGTATCCCGCCATGGCCGGGAAGAATGCTTCCGCTGTCCTTGAGCCCTGCATTGCGCTTGACGGAAGATTCGAAAAGGTCGCCGATGATGCTGAAAACCATCAGCACCCAGGTCGACAGAATCAGCCAGGGCGGATCAATTGCCAGGGCATCCGTGTTGCCCGAGAACACCAGAAACCAGGCATAAATCCCCACCGCAGCGGCAGCCCCGGCAACGCCTTCCCAGGTTTTTCCGGGGCTGATCGATGGGGCAAGCTTGTGCTCCCCGAATCGTCTCCCGGCGAAATAAGCAGCGGTATCAGCAATCCAGACTATTGCCATGACTCCGAGCAAAAGCCACGGCCCATAAAGCCTGAGATCGATCAGGGCAAGCCATGTCGGAATCAGCACAACCCACCCTGCCAATGCCATGATGAGCGGGTGCCGCACATGCCAGCCAAATGCGAGCCAGAATGGAGCGACAACCAACCAGAAAATGGCCGAAGCCCCGTAAAAAAACAGGATGCGCGCAGAATCGACATGAATCAGCCAGAGAACGAACCACGACAACATGAAGGACAGGACGAGATAAAGCTGGCCAAGCATTTTCGAAAAGCCGGCCATCCTGCCCCATTCCCGGCAGGCAAGCATTGTCACTGCCAGCGTCACGCCTATCCATAGCTCGTCGGAGAGGAAAAACAAGGCGCCCAGGAAAAGCGGAATCAATACTATTGCTGTCAGTATCCTGGCTTTAAGCATTGTCAGGGGGTTGCGAGCAACTGTTCGCTGGTTCGCCCGAAGCGACGCTCCCTCGCCTGATAGGAAGCGATGGCAAGATCCAGTGCGGTCGAATCGAAATCCGGCCACAGGGTATCCGTGAAGTAGAGTTCGGTATAGGCAAGCTGCCACAAAAGAAAGTTGCTGATTCGCTGCTCCCCCCCCGTTCTTATGAAAAGATCGGGTTCCGGAGCATAATTCATCGAAAGATAAGGCGCGAGATGGCACTCATCGAATCCGCCTGCAAGCTCCGGATGATCGTTCAACATGCGCTTTGCCGCCTGCAGGATATCCCACCTGCCCCCATAATTGGCAGCTATGGTAAAAGTCAGGCCTGTGTTGCCTGCAGTGCGCAGTTCAGCCTCCTTGATCAAAGTGACCAGCTTGGCATTGAATGGCGCAAGATCCCCGATTACCCTGAACCGCAGATTATCCTTGTGAATCTGATCGATTTCCCGATCCAGGGCGCTGTAAAAAAGCGTCATCAGAAAAGACACCTCGTCTTTTGGTCTGCGCCAATTCTCGCTGCTGAAAGCGAACAGGGTCAGATACTCGACGCCGATTTCGACACAATGCCGGACCGTGTTGCGCACGCTCTTGACGCCTCGCTGATGCCCGGCAATTCTCGGCAACATGCGCTGTTTAGCCCATCTGCCATTGCCGTCCATGATGATCGCGATATGCGACGGAATGGCTTTTGCCTCGGGAATCTCGCAAGTCGAGCTTTGGAACTGAGCCATCAGACTGCCATAAGATCGGCTTCTTTGGCCTGCAATGCCTTGTCCACTTCAGCGATATGGCGATCAGTCAGCTTCTGGATTTCATCCTGCGCACGCCGCTCGTCATCCTCGGAAATGGCCTTTTCCTTGACGAGTTCCTTGAGCGAGGAATTGGCGTCCCTGCGAATATTCCGGATGGCTATTCGCGCGTTCTCGGCCTCCCCCCTGACCACCTTGATCAGATCGCGCCTGCGCTCTTCCGTGAGCATGGGCATGGGAACCCGCACAATATCCCCCACCGTGGAAGGATTGAGCCCCAAATCGGAATCCCTGATCGCCTTTTCGACCTGCGCCAGCATTTTTTTCTCCCATGGAGAAACGCTGATGGTACGCGCATCCAGCAAGCTCACGCCGGCGACCTGACTGATCGGCGTGGGATTGCCGTAATAGTCCACTACCACGTGGTCGAGTATGCCGGTATGCGCCCGCCCTGTCCTGACTTTGGAGAAATCGACTTTCAGGGACTCGAGCGCCTTGATCATTCTTTGCTCGGCAGATTTCTTGACTTCACCCAACATCTTCGTGTTTTCCCAATATGCTGAAATCAGCAGTATACCAGAGTACCCTCGTCCTCCCCGAACACGACTCGCTTCAAGGCGGAAGGCTTGAATATGCTGAAAACGTTCACATTCATATTCTGATCCCTGCACAATGCCAATGCAGTAGCGTCCATGACCTTCAGGTTCTTCTGTATCGCCTCATCAAAGCTCAAGCGGTTGTATCGCGTAGCCTCGGGGTGAGCCACCGGATCAGCGGTATAAACTCCGTCAACTTTGGTTGCCTTGAGAACGATATCGACATTCATCTCCATCCCGCGCAGCGCGGCGGCCGTATCTGTCGTGAAAAAGGGATTGCCCGTTCCGGCGGCAAACACCACAACCTTGCCCTCTTCAAGGTAGCGCATCGCTTTGCCGCGAATATAAGGCTCGGCAACCTGCTCGATATTGAGCGCGGATTGCACGCGGCATCCGAGTCCGACACCACGCATCGTATCCTGCAAAGCAAGCGCATTCATGACGGTGGCCATCATCCCCATGTAATCGGCTGTCGCGCGATCCATGCCTGCCGCACCAAGCGCCACGCCCCGGAAAATGTTGCCGCCGCCAATCACGATGGCGACCTGCACGCCGAGTTCAACGACTTCCTTGATTTCTGAAACGATGCGCGCGATCGTCGGGCGGTTGATCCCGTAGCTATCGTCGCCCATCAGCGCCTCTCCGCTCAGCTTGAGCAGGATGCGCTTGTAAGCCGGCGCTTTTTTCGTCAAGATTGCCCCACTTGCGCCATAACCTCGGCGACAAAATCGGTGGATGCCTTTTCGATGCCCTCGCCAACCACGAACATCTGGAAGGCATTGACTTTCGCTTTTCGGGCTGCGAGCAGCTTTTCCACCGTCTGATCCGGATCCTTCACGAAGGGCTGGCCCAGCAAAGTGATTTCAGCAAGATATTTGGCCACCCTGCCATCGACCATTTTTTCGACGATATTGGCAGGCTTGCCGCTCTCGGCAGCTTGCGCAGTATAGATTTCACGCTCTTTCGCCAAAAGATCGGCCGGAACCTCATCCTTGGAAACGCATACCGGCTTGCTTGCAGCAATATGCATGGCGATATCCTTGCCCAGCGCCTCATCCGCTCCGGCATAATCGACCAGCACGCCGATTTTCGAGCCGTGCAGATAATAGGCCAGCTGGCCTTGCGTCTGGAAGCGCACCATCCTACGGACGCTGATGTTTTCACCGAGCTTCATGACGAGCGCCTGGCGCAATTCCTCGACTGTCTTGCCGCCACCCATTTCGCACCCGGACAAAGCGGCAACATCGGTCAGGCCGGTTTTAGTCACCAGCTCTGCAAGCGCTTTTGCAAAATCGACAAAATCCTGGTTCTTCGCAACGAAATCGGTTTCGCAGTTGAGTTCGACCAAGGCGCCGGATTTCCTGTCTGCAGCGACGAAGGCACCTATCATGCCTTCTGCAGCGACCCTGCCCGCAGCCTTGCTCGCTTTCGCTCCGCTCTTGATGCGAAGCAGATCTTCGGCTGCCCTCATGTCGCCATCCGTTTCACTCAGCGCCTTTTTGCACTCCATCATGCCAAGACCAGTCAGCTCGCGCAGTTCCTTGACCATACCTGCGGTAATTTCCGCCATTTCCAAAACTCCCAGAAAATTAAAAGTTTAAAAAAGGGGCTGACGCCCCTTTTTTAAGGATTATTCGCCCGCTTCCGCCGGGTCGCTCACTTCAACAAATTCGTCGCTGACCAGTTCCTTGATGACCTGGCTTCGGCCCTCCAGGATCGCATCGGCCACCCCTCTTGCATAGAGGCGTATCGCCCTGCTGGAATCGTCATTGCCCGGGATGACATAGGCGACGCCATCGGGGGAGTGATTGGTATCAACAACCCCAACCACGGGAATACCCAGCTTGGCAGCTTCCACGATCGTTCCCTTCTGGTACCCGACATCGATCACGAAAATCGCATCCGGAAGGCCTGGCATATCCTTGATTCCGCCGAGGCTCCTTTCAAGCTTCTCGTATTCACGATGGAGCTCAAGCGCCTCCTTCTTGGAAAGCTTGTCTATGGATCCGTCCTGCATCATGGCTTCCATGTCATGCAAGCGCTTGATCGATTGCTTGACCGTCTTGAAGTTGGTCAGCATTCCGCCAAGCCAGCGATGATCGACATAGGGGCTGCCGCAGCGCGCGGCTTCTTCCTTGACAATCTCGCGAGCCTGCCGCTTGGTGCCGACGAACAGTATCGTTCCCTTGTTGGATGCAAGTTGGCGCACATACTTCATCGCCTCCTGGTACATTGCCAGGGTTTTCTCGAGATTGACGATATGGATCTTGTTGCGATGTCCGAAAATGTAGGGAGCCATTTTCGGATTCCAGTAACGGGTTTGATGCCCGAAGTGGACACCAGCCTCCAGCATTTGACGCATTGTAACCGACATTGAGTTCTCCATTAGGGTTATGACTTCCACCCGTCTCAACGACCCGATAACGGGCACCCTGCAGGACGAGTGTGAGAATTTCAGAGTTTGGGGACCATCCCCTTACGAACTGATTTTTCAATTGTAACATCCCGCCTGCCAATTCCTCAACAAAAACCATGCGCTGGCGGATTGCCTTGCAGGCAACTATTCGATATGCTCGAAAGTTTAAAGGTTCCAGCTGCCCAACTCCGTCCGGCAGAAAAGCACACATGACAGTAAGCATCAAAACCCAGCAGGAAATCGAAAAAATGCGCGTCTCCGGGCGGCTTGCTGCCGAAGTCCTGGATTATATCGAACCCTTTGTAAAATCCGGAATCACCACGGGGGAGCTGGATCGGCTCTGTCACGATTACATGGTAAACATCCAGAAAACGATTCCCGCGCCACTCAATTACGCCCCTCCCGGACACAGGCCCTACCCGAAATCGATTTGCACCTCCATCAATCATCAGATCTGCCACGGCGTCCCCGGAGACAAGGTTCTCAAAAACGGCGACATCCTGAATATTGACATCACCGTCATCAAGGACGGCTACCACGGGGACACCAGCCGCATGTTCTGCGTCGGGGAAGTAGCGCCTCATGCCAGGCGTTTATGCGAAGTCAGCCATGAATGCATGTGGCACGGCATCAATCAGGTCAAGCCAGGAAACAGGCTCGGGGATATCGGCTCCGCCATTCAGAAACATGCCGAGAAACATGGCTATAGCGTCGTAAGAGAATACTGCGGCCATGGCATAGGCATCAAATTTCACGAGGAACCCCAGGTCCTGCACTATGGCAACGCCGGAACCGGATTGACATTGCTCCCCGGAATGATTTTCACCATCGAGCCCATGATCAATGCGGGAAAAGCTGCCATTCGGCATCTGGGCGATGGCTGGACAGTGGTCACGAAGGATCACAGCCTTTCCGCTCAATGGGAGCACACCATACTGGTTACCGAAGCCGCACACGAAGTATTGACCCTTTCGCCCGGCTCCCCTCCTGGAATATAGCCTTGAACCTGGCATCGAATGCAATCAGGCTGGAGCTTGCAGAGGGGAAAAAATTCCTGCAGGAAAAATTCCGGCAGGACGAACGTGCTTCAACACTCCCAGGAAACCTCAGCCACCTTGTCGACCGCATCCTGAAAACCGCCTGGGATGGCATCTCCCCCCCGGCTGACGCTGCCTTGCTGGCAGTCGGAGGATACGGGCGCAAGGTGCTTTTCCCCCATTCCGACATCGACATTTTGATCCTGCTCGCAAAACCGGCCGACCCTGACATGACCGAAAAGCTGGAGCATCTGGTGGGCCTTCTGTGGGACTCCGGGCTCGACGTCGGGCACAGCGTTCGCACCCTGGAAGAATGTGAAATCGAAGCTGCAAAGGATGTCACGGTGCAAACCAACATGCTGGAGGCAAGACTCCTTGCTGGCAGCCGAAAACTGTACCGGGCTTTTACCGTAGCACTGCGCACCTCGATCGATTGCAAGGCATTTTTCAACGCGAAAGAGCTCGAGCAGCAGCAGCGCCACATGCGCCTCCACGACACCTCGCACAACCTGGAGCCCAATCTGAAGGAAAGCCCCGGCGGGCTCAGGGATCTCCAGACCCTGATCTGGATCGGCAAGGCCTGCAACCTCGGCTCATCGTGGAACGATCTGGCAAGAAACGGCATCATCACGAAAAGCGAAGCCAAGCGCATAGCGCGGCATCAGGCCTTTCTCGAAAATCTGCGCATCCGTCTGCATTACCTTGCCGCACGCAGGGAAGACAGGCTGCTGTTCGATTACCAGACAGGACTTGCAAACGAGCTCGGGTATCGGGAGAGTCGCTCTCGCCGTGCAAGCGAGCAATTGATGCAGCAATATTACCGTATAGCCAAGTCGGTTTCCCAGCTCAACACCATTTTGCTGCAAAATATGCGCACCAGCATATTCGCCGCTTCGCAGGCTGCGCGCGCTGTCATCAACGAACGATTCGAGGCTAGAGGCGACTTGCTCGCCGTACGCAGCGAATCGCTTTTCTCGGACGAACCCGGTGCCATCCTCGAATGTTTTCTGCTGATAGAGCGCCATCCCGAACTCAAGGGCATCAGTTCGGAGACATTGCGCGCCCTTTGGAGAGCCACCTCGAAAATCGACGCCAAATTCCGCAGGGATGAAAAGAACAGGGAGCTTTTCATGCAGATCCTGCGCGAACCCAAAGGGGTCTCGCATGCCCTGCAACGCATGAATCAGTACGGTGTACTGGGCAAATACATCCCGGCTTTCGGCCGCATCGTGGGGCGCATGCAGCACGACCTCTTCCATGTCTACACGGTAGACGAGCATATACTCAAGGTGGTGCGCAACCTGAGGCGCTTCAAAATGACGGAATATGCCCACGAATACCCCCTTTGCAGCAGACTGATCAATGAATTCGAACACCCCGAAGTGCTTTATCTGGCCGGGCTTTTTCATGACATTGCAAAGGGCCGCGGCGGGGATCATTCGAAGCTCGGAAAGCGCGACGCCCTGACCTTTTGCAGGCAGCATGGCATGAGCGAGGCCGACGCGACATTGGTGGGGGATCTTGTCGAGAATCATCTGATCATGTCAGCCACTGCCCAGAAAATGGATTTGTCAGATCCGGACGTCATTGAAAATTTCGCTGCCAGGGTGGGCACGGAAAGACAGCTTTCGGCGCTCTATCTGCTTACGGTAGCCGATATCAGAGGAACCAGCCCGAAGGTGTGGAATGCCTGGAAGGAAAAGCTGCTGGAAGATCTTTTCAGAGCGGCGCAGCGCTACCTGAGAGGAGACAAGCCCTCTTCCATCGGAAATTTCCAGAAACGCCAGATCGAGGCGGTCCGGCTGTTGCAGCTTTATGCCATGCCCAAAGACAGCCAGCAGAATCTCTGGTCGAAGCTCGAAATGAGCTATTTCTTGCAGCACGATGCCAACGAGATCGCCTGGCATGCGCGCATTCTCCACAATCGGGTCGACGCCACCACACCCGTCGTCAGAGCAAGGTTGAGCCCTGTAGGAGAAGGTCTGCAAGTCATGATTTATGCGGAGAACCGGCCCGATCTCTTTGTGCAGATCAGCGGATTCTTCGAGCGCATCGGCTACAACATCGCCGAAGCCAGGATACACACAACTCGACACGGCTATTGCTTGAACAGCTTCCTGGTACTCGACCCCGAACGGAAAGTCGAACAATACCGGGATCTGATCAGCTTTGTCGAATTCGAACTGGAACAGAGGCTGGTTCAGAAAAAACCCCTGGAGGCGCCGCTTCAAAGCCGCCTGAGCCGTCACCTGAAGCATTTCCCGATACCGCCGCAGGTCAACATCGCTCCCGACGAAAAAGGCATTTATCGCGTGCTTTCCATCATCGCCGGCGACCGCCCGGGGTTGCTGTCCCGAATCGCAAAAACGCTGAAAGACAACCATGTCAGTGTCCATAGCGCAAGAATCAACACGCTCGGCGAGCGCGCCGAAGACACTTTTCTAGTATCCGGCCCGATGCTGGAAAACCCCAGGACACTGATCCGCGTCGAAACTGCGCTTCTGGAAGAGTTGCAGGCCTGAAGGCTATACGGCTGCCATAGTGGAAAGGCGCCGGAGCGCAGCTTTCAGTGCAGTGACAAAATCGGCCACATGGGAGTCATCGCTCCCCGCTCCCAGACTCACCCTCACCGCCCCTCGCGCCAGATCGGGCGACACCCCCATGGCGAGAAGCGTTTCGCTCGGATCCGTCGCCCCGCTGGCACAGGCAGAACCGCTTGCGATCGCAAAGCCGGCGCGATCCATCTCGAGGACAAGGGTACCCCCATCGACGCCGGAAAAGGAAAAATAGGACGTGTTTGGCAGGCGTGGCGCCCCCCTTGAGAAAAGAACCGCCCCCATGTCCTGCAGAGCGCTCTCCAGTTTTTTCTTCAGACAGTCGACATGCCGCGCGTAGTCCAGAAGGCGGGTTCTGGCAAGCATGGCGGCAACGCCGAAGCCGACGATGGCAGCGACATTTTCCGTCCCCGAGCGCAAGCCCGATTCCTGCCCTCCCCCTTCGACAAGAGGCATCAGGGCGAGGCGCTTGTCCACGATCAAGGCGCCCACGCCTTTCGGGCCGCAAATCTTGTGGGCCGAAATCGTCATGGCATGCACGCCAAGGGAAGAAAAATTCAAAGGGACCTTGCCGAAAGCCTGAACCGCATCGGTATGCATCCATGCCCCGCGGGAGCGGGCAATTTCAGCCACTTTCGCCACATCCTGAATGATGCCGGTCTCATTGTTGGCCAGCATTACCGAAACCATGCAGGATGGGCTCGAAAGCGCACTATCGGCATCCCTGATGTCGAGCAGTCCTTCGGCATCCACCGAAATCTTGCGCAACAGCCAGCCAGATCGGGCCAATGAGGCTGAGGGCTTCATGATACTGGGATGTTCTATCGAACTAATCGCAATCGTTCCGGGCTTGAGATATCCTGCCGCGCCCTTGATGAACAAGTTGTTGGCCTCGCTCCCGCCGCTCGTGAAAATGACCTGGGAACGCTGACAGCCGACGGCTTCCGCCACCTGGCTTCTTGCATTGTGGACAGCTTCTCTCGCCATCCTGCCGAAGGCGTGAGCGCTGGAAGGATTGCCAAAGCCTGTTCCGAGATAGGGCAGCATCCCCTCCAGAACTTCCGCCGCCATCGGAGTCGTGGCATTGTAATCCAGATAAACCGGCATCAGGCAGGTGCGAGCATCATCCGCATGTTGTCCCGAATCGGTTCATCCTTGCCGTAAATCAGCTGATCGAGCGTGATCGATTCGAGGTAGCTGTAGATCTGATCGGTCAGGTCGGTCCAGAGATTATGGGTAAGGCAAGGCCCGTTGGCCTTGCAATTCGCCTTCCCGCCGCACTTGGTCGCATCGAGCGGCTCATCGACAGCCAGGATGATTTTCGCAACCGAAATCTGGTCCAGTGGCTTGGCTATACAATAGCCGCCACCCGGACCTCTCACGCTTTCGACCAGGCCATGGCGCCTCAGCCTGCCGAACAGCTGCTCGAGGTAGGACAGGGATATCAGCTGACGCTCGCTTACTCCGGCCAATGTTACCGGCGCGCCGTCGGAATGGATGGCCAAATCGACCATGGCCGTCACGGCAAAACGGCCTTTCGTAGTTAATCTCATGTTCGCCTCATATGATTGACATACCAGATCATATCCGATCTCTTTGGTCAACTATATAGCAAGTTTAAAAAATCAGTCAACTATTTTATTGAGGTATTTTGGATCGAAACTGTCGGCCGTGGCTTTTGCTTCTTCGGTATGGATGCCAATTTTTTCAAGATACTGGAGTATCAACTCGATCTTGTGGTCGCTGGCGACGCTATGATCGATCAAGCCATGTATCGCCTTGGTAATCGGATCGTTCATGTCATCCCCGATGGCATAAGCGCTGAAGCCCATTTTCTCGGCTTTCTTCTCCCGCACCTGCTGCTTGGATTCGTCAAGAATTCTTGCCGGGATGCCCACCGCAGTCGCGCCGTCCGGAACATCCTTGACGACTACGGCATTGGATCCGATCTTGGCGCCATCCCCGATCCGAATCGGCCCAAGTATCTTGGCGCCAGCCCCAACGATGACTCCCCTGCCCAGAGTCGGATGGCGCTTGCCTTCACTCCAGGAGGTCCCCCCCAGGGTGACGCCATGATAAAGCGTTGAATCGTCGCCGATTTCAGCCGTCTCACCGATCACAATTCCCATGCCGTGGTCGATGAATACCCGCCTGCCGATCTTTGCGCCAGGATGAATTTCGATTCCAGTGAGCCAGCGTCCAAAATGCGCAGCGAATCTCGCCAGCCATTTCAGCCCGGCACACCACAGGCGACGCGACAATTTGTGGATCAGAATGGCGTGAAAACCCGGATAGCAGGTGATCACCTCCCATCGCGTGCGTGCCGCAGGGTCGCGTTCGAATACGACCTGGATGTCTTCTCTTATGGATTCGAACAATTTCATTCCTTGTGCGGAGTATATTCCGACAAATCTCTCAATATCCCCCTGAGGATGCTCACTTCCGTCTTCTCAAGGCGGCTTCTTGCAAACAACCTGCGCATCCTTTGCATCAATCTTTTCGGCTCTTCGGGATCGAGAAATCCAATCTTAACCAAAGTCTTTTCCAAATGCTGATAAAAATGTTCGATTTCTTCGAAACTGGCAAGATCAAGCGACTTTCCCGACGGCATTTTTTCCTCCGGAAAAGCCATCTTCAATTCATAGGCCATGACCTGAACGGCAGAAGCCAGATTCAGCGAAGAATAGGCCGGATTCGCAGGAATGGTGGAAATGATCTGGCATTTTCCAATCTCCTCGGTCGTGAGCCCCGACATTTCCGTTCCGAAAACCAGGGCGACATCGCCTCGACCGGCCTCATCGAGAAGGATGCGCGCAGCACCACGCGGATCGAATACCTCGTGGGAGAGATCCCGCGGCCTTGCCGTCACCGCAACCATCAGCTGAGCACCGATTAGCGCATCGTCGAGCGTTTCGCAAACCACGCTCCTTTCAAGAACATCCTCTGCACCGGATGCGCGCGCGGTGGCTTCCGGGTGGGGAAAATGTTTCGGCGAAACCAGATAGAGCCGTGAAAGCCCCATCGTCTTCATGGCGCGGGCCGATGCTCCTATGTTTCCTGGATGCGTCGGTCGGCACAGCACGATGCGTATATTTTCAAATCTGTCGCCCACAGTACCCATATTTCCAAACAACCCGAAAACGAATTTTAATGCGTAACCTGATAGAATGTCGCAGTTTACAAAACCCTAGAGACGCACCATGCACCCCATGCTCAATACCGCAGTCAAGGCTGCACGCCGTGCCGGATCGATCATCAACCGCGCATCCCAGAATCTTGACCTGCTCAAAGTCGAGCACAAATCCTACAACGATTTCGTGAGCGAAGTGGACAAGGCTGCAGAAGCAGCCATTCTGGAAATCATCACGGATTCCTATCCGGGCCACGCCATTCTAGCAGAAGAAAGCGGCACCCAAGGCGATTCGGAATTCCAGTGGATCATCGATCCGCTCGACGGCACAACCAACTTCCTTCACGGATTCCCGCAATATTCCGTTTCCATTGCGCTGGCTCACAAGGGAGTAATCACGCAAGCCGTGGTATTCGATCCGGCTCACAACGATCTTTTCACGGCAACCAGGGGTGGCGGAGCGTTCCTCAACGACAGAAGGCTCAGGGTTTCCAAGAGAACCCGTCTGGAAGACGCCCTGATTGGCACAGGGTTTCCCTTCAGGAATTTCGACAATCTGGACGCCTATCTCGCCATATTCCGCGAACTGGTGCAAAAGACTTCCGGCATCCGCCGTCCGGGTTCTGCCGCGCTCGATCTCGCTTCGGTCGCAGCCGGAAGATTCGACGGTTTTTGGGAATTCAGCCTGAGCCCATGGGATATTGCAGCAGGCACGCTGCTGATAACGGAAGCCGGCGGCCTCGTCGGCGACCTGCATGGAGAAGCCAATTATTTGAAGAATGGACACATCGTGGCGGGCGCGCCGAAAATTTTCGGGCAGCTTCTGCAAACGATCTCGCCCCATCTGACCGAAAAGCTCAAAATCCAAATATAGCTCATAGGATGGCGCAAGCAACAAGTTTTGGTTATCATAACCCGCATGTATGCGATGACTGTTGTGCTAACTTGAAGAACCTCTTCACCACCATCAAGCCTTCGGGAGAGATTGAGCAATGCTGGTCATAGTCGGTTACGTCATCATCCTGGCATGCGTTTTCGGGGGATTTGCGATTGCCGGCGGTCATCTTGCAGCACTGCTCCAGCCGATCGAGCTGCTCATGATCGCCGGCGCCGCCGGTGGCGCTTTCGTGGTGGGCAACTCGGGAAAAGCCATCAAGGCTACCCTGAAAGCGCTACCTACCGTTTTCAAGGGCTCGAAATACAACAAGGCTCTGTACATGGAGCTGATGGCGCTCCTTTACGAGATTCTCTCCAAAATCAGGAAGGAAGGATTGATGTCGATCGAGGGCGATGTCGACAATCCGAAGAGCAGCCCCCTCTTTTCCAAATATCCCAAGATCCTCAGCGACCATCACGCCATCGAATTCCTGACCGACTACCTGCGCATCATGGTCGGCGGAAATCTCAACTCATTCGAAATCGAGAATCTGATGGACGTTGAAATCGAAACGCATCATCATGAGGAACTTGCGCCGGCCCACATCCTGGGAAAAATCGGCGAAGGCCTGCCTGCTTTCGGTATCGTCGCCGCTGTCATGGGGGTGGTTCACACCATGGAATCCGTCGGCATCCCCCCGAGGGAACTCGGTCTCCTGATCGCCCATGCGCTGGTCGGCACTTTTCTTGGCATCCTGCTGTCTTACGGGTTCGTTGGCCCGCTTTCTGGCCTGCTTGAGCAAAAAGTGAACGAATCGAGCAAGCTGTTGCAATGCATGCGCGTCACGCTGCTTGCCAGCCTGAACGGCTATGCGCCGGCACTGGCCGTAGAATTCGGCAGAAAAGTACTCAATTCCACCGAGCGCCCCACCTTCAGCGAGCTCGAGGAACATGTCAAGAAGAGTAAAGCGAAATAACCCCCCCTCCAAGGCATAGCGAATGAGCGACGATTCCCAGCGCCCTATTATCATAAAGCGCGTCAAGAAGGGCGGAGGGGGTCATCACGGCGGTGCCTGGAAAATAGCCTATGCCGACTTCGTCACGGCAATGATGGCGTTCTTCCTGCTGATGTGGCTGCTGGGCTCGACAACGAAGGGTAACCTGAAAGGAATCGCCGAATACTTCCAGACGCCGCTCAGGGTGGCGCTTTACGGCGGCCAGGGCGCCGGCGACAGCTCCAGCATCATCACGGGTGGAGGGCAGGACTTGACGCGCGCCGCCGGACAGGTCAAATACGGGGATACCGAGACCCATAAGAAAAAAATCAATCTGAAAGATGCCAAGGCGGCGGTCGAACAGCAGGAAGAGGAGAAGCTGAAAGCCCTCAAGAGCACCCTGGAAAAGGCCATCGACTCCAACCCCGAACTGAAGAAATTCAAGGACCAGCTCCTCATTGATATCACCGCGGAAGGATTGCGCATTCAAATCGTGGATGCGAAGAACCGGCCCATGTTCGATCTCGGCAGCACAGTGCTTCAGCCTTATACCAAAGCCATCCTGGACGAAATCGGCAAGACCCTGAATGGCGTGCCGAACCGAATCAGCCTGTCCGGCCATACCGATGCGACACCCTATAGCGGCGGCGATAAAAGCTACAGCAATTGGGAGCTGTCGGCAGACAGGGCAAATGCTTCACGCAGGGAATTGATCAAGGGCGGCATGGATGCGAACAAGATGCTGCGCGTGGTCGGACTCGCGTCCGCGGTTCCGATCGACAAGGACAACCCATACAATCCCATCAACCGCCGCATCAGCATCATCGTCATGAACAAGAAAACCGAAGATGCCATCACTTCCAACGAAAGCGTGAGCAACGTGGACAGCCATACCAAGGTCACCGCAGATACGCTGACTTCCAGAACTGCAGCAACGCCATCCCCAAAAAAATAACTACTCTTCCGGGCAGGACTTCCCGGGAAAGAGTGCGCTGCTGAATCCAAAATCACGCAAGTCACTGATCCTCATTGGGTATAGGATGCCCATAAGATGATCGCATTCGTGCTGCACCACCCTCGCATGAAATCCGCCAACCTCCCTGTCGATTGCGTTCCCATATGCATCGAATCCGCCGTATCTGAGCCTGGTATATCTCGGCACAAGTCCCCGCATTCCCGGGATGCTCAAACACCCTTCCCAGCCCTCCTCCATTTCATCTCCTATCGGCTCAAGGACGGGATTGATCAATATGGTGAGCGGGATGCATTCCACATCCGGGTAGCGCGGGTTCTCGAGAACTTCGAACAGAACAAGCTGCAGCCCGACTCCGATCTGGGGAGCAGCCAGTCCCGCTCCATTTAAGGAGCGCATGGTATCGATCATGCCGGATACGAGTTCATGCAGTTCCGGAGTATCGAACTCGGTCACAGGAGCCGCCTGCTTCAACAGGCGCGCATCTCCCATTTTCAGCACGTCAATCGCCATGGATTTCTGCCAGGCTTTCCAGTATATCCCTTACCTGCTCCATGGCCGCCATGAGCACGGCATTGACGTCTTCCAGTTTCACCGCATGCAGGCTGTTGCCTCTGCCCGCTGCGTAATTGGCGACCACAGCTATCGCTGCATAGCAAAGGCCCATCTCCCTTGCGAGAATCGCCTCGGGCATGCCCGTCATGCCGACCATGTCCGCACCGTCGCGCTCCAGCCTGTTGATTTCCGCGGAAGATTCCAGCCTCGGCCCCTGCGTCGCCGCATAAACTCCGCCATCGGACACCTGTTTGCCGCACAACGCAGCCGCCTTGAGGCATCTTTGCCTCAGTTCTTCGCAATAGGGCTCGGTGAAATCGGTATGAGTCACCGGCTTTTCGCGGGTATCGAAAAATGTAGATTTGCGTCCATGCGTATAATCGATGATCTGATCGGGAATGACGAGTGATCCGGGAGCGAGGTCGCCGCGGATGCCGCCCACCGATGCGATCGAAACCACATGGCTCGCATTCTGCGAACTGAGCGCCCAGATGTTGGCGCGATAATTCACGTCATGAGGCGGTATCGTATGCGCATAGCCATGACGCGCCAGAAAAATGACTTCATGTCCCCTGATTTTTCCGAATGTCAGTGCGCCGGAGGGTTCTCCATAAGGCGTACGCATGACCAGACGCCGGGTCACTTCCATGTTCACGAGTCCGGTCAGGCCCGAACCACCGATTATAGCCAGCATGTCATCCTTCCCTCTTGGCATAGATTGCCGGCAAATTCCGCCAGGCGCCGTGCACGTCCATGCCGAACCCGAAGACATATCTGTCGGGCAGCGGCAATCCCACGAAATCCGCCTTGATCGGCTTTGCCTTTTTGATTTGCTTGTCGCAAAACACAGCGCTGTAGAAATCTGCCGCCCCTTCAGCCATGACTCTCTCCTTCACGCCCAGCATGGTTTCGCCTTCGTCCAGAATGTCGTCCAGAACCAGAACGACTCTGCCGCGCGCATTTTCGCGAGGGGCCACCCGCCAGTCCAGCTCGCCTCCGCTTGTTTTATTTCCATAGCGGCTGACATGGATGTAATCGAAGTCCAGCGGAAAATTCAGCATGGGCAACAACTGGCCCGTAAACACGACAGCGCCCCCCATCACGCTCAGCACAAGCGGGTGCGTTTCCGAGAGGGTATCGGCAATCTCCCGGGCAAGCCGC
Source organism: Pseudomonadota bacterium (assembly GCA_021835845.1). Lineage (GTDB taxonomy): Bacteria > Pseudomonadota > Gammaproteobacteria > Burkholderiales > JABEVD01 > JABEVD01. The sequence continues at coordinate 63,581 of JAKBJU010000008.1, read as the reverse complement.
TTCAAGGCAGCAGTTACCTCTTCTGCAGAATAGATCAGCTCTGCATGATCATAAATGTCCTGGGCTTCTCTTGCACTCAACATTTCACTCTCCCTTATCAGAGCCGATTCTGGAACGGAGAAGATCGGCATAATCGTCTCTCACTTCCGGATGCCTGAGCGCATAGGCCAGGGTTGCCTGAAGGTACCCCAGCTTGCTGCCACAATCGTAGCGCGTGCCGTGAAATTGATAGGCGAGTATCTTCTCCTCCGCCAGCAGGGCAGCGATTCCGTCCGTCAGCTGAATCTCCCCGCCAGAACCCGATTGAACCTGCTTCAGGTGATGGAAAATCCTCGGCGTCAGGATGTAGCGCCCCACCACAGCGAGCGTGGACGGCGCTTCGGCAGGCTTCGGCTTTTCGACGATCCCCGTGACAGGCTGACACCTGTCCACCGCTGGCGCATCCGTCTTCACCACGCCGTAATGCCCGGTTTCTTCGCGCGCAACGTCCTGCACCCCCAGCACCGAGCAGTGATGCTTCTCGTATACTTCAACCATCTGCAAAATGGTGGGCTTTTCCGAGTCGATCAGATCGTCTGCAAGCAGCACGGCAAACGGCTCGTTTCCGATCACCGGCAATGCGCACAGCACCGCATGCCCGAGACCCAGCGCATCGGCCTGCCTGACAAATATGCAATGGATGTTGTCCGGGATCAGATTCCTGACTTCTTCCAGAAGCTGGTATTTGCCCCGCTCCTCGAGTATGGCTTCCAGCTCGTAATTCTTGTCGAAATGATCCTCGATCGCGCGCTTGTTGCGCCCCGTGATGAAAACCATCTCGGTGATCCCGGCTGCAATGGCCTCTTCCACCGCATACTGGATCAGCGGCTTGTCCACGATCGGCAACATTTCCTTGGGGCTCGCCTTCGTCGCCGGCAGAAACCGCGTCCCCATCCCCGCCACCGGAAAAACCGCCTTGGTGATTTTTTTCATTTTGACTCCAGATTGACTTGCGACATGAGTTCGACAAAATCGGCCTCGCCCAGTATTTTGATTCCCAATGCCAATGCCTTCTCGTATTTGCTGCCGGGGTTTTCCCCTGCCACCACATAATCCGTTTTTGCGGATACGCTACCCGCCACTTTCCCCCCCAAGGATTCTATCTTTTCCTTTGCCTCTTCCCGGGTGCATGTAGCCAGCGTTCCGGTCAGAACGAAAGTTTTGCCTGAGATGTCGTTTCTGAAATCTTTTATGACTTCCCGTGCTTCCAGACTGATGCCGCTGTCGATCAGGTCATCGATCACCTTTTCATTGTGAGGCTCGCCCAGGAAGTCGATTATACTCTGAGCAACCACGGGACCGATATCCGGCACTCCGGTCAGGTCATCGAAACTGGCCGCCTTGAGATTCTCCATGGATCCGAAATGGCGCGCCAGCTCATTCGCAGTGCTTTCCCCCACATGGCGAATGCCGAGCGCATAGATGAACCTGGACAATGTCCGGTCCTTGCTCGCATTTATCGCCTCAAGCAAATTCCGGGCCGATTTCTCGCCCATTCGATCCAGTCCCGCCAAATCAGGCATATCCAAGTGGTAAAGATCCGCAGCCGTATGCACCATCTCCTTTTCGACCAACTGCTCGACCAGCTTGTCTCCAAGCCCGTCTATATCCATGGCGCGGCGTCCGGCAAAATGCAGCAAGGCCCGCTTGCGCTGTGCTGCGCAAAACAGCCCGCCGGTGCAGCGGTGTTCGATGCTGCCTTTTTCCCGCACCACCTTGCTGCCGCAGACGGGACATTGCCGGGGCATGAGGAAATTGTGCCTGTAACTTGCAAAAGTATCCGGCACCCGCCCCACCACCTCGGGAATCACGTCGCCGGCGCGTCGCACGATGACCGTGTCGCCGATGCGCACCTTCTTGCGGCGCAATTCGAACAGGTTGTGCAGCGTGGCATTGCTGACTGTGGTGCCGCCGACGAATACCGGCTCCAGTTTCGCGACCGGGGTAAGCTTGCCGGTGCGTCCGACCTGTATCTCTATGCCGTTGAGCCTTGTCATCTGCTCTTCCGCCGGGTACTTGTGCGCCACTGCCCAGCGCGGTTCGCGCGTCACGAAGCCCAGCTGCGTCTGCAGGGCAAGGCTGTTGACCTTGTACACCACGCCATCGATGTCGAAAGGCAGGCTGCTGCGCCTTTCCGCAATGCGGCGATAAAACTCCACCAGTCCCTGCGCGCCCTGCACCACCATGCGCTCTTCGCTGACAGGCAAGCCCAGTTTTGCCAGCGCATCCAGCACCGCGCTGTGCGTCGCGGGCAACTCCCACCCGCTCACCGCGCCCAAGCCATAGGCAAAAAACGAAAGCGGTCGCTTTGCAGCAATCCCGGGATCCAGCTGGCGGATGCTGCCAGCCGCGCCGTTGCGCGGATTCACCAGAGTGGGCAAACCCCGCGCGCGCTGCTTTTCGTTGTAGCGCTCGAAATCGCTGCGCGCCATGTACACTTCTCCGCGTACCTCCAACACTTCAGCAGAACAGTCCTTGAGATGCAGCGGGATGGCATGAATGGTGCGCACGTTCTGAGTCACATCCTCTCCCGTCTCGCCATCACCGCGGGTGGCAGCTTGCACCAGCACGCCGTGCTCGTAGCGAAGATTGATCGCCAGACCGTCGAATTTCAGCTCGCAGGCATACTCGATCAAAGCGTCAGGCTGGCCCAGTTCGCGTCGTATCCGTGCATCGAAAGCGATCGCGCCGGAATCGCCGATATCGGTTTCGGTACGGATGGAAAGCATGGGCACGGCATGGCGCACCGGATCGAAAGCATCGAGCACCCTGCCGCCGACGCGTTGCGTGGGAGAATCTGGGGTGGCGTATTCGGGATATTTTGCTTCGAGCTGCTGGAGTTCGCGGAACAGGCGGTCGTATTCCGCATCCGGGATGCTCGGCGCGTCAAGCACATAATAGCTGTAATTGTGCAAATCGATTTCATCGCGAAGGGCATTCAGCCTGTCGCGGATCGCATTGTCCTGCATCATCAGGAAAAGAGTCTCAAGGCGCGTTCACCACCCGGAACGATCTGCCTGCTTTCCATCTTCAGCTTGATTTCCTGGAGCAACCTCCTGATCTTGTCGAACCCCGTATCGTTCAACATCAGCCGCTTGTCATCCACCAGCACTCCGCCCAACGTGGCGGAAAAATTTTTGGCAAGCGTGATCATCTGGTCGAAGGCCTGCCTGCCTTGGGCCACGCACGGCACATCCAGCAAGAAAGTGATGCCATGCGTGCTAAGATGCCTGATGCCATCCGGAAGAAACACTGCAGGCTCATGATTGCATAGTGAAAAAAGATGAGCACCCTGCTCGTCGAAATATTTGAAAGTGCCATCCGCCTCGAGCCTGAAACCGGCAGCTTCCGCGAGCCCGCGGATTTTCGTCCCCGCGAAAGTCTCTTCCCCTCGGCTCATCACATTGATGCCAATCAGCATGTCGACCTCGGCACAAAACTTGTCGAGCAGGATCGCCCTGGAATGCGCTTCATTGATTTCCGGGCAATGCTCCGTTGCGCCAAGGTGCGCCGCCACCCCGACGACCATGTCCCGGAATTCGGACAGCTTCGCCAGGCTGATCACGCCGGAACGATCCACCAACTGGAGGCTGATCTTGAAATTCCTGTACTTCGGCCTGGCGTGGGGCTCCTCCCAGCAGCCGCTGTCGATATTCAGGCCGTAAACGCCTACGCGCTTCCCGAAGTCGTATTTCCTGCGGAATACCTCGGCCATCTCTTCTGCGCCGATCGGGGCGCTTGTCTGAATTTCGGCAATGTAGTCGATTTCCGCATCTGCGAAATGCACCGGAGAAGATGCGGCCGGTTCGGAATCAAGCTCTTCAGCAATGTCATCGATCATGACGGGCTCTTCCAAAGGGCCTTCGTCGCCGATATCGACAAGCTGGTGTTCGACCCTTCCATCCTGAATGGAACCGGGCCTGAAATCATCCAGCAGCACGTCGTCATGTTTGGACTCAAACAGGGATTCGGTTCTACGCCGATGACTTCTCTGCTGCCACCAGTTGAACAGAATCATCCCGACCACGAACAGCGCGCCGATCAGGATCAAAGCGATTTGCAATTTGCTCATATCCACCTCATGAACGCCGGCCCCGCCAGCAATTTTTTGTCATTATACCGCCGTCTTTCGTGAAGCAGTCTCGACATCCACAGCCACGATGCGTGAAACGCCCTGTTCCTGCATGGTCACGCCGATGAGCTGATGTGCCATTTCCATGGTGATTTTGTTGTGGCTGATGAACAGGAACTGGGTGTGTTCCGCCATTTTCCTGACCATATCACAAAATCGACCGGTATTGCTGTCGTCGAGAGGGGCATCCACTTCATCCAGCAGGCAAAATGGCGCCGGATTGAGCTTGAACAGGGAAAATACCAGAGAAATCGCTGTCAGCGCCTTTTCCCCTCCGGAGAGAAGGCGGATCGAAGCATTTTTCTTGCCTGGCGGCTGCGCTTCGATTTCCATCCCGCTGTCGATGATCTGATCCCCGGTCAAAACCAGCCTTGCCTGCCCTCCACCGAACAACTGGTGAAAAAGCTCGCCGAAATTCCTGTTGACCTCATCAAAAGTCGCCATCAGGCGCTCCCTGGTTTCGCGGTCTATCCGGCGGATGGCGCTCTCCAGCGTCTCGACCGCTTCGCTCAGATCCTGAACCTGGGTGTCGATATACCCCTTTCTTTCCTTCGCAGCCTGCAATTCCTCGAAGGCAGCCAGATTGACCGCCCCGAGACTTTCGATTCTTCCGTTCAATTTCGATATTTCAGCCTCAAGCCGTGCGCTATCCGGTGCCTTTTCGAGCATTCCAACAAGCTCTTCTTCCATCGCTCCGGCAGCTTTCAAGGACGCATCAAACTGCTCTTCGCTGATTCTGACTTCCTGTTCCCTGAGGCGGATATCGCCGATCCTCTCCCGCAACGGTCCGAGCTTCAGTTCGGAACCCTGCCGCTGTCCGTCGAGTTCTCTCAGCATGGAAGAGAGTTCCTCGCTCGTCTTGCGCACGTCAAGGAGCGCCTCCTCCCTCTCCTGCCGAGTGGCGAGTGCCTGCTGCAACAGAATATCGAGAGATGCGGGGTCCTGCGCCGAAATTTCCTCGCGAAGCCCATCCAGCGCCGCCCTCCCCTGCGCCAGGTTCCGCGACAGCAGTTCAATCCTGCGCTCCAGCTCATCGAGTTTGACGCTGCAGGATTTTTCATGAAATTCCGCTTCACGGTTTTTTCCGACCGCCTGCTGCATCAGCCTGTTTTTTTCATCGAACAGGCTTCTCATTTGATCGAGTTCCTGCCTGGCTTGATTCTGGCGTTCGCGAAACAGGGCGATTTCTTCTCGCAACACCTCGATTTTGCTTTCGATCTCGAGCTTCTTATCCAACTCGACCGTGAACTGACCTTCGATTTCGTCGATTTCCGCAGCGATGCGCACCGACTGATCGCGAATCCGCTCGTTCGCCTCAGAAACGCTGATGCGCTGCAGTAGCAGCTCATGCCTCTCCCTCTCCAGCCGGGAGAGCAAGACCGACTTTTCCTTCAGGGCCGACTCCAGCCCAGCTGCTTCCTCTTCGCGCGCCTGGAGAAGCTTCCTCGATGCATCGAGCAACATAGCCGCATCGCTTTCCGCGGAAAGCAGGCGTTCGATTTCCTGCTGCCGAATGAGCACCCCTTGAACGCTGGAATCGATGCCGTGATAATGGATGCTGTGCCTTGTGACGATATGCCCTTCCGGCGTCACCAGCAATTCGGAGGCCTTGAGCATCGGGCGCAATGTCATTGCCTGTTCCAGATCCTGCGCAATGTAGGCAGATGAAAGCCAGTCACAAAGCGCGCCGCCGACTGCCTGTTCGCGCAGGCTAATCAAACCCAGCAGGGGAACAAGCGACGGATTCCCGGAAAACTCGGGAGAAAACGCCCCGTTTTGCACGAATACCGTTTCCCCTGGTGGATTTCCAGTCCGGCAAGGCTCTGCCAAAATGGCATTGACGCGTTCGCGTAGCACGGACTCCAGCGCATTTTCCCATCCAGCGGAAATTTCGATCTTCGACCAAAGACGGGGCTGGCGGTCGATCCCGTTTTCGGCAAGCCATGCGTCAAGACCGGATCCTTTTTCAAGTCCTTCCTGGATTTCGCGCAGTGCGGCAAGGCGGGCACGGATTTCGGCGATTCTGCTTTCGCATGCCTGCAATTGGGCAAATGCGACCTGCCTCGCGGCCCTTGCGGTTTCGAGGCGCTGCGCAATTTCGCTGGATGCGCCCGCTTCAAGCGCCATTCTCGATTCCATGCCCGCCAGATCCGCTTCGAGCATGGCCAGCCTTGCTTCTTCCAGCCCAGGAAGAAGGCGCTTCGTTTCCTCCAGCTTTCCTCGCTTTCTGGCAAGTTGATCCAGGGTATTTTCGCAATGCCCCCGATGCGCCTGCTCGATTTTCTCCTGATGCTCGCCAGACGCAAGTGCAAGTCTCGCTTCCTCGAAAAGCCTTTCCGCTCCCTTCACCCGCTCGTGGGCATCCGAGCATGCCGTCTGCAGCTTTTCCACTTCCAGCCGGCAGGCCTCGCATTGCCGCCTTGCCTCTGCGGCCTCCTGCTGCCATTGCCGCCTGTTGTCCAGGGCTTCGGCATACTGCAATTCAAGCGCATCGAGTTCCTTTTTCCCCGATTCGATACGTGCCTCAGCCCTCAAGCGATTGCTTCTGAGATGATCGATCTGCTGCTGCAGCCTGGAAACTTCGGCATTGGCCTGATACATTGCGCCCTGCACATCCTGGAGCCTCTGTGACGTCGAGTCGTGCTCGTCGCGAATCCGGACCAACTGGTTTTCGAGATGCCTGAGGTGCGCAGTTTCAGCTTCCATGGCAGTCTCCAGCGTGGATGCCTCCTCGACGAACTTTCGGCGAAGCTCACGGGCCTTCGTTTTCCGCTTCAGCCACAGCAGGTTCTGGGTCGTTTTCAGGGACGCCTGCAAATCATGGTAAATTTTCGCAACACGCGCCTGATCTTCCAGATGTTCGATGCGCTCATCAAGTTCCCTGGTGATATCCTCCACTCGCTGCAGGTTCGCCCGGGTTGCGGAGAGGCGAAGCTCGGTTTCGCGCCTTCTTTCCCGATATTTTGAAATTCCGGCAGCTTCCTCGAGAAAAATTTTCAAATCATCCGGATCGGCTTCAATGATTCTGGAAATCATGCCCTGTTCGATGATGGCATAGGCCTGCCCCCCCAGCCCAGTTCCCAGGAAAACATCCGAGACATCCTTGCGCCTGACGCGCAGGTTGTTGATGAAATAGCTTGATTCCGAATCGCGCTGCAGGACGCGTTTCACGGCAATTTCCGCATAGTTCGACCATTGTCCGGCGAGCCTGCCCTGGCTGTTGTCGAAAACCAGTTCCACGCTTGCTCGCGCAACCGGCTTCCTGTTACCGGAGCCGTTGAAAATAACATCCTGCATGGATTTTCCGCGCAGCGCGGAAGCCCTGGATTCCCCCAGAACCCAGCGCAACGCATCGATGATGTTGGATTTTCCGCAGCCGTTGGGACCGACGATGCCGACGATCTGCCCGGGCGCGTGGATGTGGGTCGGATCGACGAAGGACTTGAAGCCTGCCAGCTTGATCTGAGAAAGTCGCAATTTAATCCGTAAGGTAAAGCGTTATAATGCGGTAACTCAGCTTATCGAAAGGCATCAGCATGATTCTCGAAACCTTCCCCAATCCGAATTCGGAGCGCGATTACCACATTCACATGGAGATTCCCGAATTTACCTGCCTCTGCCCGAAAACCTCGCAACCCGATTTCGCGACACTCTATCTGGATTATATCCCGGACGAACTGTGTGTCGAACTCAAAAGCCTCAAATTATATATCGTCTCATACCGCAACAAGGGCGCTTTCCATGAAGCTGTCACCAACCAGATTCTGAACGACCTGCTTGAGGCAACTCGCCCCAGATTCATGCGCCTGACAGCAAAATTCTACGTCCGTGGCGGCATTTTCACAAACGTAGTGGCAGAACACAGCAAGCAGGGCTGGAAACCCGCCCCCCTGATCGTCCTCAGCCAGTTCGAAGCACAATCGAATACACGCTAGCCCGCCTTCATTTTTCCCGAAAGCAGGCTGGCCGCAACGATCATTGCGCCACCTGCCCATTCCTGGAAGCGCATTGCTTCTCCGGCCAGAAAATAGGAAGAAACCGCAGCGACGACCAGCTCGAACAGCAGTATGACGATGGCGCGATTCGCAGGCGTATGGGTCAGGCCGTATTGCATCGCCATGTTGACTGCAAGGATGACCATGCCCATGATCGCAAGGAGCACCAGCGCATCAGGAGAAAACCCCGACCAGCCGGACGGCTGAAAAAGCTCGAATACCAATCCTGCGACCACCACGCCCGCCGACACACTGGCCGATCTCGCCTCGATGCTGCAATCCTGGCCGAGCTTTGCCAGGACGTTGGACAGGGCGAACAGGAATCCTGCGCCGAGTCCCAGCCATTCGGCATCGTTCTTCGGAAAAATGCTGCCGCGCCCGGGGCTCCAGAGCATCACCACTGCACCAGCCAGTGAAAATAAAATCACCAGATATCCTCTTGCGGCGAGACGCTCTCCCAGCAGAAGCCGAGCCAGCAGGACGGTCCAAAACGGGGCAAGATAAAACAGGAGCAGAACCCGCATCACCTCGCCATTGAGCATCGCCAGCACATAGCCGATATTGCACAGTCCGGCGGAAAGTCCTATCCACACCAGCATCCAGGAAAACCTGGTCGACAGAATGGCTCTCCGGAAAAAGATCAACCCGAAAACGAGGGCCGCGCCATAACTCAGGGTGAGCGAAATCCAGCCGGACATCCCGAGCAATCCAAGAACACGGTATGGATACCAGAAAAGGCCCCATACCGTGGCCCCGGCAAGCAGGGAAATTGCAGGAATTTGTTTGGATAACATGCCCTGAAACATTATAATCAGCAATTTCGAGTACAGGCCTGCATGAATCCCGACCTAGAGCGATTGCAACCCTACCCCTTCCAGCGCCTGGCTTCGCTTTGCCAGGGGGCTGAGCCTGGTCCGGATTATTCTCCGATCAAGCTTTCCATTGGGGAACCGAAGCACGAAACGCCCGCCTTCATCTGCGATGCCCTTGCCCGGAATCTCGGCGGCCTTTCCCATTATCCCACAACCCAGGGCAGCGATGCGCTGCGGGAATCTATCGCAAAATGGCTGCAAGGACGCTACGGTACAGCGCTGGATGCAAGAACCCAGATTCTGCCTGTCAACGGCAGCCGGGAAGCCCTGTTTGCATTTGCCCAGGCCGTCGTCGACTCGGACAGGCCTGCCGCGATAGTCTGCCCGAACCCCTTCTACCAGATTTACGAAGGCGCAGCCCTGCTGGCGGGCGCAACCCCGCATTTTCTCAACACCCTGCCCGAAAACCGCTTCGCACTGGATTTTTCGCAGCTTTCCGAATCAACCTGGGCCAATACCCAGCTGCTTTATCTTTGCTCGCCCGGCAACCCGACCGGCCGCATCCTGTCGATCGATGAATGGGAGGCGGTTTTTTCGCTCTCTGACCGATACGGCTTCATCATTGCATCAGACGAATGCTATTCCGAAATCTATTTCGATGAGGCACATCCCCCGCTGGGGGCCCTGGAAGCGGCAAGAAAACTGGGGCGAAGCGATTTCAGAAACCTCGTTGTATTCAGCAGCCTTTCCAAGCGCTCCAACGTTCCCGGAATGCGCTCCGGATTCGTTGCAGGGGACGCTGCCATCTTGCAGAAATTCCTGCTCTATCGCACCTATCACGGCTGCGCCATGAGCCCTGCCGTGCAGTCGGCTAGCATCGCCGCATGGCAGGACGAAGCACATGTGGTGCAGAACCGGCGGCTGTACCGGGAGAAATTCGATGCCGTCGTCCCCCTGTTGAAGCATGCCCTGCAGACAGAAATGCCGGATGCAGGCTTCTATCTCTGGGCAAGAACCCCGATCGATGACACTGAATTCGCGCGTCTGCTCTATCGAGATTATAATGTGCTGGTTCTGCCCGGCAGCTACCTCGCCAGGGAGTCCGGCGGACTCAACCCGGGCAGCGGGTTCGTCCGCATCGCCCTGGTCGCGCCGCTTGCAGAGTGCATAGCGGCGGCAGAGCGAATCAGCAAACTGTGCGCCACCCTGGGCGACCAACATTAAGGACCAAGAATAATGCATGAACTTCAGCCCATCATTGACGAAGCTTTCGAAACCCGCGCCGACATTACGCCGCGCAATGTCGACCCGAAGCTCAAAGAAGCGATTCAGGAAGTCCTGAATCTGCTCGACACGGGCAAGCTCAGGGTGGCCGAAAAGATCGACGGCAACTGGGTGACCCACCAATGGCTCAAGAAGGCGGTACTGCTGTCTTTCCGTATCGAAGACAACAGCTTCATCAAGGGCGGCTACACCAATTACTACGACAAGGTTCCATCCAAGTTTGCCGACTACAATTCCAAAGATTTCCGCGACGGCGGCTTCCGCGTGGTTCCCCCCGCAGCCGTGAGAAAGGGTTCCTACATCGCGAAAAACGCGGTGCTGATGCCTTCCTATGTGAACATCGGTGCCTATGTAGACGAAGGCACCATGGTCGACACCTGGGCGACCGTAGGCTCATGCGCGCAGATCGGGAAGAATGTGCATCTGTCAGGCGGCGTGGGCATAGGCGGAGTGCTGGAACCTGTCCAGGCCAACCCGACCATCATCGAGGACAACTGTTTCATCGGCGCCAGATCAGAGATCGTGGAAGGCGTGATTGTGGGCGAAGGCGCCGTCATCTCGATGGGTGTCTACATTGGACAAAGCACCAAGATATACAACAGGGAAACCGGTGAAGTCAGCTATGGACGCATTCCGGCAGGCGCAGTGGTCGTATCGGGAAGCCTTCCCTCTAAAGACGGCCGGTACAGCCTCTACTGCGCGGTGATCGTCAAACAGGTCGATGCGAAGACGCGGGCCAAGACGAGCATCAACGAGCTTCTGAGAGGCATCTGATCCATTTCCGCAGGAAACAGCATGGCATTGGCCCCCCTTTTCAAATTGATGGCGGAAAAACAGGCGTCCGATCTGTATTTTTCGCCCGGGGCGCCGATCCATATCAAGATCAACGGGATCACCCGCCCCGTCAATAATCAGGTGCTGGATTCGGCAAGAATCCGGGAATTGGCTTATGGCCTGATGAGCGAGCAGCAGATTCGCGATTACGAATCGGAATGGGAAATCAATTTCGCATTCAACCAGCCCGAAACCGGAACCTACAGGGTCAACGTGTTTTTCCAGCAGGGCAGCCCGGCCATGGTCGTCCGCTATATCAGGGAACATATTCAGGACCTTGATACGCTGATGCTCCCCCCCGTCCTCAGGGAGCTGATCATGGCCAAACGCGGCCTGGTCCTGGTGGTGGGCGCGGCTGGACAGGGCAAATCGACCACGCTCGCATCGATGATCGATTACCGCAACCAGATCGCGACCGGGCATATCCTGACGATTGAAGACCCGATCGAATACCGCTTCACTCACAAAAAATCCATCATCAATCAGCGCGAAATCGGTACCGACACCCGATCCTATTCTGCAGCCCTCGTCAATGCGATGCGCGAGGCGCCCGATGTCGTCATGCTGGGCGAAATCGTCGATCAGGAATCGCTCAGGCACATGCTGCTTTTCTCTCAGGCCGGCCACTTGTGCCTGTCCACCTTGCATGCCAATAACAGCTATCACGCGCTGAACCGGATCGTCACCTTCTTTCCTTACGAAGCGAGGGCGAGCCTGCTTTCCGATCTTTCCTCCAGCCTGAAGTGCATCATCTCCCAGAGGCTCGTTCCCGGAACCAATGGAAAACTGGTGCCCGCAGTCGAAATCCTGCCCAATACCAAGCATATCGCCGAACTCATCAAGCATGGCGAACTCGACCAGATCAAGGAAGCGATGGATCACAGTCTCGCATCAGGCTGCCAGACTTTCGAGCAGTCGCTCTACAAACTCTATAAATCCGGCCAGATCAGCTATGAAGAAGCCATGGTTCACTCGGATTCTCCCAGCAATCTGTCTTCACTGATCGAATATGCCGAGCATGCAGGAGACAGCGAAACTCCCGAGGCAATCCGGACGGGGTCGTTCAAAAATTTCAAAATCGACATTTCGGAAAGCAAATCGTGAAGCTGTACGGCATCAGCAACTGCGGCACTGTCAAAAAGGCCAGGACATGGCTTGCGGAACACGGCCAGGATATCCCCTTTCATGACTTCAAGAAGGAAGGCATCGACAGGGCATTGATTGCACGCTGGCTCAGGCAGGTGGGATGGCAGGAACTCATCAATCGGCGCGGAACGACGTGGCGCAGGCTGAGCGACATTGATCAGGCCGCAATTACCAGCGAAGCTTCCGCCATCAACCTGATGCTGGAGAAGCCCAGCGTGATCAGGCGCCCCATCCTCGAAGCCGAACACTGCCTCCTTGTCGGCTTCGACGAGCAAACCTATTCGGAAAATTTCAGGAAATGAATACACTGGAACTTGCAAAAGCCCTCATCGCACGCCGCTCCATGACGCCGGACGACGCCGGATGCCAGGAAATCCTGAGCGACCGCCTGGAAAAACTCGGTTTCCGGGTGGAGCGCATGCGCTTCGGCAATGTCGACAATTTCTGGGCAAGAAAGGGGGATACCTCCCCCGTAATCTGCTTCGCTGGCCATACCGATGTGGTGCCGAGTGGCCCCGTCTCAAGCTGGAAGAGCGATCCCTTCGTTCCGGAAATCCGCGACGGCATGCTTTTTGGGCGCGGCGCGGCAGACATGAAAACCTCTCTCGCAGCCTTTGTCACAGCGATCGAATCCTTTCTCGAACATCATCCCGATCACGACGGCTCGATCGCCCTGCTCATCACTTCCGACGAGGAAGGCATCGCCGTGGACGGCACGGTCAAGGTCGTCGAGGCACTCAAGGCGCGCAACGAGTTGCTGGACTATTGCATCGTCGGCGAACCCACCTGCGCAGCGAAATTCGGAGATACCCTCAAAAACGGCAGGCGAGGATCTCTTTCCGGGACGCTGACCGTCAAGGGAGTACAGGGGCATATCGCCTACCCGCATCTGGCGAAAAACCCCATCCATCTCGCATCGCCTGCCATCGCCGAGCTTGCCGGAATTGAATGGGACAAAGGCAACGAATATTTCCCGCCCACCACCTGGCAAATCTCCAACATCCATGGCGGAACGGGCGCGACAAACGTCATTCCCGGCACAGTGGAAATCCAGTTCAACTTCAGGTTTTCCACGGCAAGCAGCATGGAATCCCTGAAATCCAGGGTTCACGCAGTGCTCGATGCGCACGGGCTCGATTACGATCTGGAATGGTCCTTCTCGGGCAAGCCCTATCTCACCCCCAGGGGCTCGCTGGTCGAGGCCATTTCCGATGCGATCAAATCGGTACGGGGTATCGCCCCAGAGCTTTCCACCTCCGGTGGAACGTCCGACGGCCGCTTCATCGCAGATATCTGCCCACAGGTCGTCGAATTCGGTCCGTTGAATGCAACCATACACAAGATCGATGAATGCGTCGCAATCGACGACATCGAACCATTGCGCGCCATTTACGAAAAAACCCTGCAAAACCTGCTGACCGGTCAATGAATATGTACGAAGAAGAAAAAAGCAGCCTCCTCACGCTCAGGGACTTCCTGCGCCATGCAGTCAGCTGTTTCAACCGCAGCGAGCTCACCTATGGACATGGCTGCACGAATGCATTCGATGAAGCGGCCTATCTCCTCCTTTCGGCGCTCCATCTGCCGCACGACAAACTCGATCCCTTTCTGGATGCGAAACTCCTTCCTCAAGAGAAGGATCTGATCCTGAATCTGATCGAGAGGCGAGTCAGCGAAAAAATCCCGGTCGCCTATCTCACCCATGAAGCCTGGCTCGGCGATTTCAGCTTCTATGTCGACGAGCGCGTGATCATCCCGCGCTCCTTCATTGCAGAACTCGTTCTGGAGCAGCTTTATCCCTGGATCGAGGAACCTGAAGGCGTCATCAGGGCACTCGATCTGTGCACAGGCTCGGGATGCCTCGCGATCCTGATGGCGCATGCCTTTCCTGAAGCGATCATCGATGCCGCAGACATCTCGGGGGATGCGCTCGCTGTTGCGCAGCGCAATGTCGCCGGCTACCGACTGGAAGACAGAATCAATCTTGTCCGATCCGACCTGTTCGGCTCCCTTTCCGGTAAATCCTTCGATCTCATTATCAGCAATCCCCCTTACGTCAACGCAGCTTCGATGGCTGCATTGCCCGGCGAATATCTTCACGAGCCGGATATCGCGCTCGCTTCGGGCGATGACGGACTGGATGCTGCGAGAAAAATCATTTTGGAGAGTGCCTCCCACCTCAATCACAACGGGCTTCTCGTGGTCGAAATCGGGCATAACCGCGATGCGCTCGAAGCAGCCTTTGCAGATATCGAGTTCACCTGGCTGGACACGCAGGGCGGATCTGGCCATGTTTTCCTCCTGAAACGGGAACAGCTTCCAGGAGCCTAGGGAACCACTGATTTATTCCCACGCGGTCGCGACGCGACTTTGCGAGATGAGATTCGAGGCGCGCGGCGAAGCCGAATGGTTATTCCATTCGCGAGCCGCGTAACAAAGAAGATCGCCCGCAAAGCCCCGTCCCAATAGGGTTGCGTGAAAACGAAGCGAAGCGCAGTTTCGGGGCATCTCAAAATCGAGCGCTCGCCTTGTCGCGCTCCTTGATGTCGTAGGCTCGGCTACGATCTGCGTCGCGCTCCGCGCGATCACCTCGATTTTCCCAGCAACGCGACCTGCACGGGAATAAATCGGTGGTTCCTTAGCTTTACATGGATCGGCTTCTCTGCTTTACTCGATTTATCGGAAAGGCGAAATCATGTTCAAACATATCCTGTTGCCCACAGACGGTTCGGAATTGTCCGAAAACGCAGTAAAAAAAGCCGTTGAATTCGCGAAATCGGTCGGTGCGCATGTATCCGGATTGTACGTGCGCCAGGAATATTCTCCGGTTCTCGCCACCGAAGGCATGGGGTACATCGATCCCCTGACGGTCGAACAGTTCGAAAAAAGCGCCGAGAACTATGCCAGGAACTGCCTCGCGTTCGTCGAAAAAACGGCAGGCGCAGCTGAAGTACCCTGCGATTGCAGCATCGAGACAGACTTCCATGTATATCAGGCAATCGTCCAGGCGGCCGAAGCAAAAGGCTGCGATCTGATCTGGATGGCCTCCCACGGCAGAAGGGGCGTTGCCGGGCTTCTGGTGGGAAGCGAAACCGCCAAGGTGCTGACGCACAGCAAGATACCGGTGCTGGTCTACCGGTAGCCGGATTCAAACGTAGGTTCTGATCCACCTCAAGAGATTGGCGTAATCCATAGCCCCGGCCTGCCTCGCAACTTCATGCCCTTCCCTGAAAATGGCGAATGTCGGGATGCTGCGTATGCCATACCGGGCAGCAACTGCGGATTCGGCTTCGGTGTCGAGTTTTGCGAGCCTGACGGAAGGCTCCAGTTCCTTTGCCGCTTTCTCGAACAGGGGGGTCATCATCTTGCACGGACCGCACCATTCCGCCCAGAAGTCCACCACCACCGGTATGGTATTATGCCCGACATGCTTCACGAAGCTCGCGGAATCGAGCGGGACGGGGTGCCCGGTGAACAGCGGTGATTTGCATTTTCCGCACCTGGGCGCTTCCGACATTTTGGGGAGCGGCACGCGGTTGATGGCTTCGCAGCTGGGACAGACAATAAAATTGAATTCGCTCATGTTTCTCTCGACAGTCGATGCTTGGAATCTAGCAGAAATCGCACGCGAAGGCCAGGCAACACGATGAAATCCGGGAAAAAGCTTTTACTCGTCCTCACGCTTGTCGCAGCAGCGAGCATGATGCTCGCGCTCATGAGCGGCAGCGCCAGGATCGGATGGCAGGCGATCTCGGGGTCCGGACTGGATCACGAGATGCTGCTTCACCTTCGCCTGCCGAGGGCTGTCAACGCCTTCACCACGGGAGCGCTGCTCGCTCTCGCCGGCGCGCTGATGCAGGTTCTGCTGCGAAATCCGCTGGCAGACCCCTATGTGCTCGGCATATCCGGGGGTGCAGCCGTGGCTGCCTTGTCCGCCATGCTTCTGGGACTGGCGTCGACAGGCTCTTCTGTAGGCGCATTCCTGGGCGCCATGCTCTCCATGCTTCTGGTATTCGG
Source organism: Pseudomonadota bacterium (assembly GCA_021835845.1). Classification (GTDB taxonomy): domain Bacteria; phylum Pseudomonadota; class Gammaproteobacteria; order Burkholderiales; family JABEVD01; genus JABEVD01. The sequence continues at coordinate 47,322 of JAKBJU010000008.1, read as the reverse complement.
CCTTTCCGGATTCGAGCGGCATTCCCGGCTCCTGCTCACCGGAATTGTAGTCGCTTCGGGATGGGGCGCGCTCATCACGCTCATTCTCGCCGTAGCCCCGGACAGAGAATTGCGCGGCATGCTCTTCTGGCTGATGGGAAACCTCGACAATTCATCCCCCGCCTATCCGGGATTGGTCGCGCTCGTCCTTGGACTCACGCTCAGTCTTCCCCTCTCCCGAGATCTCAACATTCTCGCAAGAGGAAACCTCGTGGCAAGCAGCCTGGGCATTCCAGTGAAGCGCCTGCAGCTCTCGATTTACCTGATATGCGCCCTCCTCACCTCGGTTGCGGTGATGACTGCCGGAAGTATCGGCTTTGTCGGCCTGATCGTGCCTCATGGCCTGCGCCGACTGGGGGGGCATGATCACCGCATCCTGCTTCCTGGGGCGGCATTGCTGGGCGGTTCGCTGCTGCTGCTTGCCGATACGCTGGCGAGGACCGTCGTTGCGCCCCAGCAGTTGCCCGCCGGTGCAATCATGGCATTGATCGGTGTTCCCCTGTTCCTGTATCTGCTCAGGGGAAAATCATGATCCCGCTGCTGGAAGCGCATCAGCTTTCCGTTCTGGCAGGGGAAAAATGGGCCTGCAAGGGACTCGATCTTTCCATATGCCAGGGAGAAGTATGGGGCATCCTGGGGATCAATGGCGCCGGCAAAACTTCCCTGTTGCACGCACTGTGCGGCATCCGCGAAATCCAGTCCGGGCAAATACGCCTGAAGGGCAGGCCGATTGCCGAAATGAAGCGGCGCGAAGCGGCGCGCATAGCCGGTCTGTTATTCCAGGACAGTGAGGATCATTTTCCCTCAACCGTACTGGAAACGGCATTGATCGGACGCCACCCCCACATTCCGCCATGGCAGCGGGAAAGCCAGGAAGACGAAGCAATCGCGCTGGAAGCCCTGTCTGCCGTCGGGCTTGCCGGCATGGCGCAGCGTCTTGCCAATACCCTTTCCGGCGGCGAGCGCAGGCGGCTCGCGCTTGCCACGCTGCTCGTTCAGGATCCCGCGCTTTATCTTCTGGACGAACCGACGAATCACCTCGATCTGCGCCATCAAATCGAAGTACTGGATCTGCTCGCAAGCCGCTCAGCCGAAAAGGCGCTGGTCATGGTCCTGCACGATCCGAATCTGGCAGAGCGGTATTGCAACAGGATCCTGATGCTCCTTGAGGAGGGCCAAACGATGCAGGGGAAGAAGGAGGATATCCTGAACGAATCCAGCCTGAGCCGGCTTTACAATTGCCCCATCGCTTCGATCCAGGGTCCTTATGGCAGAATTTTTTTTGCGGATCAGACAGTTCCGGCCTCCGGCTTGAAAGCCGGGTGCTTGTAAGTTGAAGATTCGAATCCCGCAGCGAGTATCCCCTTGTTCATCTTGGCAATCCTCTGGCAAAGCGACTCGACGATCCTCCTGGAAAGTTTCGAGCTGTAGCCCATCAATGACTCAAGTGTCTCCGGCGAAATGATGAAGAGGAAGCAATCCGATTCGGCGATGACTGTCGCAGTCCTGCGCTCCCCGAGAAGATAGGCCATTTCGCCGAATATCTCGCCCTCTCTCAATCCTCCCATCCTGATTTCCTTGCCATGATTCTCACGATACAGCCCGACCTGCCCCGAGTACAGAAAGTAGATCGATCCGGTATCGTCGTTCTGCCTGATGATCATCTCCCCCTTGACGCAATGCTTGCCGTACTTCTCGAAGATCCTGCCGGATCGATTGAAAAGAAAATGCTCTATCCGGAACTCCAGCCTGCTGCGGTCTTCGCTGTCCAGGAAAATCTTCTCCAGGGCGACAACATCGATCTTCCCGGCCACATAAAGGAATTCCGCCCACATGAAAAAAAGGATGCAGGCCAGGTAGACCCAGATCAGCACGAAAATGATGTCGCCAAGCGAGCCGTAAAGGGTGATGTAGTTGTTGATTTTCACGACATGAGTGAGCACCGCTTCCAGCGCATACAGGGACAATGTGCACAACAGGCTGTAGAGCAGGGTCGGCAGAATTTCCGGCCTGATCAGGGGCATCTGGAAATAGAGCAGAAAAACGACCGACCATATTCCCATAAAGGGAGTGAACAAGCCTATCGACACGAAGAACAGCTTCAGCAACTGTCCGAGAATGGGCAGGTCCAGCGCGGCGTAATCGAAATGGTTGAGCAGATAGTCGCCGAGAACGGTGATTCCCAGCAGCAGAAAAATGAACGGGATGGACATCAGCGAAATGAGGCTGGAGAGGACCAGGTTGCGTCTGCTCGAATCCGTGAAAATGACTGCGAACGCATTATGCACCGATTTCATCAACCCCTTGGAACTCCATAGCAGCAGCAGTATTCCCAGCCCATTGGTGATGCCCACCAGGCTGGAAACGGCACGGATTATCTGGTCCGGATTCTGACTGAAAATATCGAGATGAGCCCGCCCGACAAGCGTGCCGAATGCTTCCCTGAGCTCAGGATAATTCTGCAGGTAGGTATTGAGCAGGTAAACGAGCAGCACCATAAGGGGGGCGAGGGAAAGCAGGGCGTAATAGGCTACCGCTGCAGCATGATTGGGCACTTTCGATTTGAGAAACAGATTCAATGTGACGTAGCTGACCTGGGCGAGCCAGTTGGCGCGATCACGTATTGTTTTGACCACGGTCATTTCCTAGAATAATGTGCCTGCGCCATCGAATCTTCTTGCAAAATAGCTGGAAGAGAGGTTGCTGATCTTGATTTTCCCATCGGTTCCCGGCGCGTGGACAAACCTGCCATTCCCAATATAGATCCCCACATGGGAATAATGCCGGTGCTGCGTATCGAAAAAAACCAGATCGCCCGGTTTGAGCGCTGCAGGTTCGATTCTTTTTGCCATCTTTTCGATCCTGGAAGCGTTGTGCGGCAAATCCATGCCCACTGCATTTTTGTAGATGTAGCTGACCATGCCGCTGCAATCGAGGCCGCTCGAAGGGTTCTTTCCCCCGAAGCGGTAGTCCACCCCCATCAGTCCGAGCGCATAAAGCACGACCTCGTCGCGCATCCCCGTCGCAGGCGGGGCAGCTTCCTGTTTCCGAACCGGGACCTCCCCGCATCCTGCGGCAAGCAGCGCGATGAGCAAAATCAGGTACTTCATTTAGCCGACTTTTACCATCGCTTCGCCATCGACCATGCGCCCTATCCTTCGGGCATGATCGAATCCGCTCGTTCTGAAAAGTTCGAGCACCTCGTTTTCCGCCTCAGGCGCGCAAGCCACCAGCAATCCGCCGCTCGTTTGAGGATCGCAGAGCATTTTCCTTTGCCATTCCAGGATCGCTCCATCGATGGCGACTTCTTCTCCGAAGCTCGCCCAGTTGCGCTCCACTGCTCCTGGCGCAATGCCTCGCATGCAGAGCTGCTTCGCCTCGGGAAAAACAGGAACCCGATCGAAATCGATCGAGGCGCCAAGGCTTGAGCCGCGGCAAATTTCCAGAAGATGGCCAAGCAGACCGAAGCCTGTGACATCGGTCAGGGCATGCACTCCTTCCATCTCGGCAAGCTGCACCCCGGGCGTATTGAGCTGCGTTGTGCTTGCCAGCATGCTTCGATAGCCTTCCCGGGTCAGTTCCCCTTTCTTGAGGGCGGCGCTCAGCATGCCGATGCCCAGCGCCTTGCCAAGGATCAGGACGTCCCCTGCCCTGGCGCGATCATTCCTCTTGATTTTCTCCGGGTGCACGATGCCCATCACGGCCAGTCCATAGATGGGCTCGGGAGAATCGATCGAATGCCCGCCAGCCACGGGAATGCCGGCAAGCGCGCAAACCGACTCTCCGCCATCCAGAATTTGCTTTATGGTCTCGGCGGGAAGCTTGTCTATGGGCATCCCGACAATGGCAAGCGCCATGACGGGTCTTGCGCCCATCGCATAAATATCGGACAAGGCATTGGTTGCCGCGATTCTCCCGAAATCCCGCGCATCGTCCACGATGGGCATGAAGAAATCGGTCGTTGCGACGATCGCCTGATCGTCGTTGATGCGATACACCGCCGCATCGTCGCTCGAATCTTTGCCGACCAGCAGATCAGGGTAAAATGCGGAGGATTTGGAAAGGAGCTCGCGAAGCAGGGAAGGAGCGATTTTGCATCCGCATCCCCCTCCGTGAGAGAATTTCGTGAGTTTAATTTGCATTTCCGGATGATTCATTGAAAATTCTGAGCAGCCCAACCCTAGCACAATTATCCGAATTTGACGAGGTCATCGACGTGCGCTCGCCTGCCGAATTCGAGGCCGATCACATTCCCGGCGCAACCAGCCATCCCGTGCTGAACGACGAGGAAAGGGCCAGAGTCGGCACCCTTTATGTACAGGAATCCCCTTTCCTGGCGAAGAAAATCGGCGCGGCGATCGTATCCCGCAACATTGCCCGCCATCTCGAGAACAGCTTCATCGACAAACCCAAGACATGGCGCCCGCTGGTGTATTGCTGGCGCGGCGGAAAACGCAGCGGCGCCATGGCGCATATCCTTTCCGAGATCGGCTGGCAAACCACAAGACTCGAAGGCGGATACAAGGCTTACCGGAAAATGGTGCTAGAAGCGCTCGAAGTTCTGCCCGGGCGCTTCGAGTTCAGGGTAATCTGCGGACCGACCGGCTGCGGCAAAAGCAGGCTTCTGGACGCACTCTCCAAAGTGGGCGAACAGACGCTGAACCTTGAAGAAATCGCACGCCACAGAGGTTCCGTGCTGGGGAAAATGCCGGGGCTGGAACAGCCAAGCCAGAAATATTTCGAGAGCTGCATCTGCTCGATGCTTTCAGGATTCGACCCGGCAAGGCCCGTTTACCTCGAATCGGAAAGCAAGAAAATCGGGAGCTTGCGCGTACCCCAAGCGCTCATGGAAGCCATGTGGAAAAGCCGCTGCATCCGCCTGGATGCGGGGATCACGGTCAGGAATAGTATCCTCGCGGAAGATTACCGGCATTTTTTCAGCCAGCCGGAAGCCCTCCTCGAAAAACTGGATTGCCTCGCTCCGCTGCATGGGGGAGAAACGATCGAATCATGGAAAGCAATGATCGATCGCTGCGATTGGGACAATCTCGTCGCATCGCTTCTCGATAAGCATTACGATCCGGCCTACCGGAAATCCATCGAGAAGCACTACCAGAAGTATGCCGAGATATCCGTTATCGAAGTTCCCTCTTCCGAAGAATCGGCATTCACGGCCCTTGCAGGGAAGATTCGGGCTGATTAATGTCACCCCGAATGGTATAATCGCGAAATTTGCCGCGAACACCCCGGAAAGCGAAATCCAGCCTGCCCATGCCCAACGCAATCAAACGCAATCACGTCTTCTGGATTTTCGCACTGGTCGCACTGGTCTGGTTCGGCAATCTGGATTACCGCAAGCTCGTCAGACCCGACGAGGGGCGCTATGCGGAGATATCGAGAGAAATGGTGGCCACAGGCGATTGGGTGACGCCGCGCCTCAATGGCCTCAAATACTTCGAGAAGCCCGCATTGCAGTACTGGATGACTGCGGCAGCATACGAGCTCTTCGGCGAACATCAATGGACGGCAAGGCTGTGGAGCGGCCTGACCGGCTTTCTCGGCATATTGCTGACCTATCTCACCGGCAGGCGCCTGTTCGGGGTCGAAGCCGGATTCTATTCCGCGCTCGTCCTGGCGAGCAGCGCGCTTTATGCCGTGATAGGCCACATCAATACGCTAGACATGGGGGTCACATTCTTCATGAGCCTCAGCCTGTCCGGCTTCCTGCTCGCCCAGGCCGCCCCCCTGCAGAGAAAATTCTGGATGCACGTCGCCTGGGCTGCAATGGGATTCTCCATCCTGAGCAAGGGATTGATCGGCATTGTCCTGCCGGGGGCGGTGCTCGTGCTCTACACGCTATGGCAGCGCGATTGGGAAATCTGGAAGCGGATCAATCTGCCTACAGGCATCCTTCTGATGCTGTTGATCAGCGCACCCTGGTTCATCGCAGTCTGCAAGGCGAACCCGGAATTTTTCCATTTCTTCTTCATCCATGAGCATTTCGAGCGCTTCCTGACCAAGGAACACGGGCGCTACCACCCCTGGTATTACTTCGTCCCGATTCTCCTGGCGGGCATGCTGCCCTGGATCGGCGCACTTTTCCCATCCTTTTTCGGATCGATGAAGGCAACGGGCAATGGCCGGGAATTCCAGCCAGGGCGCTTCCTGTTCGTCTGGATTGCCTTCATTTATTTCTTTTTTTCCATATCCGATTCGAAGCTTCCTTCCTACATCCTGCCGATTTTTCCGGCTCTGGCGCTGCTCATTGGCAACCGGCTTTCCGAAATGGACGGGCGCAGGCTGCTCTGGCATTTCATGCCCATCGCGGTGATTGGCGCAGCAGGACTTTTCCTTTCTCCGGAAGCCGTCCGCCTTGCCGATCCCATCGTACCGGTTGCGCTCTACCGCAATTATGTTCCCTGGCTTGAGGGGGCTTCTGCGACTGCCCTGATCGGCGCGATTTATGCGGCATATCAGAGCCGCCGCAACGCAAAAAGAAATGCGATCATCGCCATGTCCCTGTCGATGCTGATTTGCAGCCAGTTGATCCTGGCCGGGCACAACAGCCTCGCCCCTTCGAATTCGGCCTATTATCTCGCCCAGAAAATCAAGCCCTATCTGAAAGACGGCGCGCCTTTTTACAGCGTCGCCATGTACGAGCAGACCCTCCCCTTCTACATCAAGCGCACCGTCACCCTGGTCGCCTACCAGGATGAAATGGCTTTCGGCATCGAGCAGGAGCCGCAAAAATGGATTCCGGACATCAAATCCTTCGAAACCATCTGGAAAAAACAGCCCTATGCGCTTGCAATCATGACGCCTCAACTGTACGCTCAGCTTGAAAATCAGCTGCCCATGCAGCTCATCGCACAGGACACGAGGCGCGTCGTAGTGAAAACCCCATGAATCCGACCAGTTTTCTATTGATACTCACCGGCGTGCTGCTCAATGCGGCAGCGCAATTGCTGCTCAAGGCAGGAACCAATGCCGTGGGCACTTTCGCTTTCAGCAGGGGCAACATCCTGCCCATAGGCTGGCAGATCGCCACCCAGCCCCCGATCATCGGGGGGCTCGCCTGCTATGGCATATCCGTGATCGTGTGGATCATGGCATTATCCAGGGTCGAAGTCAGCATCGCCTACCCGATGCTCTCCATCGGCTATGTGGTCAATGCATTCGCCGCCTGGTACCTTTTCGGCGAAAATCTTTCGATATCGCGGCTTTTAGGCATAGGGATCATCATCATCGGCGTTTATATCGTTTCGCGAAGCTAATGTTGATTGACATGATTGTTTTATAATTAATTGATAAAATGGAATATTTGCCATTCACAAAACCTTTCCTGGACGACGCGACGATACAGGGCGTTGCGGAGGTGTTGCGCTCGGGATGGCTCGCAAGCGGGCCCAACGTCGCCGAATTCGAATCGAAACTTTCCGAATATCTGGGCGGGCGCATCGTGAAAAGCTTCACTTCCGCAACCGGCGCACTCGAAGTTGCGCTCGAGGTTTGCGGAATCGGCCCCGGAGACGAAGTCATCACGCCGGCCATGAGCTTCACCGCCACCCCCAATGTGATCATGCGGGTCGGCGCGAAGCCGGTTTTCGTCGATGTCGACATCGCTACGCGCAACATCGACCTCGATCAGGTCGAGCGCGCCATCACTTCCAGAACCCGCGCCATCATGCCGGTGCATTTCGCGGGCCTCGCCGTCGACTGCGACAGGCTCTACGATATTGCCAGAAGGCATGAGCTCAGAGTGATCGAGGATGCCGCGCATGCAATCGGAACATCCTGGCAAGGCCGAAAAATCGGCAGTTTCGGCGACATCGTGTCGTTCAGCTTCCATCCCAACAAGAACATGACCACCATAGAAGGCGGCGCGCTGAGTCTTGCCGATCCGGAAGAGGCAAGGAAACTGGATCAACTGCGCTTTCACGGCATCGTGAAAGACGGTGAAGGGAACCAGGATGTCGTGGTTCCCGGAGGAAAATACAACCTTTCCGATGTCGCCGCCAGAGTCGGCGTCGGGCAACTCGCGCATCTGGATGCATTCAATGAAAAGCGCAGGCTTCTCGCCGAGCATTATTTCGATTGCTGGGCTATCGATGGCTGCCTGCTGCCCGCGAAAGGGGAAGGCCACAGCTGGCACATGTTCGCCCCGTTGATTCCTTTCGAAGGCATGAATCTTGACAGAAAAGCATTCATCGGAAAAATGCACGAACAAGCCATCGGCGTCGGCATCCATTATCCCGCCCTGCACCTCTTCAGCCTTTACCTCAAACTGGGATACAAGGAGGGCGACTTTCCCAATGCCGAGCGCATCGGACGCGAAACCGTGACCCTGCCCCTGTTTCCCATGATGTCTCTCGATGACGTCGAAAGGGTATGCCACGCAACTGCCGGGATCATCAGAACATGATCGAAGTCTCCGTCATCATCCCCGTCTACAACGAGGAACAGGGGCTCCAGTCCCTGTTCGACAGGCTCTACCCCGCCCTCGATGCGCTGGGCAGACCCTATGAAATCATCTTCATCAACGATGGCAGCCGGGATCGCTCGGCAATGCTCCTGAAGGACCAGTTTGAAGCGCGCCGGGATGTGACCCGCGTCGTCCTGCTCAAGGGCAATTTCGGGCAGCATATGGCCATCATGGCCGGATTCGAGCAGGTGCGGGGAAAATATATCGTCACCCTGGATGCGGATCTGCAGAACCCCCCCGAGGAAATAGGCACGCTTCTGGAGAAGATGGACGAAGGCTACGACTATGTCGGTTCGATCAGGAAGAATCGCCAGGACGATCTGTGGCGCAGCATTGCATCGCGCATGATGAACCGCCTGCGGGAGCGCATCACCAAAATCAGGATGACCGATCAGGGATGCATGCTGCGCGCCTACAGCCGCAGCATCATCGATGCGATCAATTCCGCACGCGAAATCAACACCTTCATTCCTGCGCTCGCCTATACCTTCGCGAGCAACCCGACCGAGATCGAGGTCGAGCACGAGGAGCGGACCGCAGGAGAATCGAAATATTCGCTCTACAGCCTGATCCGGCTCAATTTCGATCTCATGACGGGATTTTCGGTCGTCCCGCTCCAGGTGTTTTCCCTTTCCGGCATCCTGATATCCCTGCTTTCGACGCTGTTCGTCATCTACCTTGCCGTCCGGCGCCTTATCGTGGGTCCTGAAGTGCAAGGCGTGTTCACCCTCTTCGGCATCGTTTTCTTCTTCATCGGCATCATCCTGTTCGGAATCGGCATCCTGGGCGAATATGTCGGCAGGATCTATCAGGAAGTGCGGCACAGGCCGAGATACCTGATCGAGGCGATCCTGGAAGGAAAAGCGTAATGCGCGCAGTCGTCTTCGGCTATCACGACGTGGGGGTGCGCTGCCTTCAGGTGCTGCTCGCCCAAAATGTCGACGTAGCCCTCGTTGTCACGCACGAAGACAATCCCGATGAGTCGATCTGGTTCGAAAGCCTGGCGGAGCTCGCCGCGCTGCACGACATCCCCGTCATCAAACCAGTCGACCCCAACACGCCGGAGGTGATCGACGCTGTCGCCGCCTTGCACCCCGATTTCATATTCTCGTTCTATTACCGGCTGATGCTGAAGGCGGAACTGCTCGCCCTTCCCAAGCACGGCGCCTACAACATGCACGGCTCGCTTCTTCCCAAATACCGGGGCAGAGTGCCGGTCAACTGGGCAATCATCAAGGGCGAAACGGAAACAGGCGCGACGTTGCACAGGATGACCGAGAAACCCGACAACGGAGACATCGTCGATCAGAGCGCGATTCCCATTCTGCCAAACGACACTGCAGCCGAGGTTTTCAAGAAGGTGACCTGCGCAGCGGAAATCACCCTGCACCGGGCTTTGCCGAAACTCGTATCCGGCAATGCGGCCTTTCATAAGCAGGATCTCAGTCTGGGCGGCTATTTCGGCGGGCGCAGCGCCCAGGATGGAAAAATAAACTGGCTTGAATCTGCACAATCCATCCACAATCTGGTGCGGGCGGTCGCGCCGCCCTATCCCGGCGCGTTTTCCCCCATCGGAGGCATGAAGCTGAGCCTCTTCAGAACACTCGTCGAAAGCCGCCCCCCTCGTTCTGACCGCCCCTTCCTCTATTGCGAGAACGGACGCTGCTATGCCGACTGCGGCGGTGGCGGCGTACTGAGGCTGGTGTCTTTCGAAATCGACGGTGAAACAGCGGATGCGGGCATGCTGACGAAAAAACTCGGAACCGCCTCCATTTCCCTAATTTAACCCTCCAAGGATAATCATGAAAAAAATCCTGATACTCGGCGTGAACGGATTCATCGGTCACCACCTTTCCAAACGCATCATCGAAACCACTGACTGGGAAGTGTACGGCATGGACATGCAGACCGACCGCATTGCCGACCTGCTCGATCATCCGCGCTTCCATTTTTTCGAAGGCGACATCACCATCAACCGCGAATGGATCGAATACCATGTCAAGAAATGCGACACCGTTCTGCCGCTTGTCGCCATCGCAACCCCTGCAACCTATGTCAAGGAGCCCCTCAAGGTTTTCGAACTCGATTTCGAAGCGAATCTGCCCATTGTCCGGGCCTGCGTCAAATACAAGAAACGCGTGGTCTTTCCTTCGACTTCGGAAGTCTACGGCATGTGCAGGGACGGCGAGTTCGACCCCGACCATTCCGAACTGGTCCTGGGGCCCATCAACAAGCCGAGATGGATCTATTCCTGCAGCAAGCAGCTCATGGATCGCGTGATCTGGGCCTATGCCATGCAGGACGGCCTCGATTTCACCCTTTTCAGGCCTTTCAACTGGATAGGCGAGGGACTCGACAGCATCTACACGCAAAAGGAAGGCAGCTCCCGCGTCATCACCCAGTTTCTCGGCCATATCGTTCGCGGAGAAAACATCAAGCTGGTCGACGGAGGCACGCAGAAACGCGCATTCACCTACATCGACGACGGCATTGACGCCCTGATGAAAATCATCGACAACAAGGATGGCATCGCCTCCGGCCAGATCTACAACATCGGCAATCCCAAAAACAATTATTCGGTCAAGGAACTGGCGAAAATGATGCTGGATCTCGCCTATACTTATCCCGAATACGAGCCCACCGCGAAGAAAGTTCAGGTGATCGAGACGACTTCGGCCGAATATTACGGCAAGGGCTATCAGGACGTGCAGAACCGCGTCCCGAAAATCGACAATACCTGCCGCGATCTGGGCTGGCAACCGAGCGTGACGATGCAGGATGCGCTCGTCAACATCTACGAAGCCTACCGGGGCCATGTCAACGAGGCGCGAAAACTCGTCGACGCATGAAGCTCGCCCTTAAAATCGATGTCGACACTTTCAGGGGGACCCGCGAAGGCATTCTGCCCCTCGTCTCCCTGCTGCAGAAAATGGATGCGCAGGCCACCTTCCTGTTCAGCCTGGGGAAGGATCATACCGGATGGGCCATGAAACGGGTATTCAAGCCCGGGTTCATGAAGAAGGTGTCCCGAACTTCGGTGCTGGAGCATTACGGCCTCAAGACCCTGCTTTACGGCACCCTGCTTCCCGGACCCGACATCGGCAGGCGCTGCGGCGAACTCATGCGGCAAGTGGAAAGCGAAGGATTCGAAGTCGGCATCCATACCTGGGACCATGTCAAATGGCAGAATAACGTTTTCAACCAGGGCGCCGCCTGGACGGCAAGGGAAATGCTGGCAGCCTGCAAGAGATTCGAGGCCATTTTCGACGAACCCGCGCACATCCACGGCGCCGCAGGCTGGCAGATGAACCCCCATGCCTTCCGCCTTACCCAGAAGCTGGGCTTTCGCTATGCCTCCGACACCCGGGGAATTTGTCCTTTCATTCCCGTACAGGATGCCGAAATCATCGCCTGTCCTCAGCTGCCGACCACCCTTCCCACCCTGGACGAAGTAATGGGACTGGATGACGACGCTGCATCCCATCTGCTCAAGCTGAGCGAAAATCCCCGCAAAACTGGCCATGTCTACACCCTGCACGCCGAGCTGGAAGGGATGAAGCTAATCGGGACGTTCGAAACCCTGCTTCTCGGTTGGAAAAGCATGGGGTACGAACTCGTTTCGATGCAGCAGTATTTCGAATCGCTGGCGGACGAATCACTGCCGAGGCATGAAGTGGCATACGGGGAAATTCCGGGAAGGGCCGGAATGCTTGCGCTGCAGGGAAATGAATTCCTGGGCTAAGAAACCCCTGAACAAGCCGGACATGAGCCGTGTTGCTGGGAAATCGAGATGATCGCGCGAAGCGCGACGCAGGTTGTAGCCAGGTCTACAATGCCAAGGAACGCGACAAAGCGAGCGCTCGATTTTCACGCAACCCTTGAGGGACGGGGTTTTGCGGGCGATCCTCCTTGTCGTTCGGCTTGCGAAGGGAATGACCATTCGCTGCGCCTTGCTTCGCGAGTTTCATCCCGCAAAACCGACCGTCGCGGCCACGCGGGACTTGTTCAGGGGTTCCTTAAGCCTTGAATTCCCGTGCGATCAGGACGGCATTGCTGCCGCCGAATGCGAAGGAATTCGACATGACCGTCCTGATGTCGACCCCTGTCCTGCCGACATTGGGCACGTAATCGAGATCGCATTCAGGATCCGGCTCATCCAGATGGGCCGTGGGCGGGATGCTCTTGTGCTTCATGGCAAGGAGCGCCGCTGCAAATTCGACAGCGCCTGTCGCCCCCATCATGTGGCCATGCATGGATTTGGTCGATGTCACCGGAATGCGGTGGGCATGCTGTCCGAAAACCTCCTTGATCGCAGCCGTCTCGACCGCATCCCCGATGGCCGTCGCAGTGCCGTGGGCATTGATATGATCGATTTCCCGGGGCTCGATTCCGGCCTCTTCGATGGCGAGCCGCATGGAGCGGACCTGTCCCTCCCGGGAGGGTTTGGTGATATGGCAGGCATCGCTCGCCGAGCCGTAGCCGATCAGCTCTCCGTAAATCGGCGCCCCCCGAGCCACGGCCCGGCCGGCTTCTTCGAGAATGAGGACGGCCGACCCTTCGCCAAGAACGAGTCCGGTCCTGTTTTTCGAAAAAGGTTTGCAGGAAGCCGAAACGTCCCTCTCGTCGGGCAAGGCAAGCGTCCTGAGTGAAATCCAGGCATTGATCGTGCCGTAAGTCAGCAGGGCTTCGCTCCCTCCCGCCGCCATGACATCGGCATAGCCGTGCCTGATCAACCGGTAAGCCTCTCCGATGGCGATCGACGAAGAAGAACAGGCAGTCGAATAGGTCACGTTCGGCCCCTGCAATCCGTATTCCATGGATATCTGGGATGCCGCGGCATTGTTCATCGCCATCAGCACGGTGAGCGGCTTGATTCTCGGCACTTCCCTGGTATAGATCTCGACGTAGCCCTCTTCTATCGTCCCGACCCCGCCTATTCCGGTGCCGAAATAGATCCCTGCGCGAGGCTTGTCCGCTTCGGGCAATGCCAGCCCTGAATCGCTGAAGGCTTCCTTTGCGGCCACGAGGGCGAACTGGCTGAATCTGTCCAGGGAGCCGAGCTTCATCCGGGAGAAATGGCTGGAAGGGTCGAAATCGACCTCGGCGGCCACCCGGATGGAAAGCTTGTCGGAAAAGTCTGCGGAAAGGGTTCTCACCCCCGATTTCCCGATCATCAGATTGTCAAAAAAATCGGCCTTGTTGCTGCCCACCGACGAAACCACGCCGAGGCCGCTAATGACCACTCTTCTCAATGCTTGGGCTCCGCAGCGTGCTGATCGGCCACGAGCCTGTCCACAAGGGTCACGATGTCCTGAACCGTCTTGATTTCGACGCGCTCGTCGGACAATTTGATTTTGAATTCGTCCTCCAGGACGAACATGAATTCGATGACGGAAAGGGAATCGAGCCCCAGGGTTTCAAGCGAACTTTCTGGCTGAAGATCGGCTTCGCTCATCTCGAAATTTTCCGCCATGAGCTTTTGTATCGTTTGTAAGGTTGTCATATGCTTTGTTTCAGGCTACGCGTACCGTGTCGAATTCGACACTTGGGGAGGATTGGACTTCACCCGCGATCACTTCGTTGAAGAAGCGGATGGTTTCTTCGGCGACGAGGTCCTTCTGGTTGTCCATCGTCACCATATGATAGCAGTCGTCGAGGAAGATCTTGCGCACTTTCCTGCTGCCGATATGTTTTTCCACGAAGTCGGCGCTCCTGACGGTAGCGGTGTCGTCCTCGATGGAATGGATGATGAGGGCGGGAGCCGTGGCTTTCGGAATGTTCCGCTTCACTTCGCCGATAAGCTTGTCGGTTTCGAAAATCCCGCTCATCGGGATCCTTGCAGAGCCCGCGGCCGAAGTCGATTTCTCGGTCATTTCACGGGCGATCCAGGCGCGCAGCTGCTCGTTCTTGAGCCCGTAGGGCTCCCGCTCGCGATAGGCGTAGAAATACCGGAAAGGGGTGTAGTAGCCGAGGGGCAAAAGAAAACGGTACCAGGGGATGCTCCAGCCGTCGAAATAGAGCGTGGTGGCAAGAAGAGAAAGCCCGGCGACTTCGTCCTTCTTCTCTGCCGCGAGATTCAGGGCCAGGACAGCGCCAATGCAAAGACCGCAGACCGACACCGTCTTGTACTGCCGCTTCATGTCATCGAAATGCGCGACGACTTCCTTGTGCCATTCCTGCCATTTTTTGGCGGCAGGGCGTTCGCCGTAACCGTAACCGGAAAAATGGGGCGCCCTGACGGTGTAGCCAGCCTTGTGGAGCTTTCTCGCCACATATTGCATCTCCAGTGGCGTTCCCGACAACCCATGAATCAGCAATACCGCATGCTCTCCCTTGACCAGATTGATATCCTTGGTAATTTCATTCAGTGCCACCATCCGTAGACCATCCTCTTTCAGAGCGCCCGTCACCCCAACGAATCCAGATCCCGATCAATCATAACCGGCAGGCCAGGGTACGCAAATTACGTGGATTATAACAAAACTTTGTCCATGCAGGGTTTGAATTTTACTCGCATCGCCCGCCTCAAAGACGACAACCAAAACTGCTTTGACAAGCCTAACGCAGTTAAGTTATGGTTGCCTGAACAACTTTCACAGGAATCCATTCCGGCATCATGCAAACCGTCCCTGATTTCGTATTGCCCGCCACCGGCGGAAAGGATTTCCAACTTTCCGCCTGCAGCGCAAAATTTATCCTCCTTTACTTCTATCCCAAGGACAACACGCCTGGCTGCACCACGGAAAGCCAGCAATTCCGTGATGTCCACGAAGACTTCGCGCGGCTCGGCTGCCAAGTGCGGGGCATCTCCCGCGACAGCATCAAGTCCCACGAAAATTTCAAGTCGAAATACAACCTTCCTTTCGACCTGCTGAGCGACGCCGAAGAACTCGCCTGCAACCTGTTCGGGGTGCTCAAGCAGAAAATGATGTACGGCAAGGCCGTGCGCGGAATCGAGCGCAGCACTTTCCTGCTCGACTCCGAAAGAAGAATCCTCAAGGAATGGCGCGGCGTCAAGGCCGAAGGCCATGCCGAAGACGTTCTCAACCATCTCAAATCCATCGCCTGAACCATGACCAAGACCCAAACCAAGCTGTTCGTGCTCGACACCAATGTGCTGATGCATGACCCGACCAGCCTGTTCCGCTTCGAAGAACATGACATCTACCTGCCCATGGCCACGCTTGAGGAACTCGACAACAACAAGAAGGGCATGTCCGAAGTCGCGCGCAACGCCCGCCAGGCAAGCCGCTTCCTGGACGAAATCGTGAGCCGGGTCATGACGGACATCGACGAGGGAGTCGGCCTCGAAGCGCATGGCGCAAAGACCGCGACAGGAAGGCTGTTCCTGCAAACCGCCGCCATCGAGGAATCCCTCCCCGCCTCCCTCCCGGGACTGAAGGCGGACAACCAGATTCTGGGCGTCGCCCTTCACCTGAAGAAGAAATTCAAGTCCCGTTCGGTCATCCTCGTGAGCAAGGACATCAACATGAGGATCAAGGCGCGCGCGATCGGCGTCGAAGCCGAGGATTATTTCAACGACAAGGTCCTGGAAGACACCGACCTGCTCTACACCGGCTTGCGCGAGCTGCCCCAGGATTTCTGGGAGGTTCACGGCGGCGAAATCGAATCCTGGAAGGATGCCGGGCGCACGCTCTATCGCATCAAGGGACCGTTGTGCGCCAGCCTTTACGCCAACGAATTCGTGTACCAGGAATCGTCACAGCCCTTCTATGCCAGGGTCAGGGAGCAGGAGGGGCAGTCGGCGATTCTCGAGACGGTCAAGGACTACACCCATCAGAAAAACAACGTGTGGGGAATATCCGCGCGCAACAAGGAACAGAATTTCGCCCTGAACCTGCTGATGGATCCGGATATCGACTTCGTCACCCTGCTGGGACAGGCGGGAACCGGAAAAACACTCCTGACCCTCGCCTCGGCCCTGATGCAGACGATCGAACTCAAGATCTATTCCGAAATCATCATGACGCGCGTCACGATTCCCGTGGGGGAAGACATCGGCTTTCTGCCCGGCACGGAGGAAGAAAAAATGAGTCCCTGGATGGGCGCGCTGGAAGACAATCTGGACGTGCTCAACAAGACCGACGAGGAAGGCGGGGACTGGGGGCGAATCGCCACCCATGACCTCATCCGCTCCAGGATCAAGGTGAAGTCGCTCAATTTCATGAGGGGAAGGACTTTCCTCAGCAAATTCCTGATCATCGACGAGGTGCAGAATCTTACGCCGAAACAGATGAAAACACTGATCACCCGGGCAGGGCCTGGTACGAAAGTCGTCTGCCTGGGCAACATTTCCCAGATCGACACGCCCTACCTGACGGAAGGCAGTTCAGGCCTGACCTATGTGGTTGACCGGTTCAAGGGCTGGGCGCACGGAGGCCACGTCACGCTGCAGCGCGGCGAGCGCTCCAGGCTTGCGGATTACGCCACGGAAAGGCTCTGACCCGGCTTTATTTGCCGGACGAGGAATCGTCCTCCTCGTCTTCCATCGGCGGATTGCCGTCGTAGACTTCGCTGTTGCGGTGCTGCAGGTAGGCGTCCCTGATGAATGTGTAGGGATCCAGCGCGGCCTGCATCAGGATGTTTTCGGATTGCAGCAGATCGGCCCTTGTATCCACCCCCTGGAGGGCAATCAGGCTGTTCCTTCTCGCCACGTCTGTCGTCCTGTAGAGCGGATAATACTGCCAGTCGACGACGGTGCCCACGCCATCCCTGAAATCGCTTGGGCCCAGGAAAGGCAGGACCAGATAAGGACCGGGCTTGACTCCCCAATAGCCCAGTGTCTGGCCGAAATCCTCATTGTGCTTGGGATACCCGGAAGGCCCTGCGACATCGACAAGGCCGGCAAAACCGATCGTCGAATTGATAAAAACCCGCCCCGCATCCGAAAATGCCTGCCTCCCCTTCAGCTGCAGCAAGTCGTTGATGGTGACCACCACGTCATTGAGGTTGGAGAAGAAATTGCCGATCATGATCCTGATGCCCTGCGGCACTACCGCATCATAGCCCTTGGCAACAGGCTTCAGCACAGCCTTGTCGACCGTATCGTTGAACTTGTATATCTTGCGGTTCAGGGGTTCCAGAGGATCCGTGCGGTTGTACGGAGTGGCGCAACCGGAAAGAACCAAAAACAGCGTTATCAGGGCAACTATTCTCATTTGTGTCCGTGCACCAATCGTGAATTGGCGTCAATTATACTTTCATTGCCGGGCGCGACAAATCATTTCAAGCCATTTCCACAATCTTGTTCAGGGTCGCCCTGGAAGCATCGATGAGTTCGGATGCGGTCATCCCCATGGGACCCACTCCTGCCAGGGAAAGATTGTCTGCGGCAGCGCCGTGCAGGTATACGGCACACAGCAACGCACTGTCCGGAGACAATCCCTGCGACAGGAATGCGCCGATCATCCCGGACAGCACGTCTCCCATTCCAGCCTGGGCAAGGCCTGGATTG
The DNA here is from genome assembly GCA_021835845.1 of Pseudomonadota bacterium. Taxonomy (GTDB): domain Bacteria; phylum Pseudomonadota; class Gammaproteobacteria; order Burkholderiales; family JABEVD01; genus JABEVD01. Next base: position 29,326 of record JAKBJU010000008.1, on the reverse strand, counting down.
CCGGAAGCGTTGATCACCCATTTCCCTCCCGGAAATGCGCAAATGCTGCCGGCCCCCTTCAAAACGACGGGACAGCCGAATTTTCGAACCAGACTCGTCGCGGCGGCGATCCTGTCCTTCTGGATTTCCTGTGCCGAACATCCCGCCAGTCGCGCAGCTTCCGCCGGGTGCGGCGTCAAAACGGCAACGCTTCTCCTGTCAGTCAGAGCCTGCTGCAATTTCGGATCTTCCGCGACCAGGTTGAGCGCATCCGCGTCGATCACCAGCGCGCTTTCGGAAAGAAGCGCGCGCCCGACGAGACGCACGGCCGATTCCGACTTTCCCAGCCCCGGCCCGATCACGAGCGTCGACGCTTCCGTCGGTGCAATGGCATCCCGCACCATGATCTCGGGCTGAACGGGATCGACTCCAGAATGCTCGAGCGCGCACAGAAAAACCTTTCCGGAACCCAGTTTCAGTGCAGCTCTCGCAGCAAGCAGGGCAGCCCCCAGCATACCCGTCGCGCCGCCGATGATTGCAGTGCTGCCGAAAGTGCCCTTGTGGCTGTTTCGGAGCCTTTTCTTGAAGCAGGCAGCCACGATTTTGGAATTCGACACCCAACCCTGCGCTTGCCTCAAAGCAGGCACATCGAGCCCGAGCCTGTCGAGATGGACGCTCCCGCAATGATCGAGTCCGTCGCACGTCAGGAGACCGGGCTTCAATGCAATGAATGCCAGGGTATGCGTCGCCTTCACCGCAGCCCCCAGAACCGCCCCGGTGTCCGAACCCACCCCGCTCGGCATGTCCAGGGAAAGGATGGGAATGCCGAGCGCATTGACAGCCTCGACCATGATTTTCCAGCCATCCGCAAGCGGGCGCGTCAAGCCGGTGCCGAACAGCCCGTCGACAGCCAGATCCCATTTGCCCTGCCGGGGAATTGCCGAATGGCAGATCCCGCCGCAATCCAGCCAGGCCCGATAAGCCCGGGCAGCCTCGACGGGGAGCTTTTGCGGATTTCCGGCAAAGACCAGGGTGACGTCGATCCACCAGGATTTCAGATGGCGGGCGGCGACAAAGGCATCCCCGCCGTTGTTTCCTGGCCCGGCAAGGACCAGCACCTTCCCCGCGGCAAGCCTGTCCCGCACGAATTGCGCCGCGGCAAACCCGGCCCTTTCCATGAGCGGCGCATCGAGAAGCTTTTCGATGGCATCGATTTCACGCCTCGAACAGACTGGCTCGAAAATTCCCGAAAGATCTCTCATGGTCAAAACAGCGCATTCATTTGGGATATAATACATGCAATTGTACAGCCAGAAACACTCATGATCCGGGTCATCCATGTCTGAATTCATCATGCTGCGCGGACGCAGCGCACTTTCCGGTTTCCGCCTGAACAAGCTTCTTGAATCGGTCCGCTCCTTCATGCCGGAAGTTTCGGCCATCCATGCCGAATTCTGGCACTTCGTCTCCTCTTCGAGGAAGCTGGAGCAGCGCGAATCGCAAATCCTGGAAAGGCTCCTGGAATACGGCCCCGCAGGCGAGCATTGCGCAGAAGACGGAAACGCATTGCTCGTCCTGCCCCGCATCGGCACCATCTCTCCCTGGTCATCGAAAGCCACCGATATTGCCAGGCATTGCGGCCTCGACTTCATCGAAAGGATAGAGCGCGGCATCCTCTATCGGATCGACGCGGCTCTATCGCAAAGAGAAAGACTGCTCCCCCTGATCCATGACAGGATGACGGAGTGCGTCGTTCCCTCCCTTGCGGACGCAAAAGCGCTGTTCAGGAAATTCGATCCCGCTCCCCTGTCTACGATCGACGTTCTCTCGGGCGGAATCGAAGCGCTCGAAGCTGCCAACAGGCAAATGGGCCTTGCCCTCTCTCCCGACGAAACCAGCTACCTCGTCGAAAGTTTCAATATGCTGGGGCGCAATCCCACTGACGTGGAACTCATGATGTTCGCCCAGGCAAATTCGGAGCATTGCCGCCACAAGATATTCAATGCGGACTGGATAATCGACGGGCAGACGCAGCCGCGCACGTTGTTTTCGATGATACGCCACACCCACGCCATGAACCCGCAGGGCACGGTACTCGCCTACAGCGACAATTCAGCCATCATGGAAGGCGGCACGACCTCCCGCTTCTTCCCGGGAAAGGATGGCGCCTACCGGCATGAAAATCAGCTGACCCATATCCTGATGAAGGTTGAAACGCACAATCATCCCACTGCCATTTCCCCCTATGCGGGTGCGGCAACGGGAGCAGGCGGCGAGATCCGGGACGAGGGCGCCACCGGATGCGGATCGAAACCGAAGGCCGGGCTGACCGGGTTTTCGGTATCCAATCTCAACATCCCGGGATTCGTCCAGCCCTGGGAAGGCTCGAACTACGGCAGGCCTGGGCATATCGCCTCGCCCGTGCAGATCATGCTGGAAGGGCCGATAGGGGGAGCCGCGTTCAACAACGAATTCGGGCGCCCCAATCTTTGCGGCTATTTCCGCACCTACGAGCAAGAAGTGGGCGGCGAGATGCGCGGCTACCACAAGCCGATCATGCTGGCGGGGGGGATCGGCAGCATTCTGGACAGCCAGTCGTTCAAGCGGGAAATCCCCGCGGAAGCCGTCCTGATCCAGATCGGCGGGCCCGGCATGCTGATCGGGCTCGGGGGAGGCGCAGCATCGAGCATGAATACCGGAAGCAATGCCGAGCATCTGGATTTCGACTCGGTGCAGCGCGGCAACGCGGAAATGCAGCGCAGGGCGCAGGAAGTCATAGACCGCTGCTGGCAGATGGGAGAACAAAACCCCATCCTTTCCATTCATGACGTGGGCGCCGGAGGACTCTCCAACGCGGTTCCGGAGCTCGTTCACGGGTCAGGCCGGGGCGGCAGGATCGATTTGCGCGACATCATGAGCGAAGAACCCGGCATGAGTCCGATGCAGATCTGGTGCAACGAAGCCCAGGAGCGCTATGTGCTGGCGATAAAGCCGGAAGACCTGGATCTGTTTGCAGCCCTCTGCGAGCGGGAACGCTGCCCCTTCTCGAAGATCGGCACGGCTACCCTCAACGAGCAACTGGAAATCCTGGACCCCGTATTCGACAGCCGCCCGGTCGACATGCCGCTCTCCGTCCTGCTGGGCAAACCGCCCAGGATGACCCGGGACGTCACCCGCATCGCCAAAGACCTGCCCGCCTTCAAGCCCGACTTGCTGGAACTGAAGGAAGCGGTCTACCGCGTGCTGCGGGCTCCTGCAGTTGCCGACAAGACCTTTTTGATCACCATCGGCGACCGAACCGTGGGAGGGCTGACCGCGAGAGACCAGATGACTGGGCCCTGGCAGGTTCCCGTAGCCGATGTCGCCGTGACGCTGTCCGATTTCGAATCCGTCAGGGGGGAAGCTTTCGCCATCGGCGAGCGCACCCCGATTGCGCTGATTCATCCCGCAGCTTCCGGCCGCATGGCGATCGGGGAAGCCATTACGAACATCGCAGCGGCATGCATAGACGATATCGGCATGATCAAGCTTTCGGCCAACTGGATGGCGGCAAGCGGGCATCCTGGAGAAGACGCCGCGCTCTATGACACCGTTCAGGCGGTCGCCATGGAGCTCTGCCCGCATCTTGGAATCAGCATTCCGGTGGGCAAGGATTCGATGTCGATGAAGATGGCCTGGACCGATGCGTCCCACAACAGGAAGTCGGTCGCAGCCCCGCTCTCCCTCATCGTTTCGGCCTTCGCGCAGGTTCGGGACGCCGGACTCACCCTGACGCCGCAATTGCGGTCCGACTGCGGAAAAACCTCGCTTATCCTGGTCGATCTGGGGGCGGGGAAAGGCCGACTCGGCGGCTCCATCCTCGCCCAGGTCTACAACAGCACCGGCAATCTTTGCCCGGATCTGGACGACGCCCTGAGATTGAAAGCCTTTTTCGCAGCGATCCAGAAATTGAACCGCGAAGGAAGAATTCTCGCCTACCACGACAGATCCGACGGCGGCCTGTTGGCCACCCTTTGCGAAATGAGCTTCGCGGGTCGCCTCGGAATCAGCGTCGACCTGGAGCAGGTCTGTTTCGAAACGAAAATGGTCGGAGCAATCGAATTGCATTGCGAGGACAAAAGCAGCTGCATTTTCGAGGCCCTGTTCAACGAGGAGCTGGGGGCCGTCTTGCAAGTCAGGGACGACGATCTGGCCGCAGTCCTTGAGACTTTCGCCGAAGCCGGCCTTGCAAAAATGGTGCATGTGATCGGCTCGCCCAATGCCGCAGACAGATTCGTCGTCAGTAACGGCGACGCCCTGCTTCTCGACGAGAGCAGGATCGATCTCAACAGGGCATGGTCGGAGACGACCTATCACATGCAGAAGCTTCGCGACAATCCCGATTGCGCGAAGCAGGAATACGACAGGATACTGGATGCGCAGGACCCGGGGCTTCATGCGAGGCTCGCTTTCGATCTTCTGGAGGACATCTCCGCCCCCTTCGTCCATCTCGCGAAACCCAGGGTCGCGATTCTGCGCGAGCAGGGCGTCAACGGCCAGATCGAAATGGCTGCCGCATTCGACAGGGCCGGATTTCTGGCTGTCGACGTGCACATGAGCGACATCATTTCGGGAAGGGTGAGCCTGGACGCATTCCAGGGATTCGCCGCCTGCGGCGGATTTTCCTACGGAGACGTGCTGGGCGCAGGCGAAGGATGGGCGAAATCCATTTTGTTCAATTCAAGAGCGAGGGCGGAATTCGAAGCCTTCTTCCAGCGGGAGGATGTTTTCGCGCTCGGCGTCTGCAACGGCTGCCAGATGATGAGCAATCTTCACGACATCATCCCGGGGGCCCACAACTGGCCCCATTTCGTCAGAAACCGCTCGGAACAGTTCGAGGCCCGCTTCGTCATGGTGGAAGTCGAGAAAAATTCCTCCATCTTCCTTGACGGCATGGCGGGAAGCAGGATGCCCATCGTCGTATCCCACGGCGAAGGCCATGCGGAATTCGGCCCCGGCAGGGCGAAGGAGCATGTGGCATTGCGCTATGTAGACAATTACGGGATCGCGACCGAGCGCTATCCCTTCAATCCCAACGGCTCTCCCGAAGGCATCGCGGGGCTCACCACTCCGGACGGGCGGTTCACCATCATGATGCCGCATCCCGAGCGGATTTTCAGGACGGTGCAGCATTCCTGGCATCCTTCAGGCTGGGGAAGCGACGGCCCGTGGATGAGGATGTTCAGGAACGCCCGCAAATGGGTGGGCTGAGCGGATTCAGCCGGAGCTTTCCATCCGCCCCGCTCCCGAGCGGGAGCGGGTACAAGTCAGTGGGGGAACGAGAACCTATTGCGGCCTCACGTCCACCTGAGCCGATTGATGAAAAAAGGACGCAAAAAACAAACTGCCCATCACGAAGGCGCGCGCTCTAGAAGTTCTTCAAATTGTTCGATCGGCAAGGGCTTGCCAAATAGATATCCTTGAAAATCGACGCAACCTGCCCCCTTGAGGAATTGCAACTGCACCTCAGTCTCCACACCTTCGGCGATCACGTGCAGGTCCAGGCTCTGTGCCATCGCAATGATCGTTCGAATAATGGCTTGGTCACTGCTGTCAACGGCGATATCGCGGACGAACGACTGATCTATTTTTAGCTGATCAAGTGGAAGCCGCTTTAGATAGGACAGCGAGGAGTAACCTGTCCCGAAGTCATCAAGCGACAATCGCAGGCCGATTGCTTTCAACTGATTGAGTATTTCAATGGTCTTCTCACTGTCTTCGAGCAGCATACTCTCAGTGATCTCCAATTTTAGGCGACGAGCATCCACACCATTATCTCGTATGGCCTTCTCGACATCGGCAACGAATCCAGGATGGCGCAATTGTCTGGAACTGACATTCACAGAAAGGATCAAGTCCCTGCAAGCTTTATTTCTCTGCCAGTTCGCGAGCTGGGTGCAGGCTTGGTCGAGGACCCAGTTGCCAATTACCAGAATCAGATCGGATTCTTCGGCCAAAGGAATGAACTCGCTGGGAGGCACGAAACCGCGCTCCGGATGTTCCCACCTGATAAGCGCTTCAGCCCCATTAAGGCGCCCGCTATCATCCACTTGAGGCTGGAAATACAAGTGGAGTTGATCTTTGAGCAGCGCTTTCCCTAGATCCGCTTCGAGCGCAGCCCTGTCGCTAATCCTTTTCTGCACCTTTTTATCGAAGAAACTCAGCCGGTTGCGGCCGCCTTCCTTAGCTTGGAATATGGCAAAGTCCACCTGTTTCAAGAGTTCACCGGCTTGCGATCCGGAAATGTTAGAGATGGTTATCCCAACGCTGCCATATGATTCCACCTCGCACCCATCCAGATGATATGGTTGCCTCAACGTATCCAAGATCTTCATCCCTGATGCCTCGGCTTGTTTTGCCGCATCGAACGGGTCCGCGCTTAGATCCTCGAGGAGGACTGCAAACTCATCGGCCCCGAATCGCGCCAATGTATCCGTTTCGCGGATGCAATACTCAAGCCGCTCCGCTATAAGCTTGAGCAGCCGGTCACCAATTTCGAAGCCATGGGTATCATTCAAAATTTTGAAATGATCAAGGTCAATGATCAGCAGTGCACACCGTGTGCCAACCCTCGCTCCAGTAGACAAGGCATGTTCGAGCCGGTCCAGGAATAGTCTGCGGTTAGGAAGGTTCGTCAACTGGTCATAAAATTCAAGACGCTCAGCATCAGCTTGCGCCTTTTTCAACTGCGATAGGTCAACGAACGATGAAACATAATTGACCACGCTGCCTAATTGATCCGGTACGGCTCGAATGCTGAGCATGGCGTCAAATACGGTGCCGTCCTTTCTACGATCCCAGATTTCACCCGCCCAGCTCCCGGTAGTGCGGATCTCATCCCACATGGCTTCGTAGAATGTTGTGTCCTGACGCCCTGATTTCAGGATGGACGGGGTTTTTCCGATTAGTTCCTCAGCAGCATATCCAGTAATTTCGGTAAACGCTTTGTTTACGCGCAGAATCGTTCTGTTAGCATCGGTGACCATGACTCCATTCAAGGACTCAAAAGCCTTGGCGGCAATCCGCAGATCCACCTCGGCCATCTTTCGCTCAGTAATTACGTCGAAAACCGCGACGAAATGCTCCGGTTCTGCACCGTAAACGGAAATAGAAAACCAATCCTTCAGTGGTTCGACATAAATTTCAAATTGTTCGGGGCCGCAACCCTTGGCAACTCGGCCATACCGATCGAACAAATCCGGACTCCGTTCCCGAATCCCAGGTATCAGCTCGGTAACTTTCCTTCCCACTACATTGTGTAGTCCAGTCTGTCTCTCGAACGCCTTGTTCACGTCCAGATACTCGAAATCGACTGGCTTACCGTCCTCGAACAACATTCGGCAATAGGCAAAACCATTCAGCATATTGTCGAAAAGCGACCTGTAACGTTTTTCGCTCTCCTGCACCAATGTTTCCGCTCTTTTGCGCTCAGATATGTCCTGAAACGCAGCAATACTCCCGACGGGAAATCCATTCTCGTCCCGCAGCGGCACCGCATTGCCCAGAATCGTGATGGAATGGCCGGAAGGCAACTCTATTTTTAATTCTACGTCCCTAATCTCCCGGTTGGTCGCTGCCGCAAGCTGCATCGGTAATTCCTCAGCGCGAAGCGCGCGTCCATCCGGAGCGAAAATGCGCCTTGTCCCTAAAACCGTAGTTGGCGAAACATTCTCGTTCTTCAACGCTTCGAAGATCTGATTCGCGACGGCATTTCCCGTAACAACCTTGCATTCAGGATCGTTCGCAATCCATACTGCAGCAGGGACGGCATCCATCAGCTTTTCCAGCTCTTGGAGCTTGCGCTGCCGTGTACGCTCAGCTTCCTTCTGGTCAGTGATGTCCTCTGTGAAGATCACAACCCCACCAATTTGGTTCGATTTCCTATACCAAGGTCTCACCTCCCAGTTTAGCCACTGGGTGGTTCCATTGAGCCGATCAAAGCGGTCCTCGCGTGCAGTAACTACTTCTCCACGCAAGGCCCGGCGGTGTACATATTTCCATGATTCAGGAATCTCGGGAAATATCTCATAATGTGACTGGCCAATGATGTCCTGTCCATCGAGGCCATAATCCTCAATCCAGCGTCGGCTGAAGGCAAGGTAACGCATATCACGGTCGAACATTGCAATGGCCGCCGGTGCATGCGTGATGAACAACCGCATGTTTTCGTGATTTTCGGCATCATCCTTGTATCGTGTATTAGCCATAAATCATTCGATATAAAAAGAAGGAATTCGGAAACTCGGGAGACACAATACAAAATCGTCGGCCCTTCGAGCCAAATGCATTCAGTCTTAATTATCGACCTTGATTCACTCTAATGGCAACAAAATGAGGAGGCAACTCGACTCAGTTGCTGATTTCGGACGCTTGTTTCACTATGTTGCAAATACTGTTTCGGCCACTAAGATAGGTTTCGAAGTATGAGAACGCGTCCAACCAGATCCGTGCCGTGCTGAATGACAGGTCTCCAAACCATATCCGCCCAACATCGTTGACGTGGCCACAGGCGGCAATTAGGCGATGGCGGTCTGTGGAATTGCGAAGGCGAGAAGCCGCTCAGGGGCGGGAGCGCTCAATCAGCGCGGCTGCTCGCATGTCCGCCACCGATGCGCCGAGTCGTCGCACCTTGCCGCATGATCCTAGCCCCTGCCCTGCTTCTCCAGCCATTCGAAGCGAAGTCCAGCGACTTTGGGAATGCCGAATCTGGGGTCCGCGGGAAAATCCTCGAAATGCCCGGTGCGCAAATAGCCGCGCCTTTTGTAGTAGGCGATCAGCTCGGTCCTGAAGGTCAGGACTGCCATTTTGATCTTTCTGGCGCCGAAGGCCTTGGCCGCAGCCCCTTCTGCCTCATCGAGAAGCCGCCTGCCGAACCCGCTTCCCTGTCTGTCGGGCCTCACCGCAAGCATGCCGAGCTTGGCATCCTCCCCGCATTGCTCCAGATGGATGACGCCGACCAGGCTGTCCACCTCGATGCAGAGCAGAAAAAGCGAACCGCTGGAATCGATCAGCCTCGATACTTCCTCGGCGTCCGTCCTCTGGCCATCGATATGATCGGCTTCCGTCGTCCAGCCACGTTTGCCGGATTCTCCCCGGTAGGCTGAATTGACGAGAGAGGCTATTTCTCCCGCATCCGCCTTCACGCCATGTCTAATGAACCACTGATTCATTCCCACGCGGTCGCGACGCGACTTTGCGAGATGAGATTCGAGGCGCGCGGCGAAGTCGAATGGTTATTCCATTCGCGAGCCGCGCAACAAAGAAGATCACCCGCAAAGCCCCGTCCCAATAGGGTTGCGTAAAAATCGAGCGCTCGCTTTGTCGCGCTTCTTGATGTCGTAGGCCCGGCTACGATCTGCGTCGCGCTCCGCGCGATCATCTCGATTTTCCCAGCAACGCGATCTGCGCGGGAATGAATCGGTGGTTCCCCAATTTCAGTTGGGCTTCCCATCCATGTCCAGCGGCTTGCCCTGGGCAAGGGAAGTCACGTAGCTGACGAGATCGACGAGCTGCTCGCTCCCGTAGGCGGGAGAATTTCCCTGCAGTCCGCCATGCACGCAGGAATGAATCTGGTCTTCGAGGGTCACGATCTTCTTGGCCCTGGGATTGAATCTCGGGAAAATCGCCGCGGCGTTTTCGAGGCTCGGGATGCTTCTGCCGTCCGGCAGCTTTCCGGGCCCAACACCGCCGTTCACATGGCAAGTTTCGCAGGTTCTGCCGTTTCCGCCGAACGTCTCATGGGAATAAAGCCTTTTGCCGTCGTGGATGGCTTTCTGCATCTCCGGGCCGGGAGCCGCCTGGGCAGCGGCCGAGAAAAAAAGCAGGGTCATGGCGAGTGTCGATATCTTCATTGCTTTGCTCCTCCAAAAAAGAAAAAGCCCCCGAAATCGGGGGCCTTGCATCCAACAAATTACTCTTCAACCTTGGCTGCGGCGCGCAGATCGGAGATCATCTTCTGGATATGCTCCTGCTGAACGCGCTGCTGCAGCTGGGGCTTGACCTGGTCGAAGGAGGGCAGCTTCAGGGGCTTTTCGTCCTGCAGCTGGATCACATGCCAGCCGAACGGGGTTTGAACCGGGGCCGGGGTGATCTCGCCCTTCTTCAGCAAACGCACCGCATCGGCGAAAGGCTGGACGAAATTCGAAGCGGGCGCCCAGTCGAGTTCTCCTCCATGGCTCTTGGAACCCGGATCTTCGCTCTTTTCGGCAGCAAGCTTGGAAAACTTGGCGCCCTTCTTGAGGTCGGCGATGATCTTCTTGGCCTCGGCTTCGGTCTTGACCAGGATATGGCGCACCTTGTATTCCTTGCTCCCCATGTGGGCCTTGATCTTGTCGAATTCCTGCTTCATTTCGGCATCGGTCACGGGATGATTCTTGGTATATTCGTGCAGATAGGCATTGACCAGATTCTGTTCGCGGCTCAATTCCATCATGGTCTTGAAATCGGCCGTCTGGTCCAGACCCTTCTTGGCTGCAGCCTGCGCGATGATCTCCTGGTTGATCAGGGTTTCCTTGATGTTCTTGCGCAGCTCTGGGGAATCCGGCTCGCCGCGCTGCGCCATGTTCTGCTTCAGGATGAAATCGTAACGGGATGCCGGTATCCCGACGCCGTTGACAGTCGCGACCGGCTTGGTGAGGACGCTGGAATCTTGCGCGTAGCAGACGGAAACGGCCAGCAGGCTCGATGCAGCGATCAGGGATTTCAATAAGGGCATGTTTTTTCCTTTAGGTTATGATTGTTTCGATTGATATTCTGAGGGAGTATAGGCCCGGATGGCAAGCGCATGAATGTCTTTTTTCATCAGGTCGGAAAGCATGCCGTAGACCAGCCGGTGGCGAGCCATGAGGCCCTGCCCGGAAAAACGGTCCGACACGACGGTCATGGAGTAATGCCCTCCCCCGCCAGATCCGGCATGTCCGCGGTGCTTCTCGCTCTCGTCGACGATTTCGAGCTTCTCGGCATCGAGCTCCCCCAGCCTTTCGATGATGATTCGGCTGACATCCTTCAAGGCAGCACCTTCTTGAAGGGTTTCACTTCAACCAGCTCGAACACCCCTTCGACCACATAGGGATCGGAATCGGCCCATGCCCGGGCTGCCTCGATCGAGTCGAATTCGGCGACGATCAAACTCCCGGAAAATGCGCCCGGATCATTGCAATCTATCGCGGGAAAAGGACCTGCCAGAATCAGCCTGCCCTCTTCCTCGAGCGCTTCGAGCCTCTTGAGATGGGCAGGACGAGCTTTCAGCCGCTTTTCGAAGCTGTTTTCGACGTCCTTTCCGATAATGGCATACAACATCAATTCCCCTTGTCTTCTGCATACTTGGAAAGCATCAGGCTCTGGGCGAACACGAAAATCAGCATCAGCCCGAGCGTTCCGAAGAGCTTAAATTTGACCCAGGCAGACTCCGAAAAGTTCATCGCGACATAAAGATTGACGAATCCCATCACGGCGAAGAAAGCCGCCCAGACCATATTGAGCCTGTCCCATACCCGGTCCGGCGCGCTCAACTGGGTCTCCAGCATCGTTCGAATCAGATTCTTGTCAAACCAGGTCGCGCTCACCAGCAAAACCGTTGCGAAGCACCAATACAGCACAGAGGGCTTCCACATGATGAAGGCCTTGTCGTGAAACAGCAGCGTCGCCCCACCGAAGACGAGCACGATCACGAAGCTCATCCACAGCATGTTGTCGATTTTCCTGTGCTTCAGATAAGTCCACACGATCTGGACGAAAGTCGCGATGATGGCGACCGCCGTGGCATAGAACATGGCCTCTTCTTTCGGCCCGAAGTGGGGAAAAATCTGGTAGGTGCCGAAAAAGAGAACGACCGGAAAAAGGTCAAAAAGAAATTTCATGGGCCCGGATCCTGTACTTGGGGAAATTATGAAGTCTTAATGCTCGGCTGTCCATCGGAAACGGCAAAAATGCGGTAAAATCGGTATCCGTCAATGAGATTGCGTTCCTGGCTGCAAAGTTCAATATCCTATGCTGAAATGGCTGGGGAAACATACTCCCTTCCCCCCTCTCGATACCGCGCTGCGCGAGCCTGGCGGGCTTCTGGCTGCGGGAGCGGATCTTTCCCCGGAGCGGCTGCTCGACGCTTACGGTCGGGGCATCTTTCCCTGGTTCGGCGAGGAAGATCCGATCCTGTGGTGGAGTCCGGACCCCCGCCTCGTCCTGTTCCCTGAAAATCTGAAGCTGTCGCGTTCGCTCAAAAAGGCGCTCAGGAAGGACTACGAAATCAGGGTCGATACCGTATTCGAAGAAGTCATGAGAAAATGCGCAGAACCGAGGAAAGATGGCGCTGGCACCTGGATTTCTGAACAGATGATCGAAGCCTATTGCAGACTGCACCAGATGGGTTTGGCCCACAGCGTCGAAACCTGGATGGGGGGGGAGCTCTGCGGAGGGCTCTACGGCATCGCACTGGGAGAGGTATTCTTCGGGGAGTCGATGTTCTCCAGACGAACGGATGCTTCCAAGATCGCCTTCGTCCACCTCGTGCTGCAACTGAAACGCTGGGGCTTTCACATGATCGACTGCCAGGTGAGAACGCCCCATCTCGTCTCGCTGGGCGCAACCGAAATCCCTCGAAGCGAATTTGCCCTAAAACTGAAGGCATGGACGGATGGCCCCGACAGGACAGGAAAATGGCATTTCGATCATGACCTCATTGAGTGACCCGAAACAATACTATTTGACTGCCGAATATCCGTGCAGCTACCTCGAGGGAAGGCTCGCCCGCTCCGAGGTTGCGCCCCCTCATCACGCCAATATCGACGGCGCCTTCGATGATCTGATCCTCTCGGGGTTCCGCCGCAGCGGCCTTTTCGTTTATCGCCCCCGCTGCAGAGCCTGCAAATCCTGCATTGCGGTGCGCGTCGATGTCGCAGCCTTCGAACCCAATCGCGCCCAGAAAAGAAGCCTGAAGCGGCACCAAGACCTGGAAGCGATTCCCCGCGAACTCGCATTCGAACCGGAACATTTCGAACTTTACCGGCGCTACCAGAACGCTAGGCATCCGGGCGGCGGCATGGACGAAGACAACCCAGAACAATACTGCCAGTCCCTGCTGCAAAGCCAAGTCGCAACCCTGCTCTACGAATTCAGGGAAAACGGGAAACTCATGATGGTCAGCATCGTCGACGAAATCGACGACGGATTGTCTTCGGTCTATACATTTTTCGATCCGGACATCGCCAGCGCGAGCTTCGGCACTTACAATGTGCTGTGGCAGATCGAGTTGTGCAGGAAAATGCAGCTCCCCCACCTTTATTTGGGATACTGGATAGAACAAAGCAGGAAGATGGCCTACAAAATCAGTTTCAAGCCTCTCGAAGGTTACATCGACGGGCAGTGGCAGGGGATCGGACAGACATGATCTATTCCCTGGCCCGCCACTTTCTATTCATGCTCGATGCGGAGCGCGCGCACCATCTCTCGCTCGGCATGCTCGAATCCTTGAACGATTTCGGATTGATGCCGAATCCGGCATCCCGCGCCGCCAACCCGGTCGAAGTCATGGGACTGGAGTTTCGCAACCCCGTCGGACTTGCTGCCGGCCTCGACAAGAACGGCGCCTACATCGATGCGCTCGCCAGCCTCGGATTCGGCTTCATCGAAATCGGCACGGTCACCCCGCGCCCGCAGCCCGGAAACCCGAAACCCAGGCTGTTCAGGCTGCCCGAATCCCGTGCGATCATCAACCGGATGGGATTCAACAACGAAGGCGTCGACAATCTGCTCAGGAACGTCAGGAAAGCACGCTACAAGGGCATCCTGGGAATCAATATCGGCAAGAACTTCGACACGCCGATCGAGTCCGCAGCAAAGGATTATCTGCATTGCATGGAGAAGGTCTACCCGCACGCAAGCTATGTCGCGATCAATATTTCCTCGCCCAACACCCAGAATCTGCGCCAGCTCCAGCAGGCGGACGAATTGAACAGGCTGCTTGCTTCCCTCAAGTCGAAGCAGGGGGAACTCGCTGCCAGATTTCACAAACGGGTGCCGCTCGCGGTGAAAATCTCCCCCGACCTTGCGGACGAAGCGATTGACGAAATCGCCTCCCTCCTGCTGCGCCACGAAATCGAAGCGGTGATCGCCACCAACACCACGCTCTCCAGGGAGGGCGTACAGGGGCAGGAACATGCCCTGGAAGCCGGGGGCTTGAGCGGAGCGCCCTTGAAGCTGGCTTCCACCCGCGTGATCGGGCGATTGTCTGCGCAGCTAGAAGGAAAAATCCCCATCATCGGCGCAGGCGGAATCATGAATGCAGCGGACGCGAAGGAAAAAATGGATGCAGGCGCTTCCCTGATCCAGCTCTATTCCGGCCTCATCTATCAGGGGCCGGGCCTTGTCGGCGAAATCATCCATGCACTGGGAGAAAAACCATGAGAATCGGCGTGCCCAGGGAAATCAAGGACCACGAATTCAGGGTCAGCCTCACTCCCCATGGCGCGAGAGAACTGGTGAATGCCGGGCACCAGGTTCTCGTGGAAAAGGGGGCGGGAAGCGCGATCGGCTTTGCAGATTCGGAATATGAAAAGGCCGGCGCGATTCCGGTCGATTCGCCAGAGGAAGCCTTCGCGGGCGACCTGGTTCTGAAGGTGAAGGAGCCCCAGCCGGCAGAGTGCGCCATGATCGAGCCTGGAACCATTCTTTTCGGCTACCTCCATCTCGCTTCCAGCCGCTCCCTCGCCGATGCGCTCACCGGCGGCAATGTCACTGCCCTGGGCTACGAAACCGTGACGGACCGTGCCAACAGGCTGCCGCTTCTCGCCCCGATGTCGCAGATTGCAGGCAGGCTCGCCATCCAGGAGGGCGCCCTCGGGCTCACCCTGCCCAACGGCGGACGCGGCATTCTGCTCTCGGGCGCGACCGGGGTGCCGCCCGCCAACGTCATGGTGCTCGGCGCAGGAATGGTCGGCAGCAATGCGGCAAGGCTCGCTTCCGGCATGGGCGGGAACGTCACCGTTTTCGACATCCATCCCGACGCGCTCTCCCCGCTGGAAGCCATCGGGATCAAGACCTGCTATTCCAGCACGGATGCAATCGATGCCGCCTTGAGGGAGGCGGACATCGTCGTTTGCGCCACACTGATTCCGGGCAAGCATGCACCCAAGCTGCTCTCCCGCGAAACAGTGAAGCGCATGAGGCAGGGTTCGGTCATCGTGGACGTCTCGATAGATCAGGGGGGAAGTTCGGAAACATCCAGGCCCACGACCCACTCCGCCCCTTTCTATGTCGAGGAAGGCGTGGTGCACTATTGCGTGACCAACATGCCGGCCCTGGTGTCGAGGACTGCAACCCTGGCGCTGACCCATGCCACGCTCCCCCATGTGCTGAGAATCGCGAACCTCGGACTCGATGCCGCACTCGAAGCCGATGCAGGCTTGAGAGGCGGGCTGCAAATCAGGGGCGGGCGCATCGTCCACCCCGCGGTCGCAGAAGCCTGCAAGTTATAACCAGAATTCATATACATATCGCCCCAATATGGTTGATTGCCGCAGATGAAACAGGGATAATCAGCCGGAAATCATAAGGTTCTGCACTATATTTCAACGTTAAATGGAAAGTTATCTTCTCATTCTGGTCAGCACGGTATTCGTGAACAATATCGTCCTTGTCAAGATTCTCGGCCTTTGCCCTTTCATGGGCGTGTCCAAGAAGCTGGAGGCCGCGATCGGCATGGGGGCGGCGACGACTTTCGTGCTCACGCTGGGAAGCGGAAGCAGCTATCTGATCGCGAAATACCTGCTCGGACCCGATCTCGCCTACCTGACCACGATTTCATTCATCGTTGTCATCGCGGGCATCGTCCAGTTCACGGAAATGGTGGTGAAGAAGGTCAGCCCCGTCCTGTACCAGGTGCTGGGCATCTACCTTCCCCTCATCACGACGAATTGCGCCGTTCTCGGGATTCCCCTGCTGAACCTGCAGCAGAACCACAACTTCATGCAATCGCTTCTGTTCGGCATGGGCGGGGCGGTCGGCTTTTCGATGGTTCTGATTCTTTTTGCCGCCATGCGGGAAAGGCTGGAAGCTGCAGACATTCCCGCGCCTTTCAGGGGGTCTTCCATCGCGATGGTCACTGCCGGACTCATGAGCATGGCTTTCATGGGATTTTCCGGACTCGTCAAGTGAAGCCGGCATGCTAGATGCGATATTCGTCATGTCGGGACTCGCCCTGTTCCTCGGCGGCGTGCTGGGCTATGCCTCGATCAGGTTCCATGTCCAGGGCAATGCGCTGGTCGAGAAGATCGACGCCATCCTGCCGCAAACGCAATGCGCCCAGTGCGGCTTTCCCGGCTGCCGTCCGTATGCCGAAGCGATCGCCGAGGGACGCGCCGACATCAACCAGTGTCCTCCCGGCGGGGACGCGAACATACACAAGCTCGCAGACCTGCTCGGCGTCGAATTCAAGTCGCTCAATGCAAGCCACGGCGAACCGAAACCCAAATCCGTCGCCTTCATCGACGAGTCCACCTGCATCGGCTGCACCCTTTGCCTGCAGGCCTGCCCTGTCGATGCGATTTGCGGCGCTCCCAAGCAGATGCACACCATCATCGCCCAGGAATGCACGGGCTGCGAGCTGTGCATCGCGCCTTGCCCGGTCGACTGCATTTTCATGATCCCCATTCAGGAAAACATCTCGAACTGGAAATGGAAGCAGCCCGCCTATCTGAAAGGGGCGGCATGAGAGCCCTTCATCGTTTCAACGGCGGCGTCCACCCCCCCGAGCACAAGGGCGAATCGACCCTGCGACCGATCCAGCAGCCCCCGCTTCCCGAAAAACTGGTGATTCCGCTGCACCAGCATATCGGAAACAGCGCGAAGCCTCTGGTCGAGGCTGGAGACACCGTCCTCAAGGGGCAGATGATCGGAAAGGCGGAAGGCTACGTTTCGGGCGCAATCCATGCGCCGACCTCGGGCAAAATCCTCTCGGTCGGTCATGAAGCGGTCCCCCACCCTTCGGGCCTCAAGGATCTCTGCATCGTCCTAGCCCCTGACGGCCTCGAGTCCTGGACCGACCTGCAGCCGATCGACCATCTGAACATGGACCCGAGCACGCTCAGAAACCGCTTGCGGGACGCCGGCGTGGTGGGCCTCGGCGGCGCCGTCTTCCCCAGCTTCATCAAGCTCAACCCGGGTGCCGGCAAAAGAATCAGGACCCTGGTACTGAACGGGGCGGAATGCGAGCCCTACATCACCTGCGACGACATGCTGATGCGGGAACGCGCCCGTGAAATCATAGAAGGCGCAGCCATCATGCGCCACATGCTGCATGCCGAAGAGGTGGTGATCGGAATAGAGGACAACAAGCCCCAGGCGATTTCGGCGATGAGAGAAGCCGCAGGGCAATCCATGGAAGTGGTCGCCGTTCCCACGATCTACCCGGGAGGCGGGGCAAAGCAGTTGATCCGGGTGCTCACCGGAATCGAGGTTCCGGCGGGCGAACGCTCGACCGATCTTGGCGTGCAATGCTTCAACGTCGCCACGGCCGCATCCGTCTACCGGGCCATTCGACATGGCGAGCCGGTATTGTCGCGCATCGTGACAGTCACCGGAAACGTGAAAAACCCCGGCAATTTCGAAGCCCTGATCGGAACCCCGATGGACCATCTGGTTGACCAGGCCGGCCCCCTGGAGGGGAGCGACGGCGCCATCATGGGCGGCCCGATGATGGGTTTCGATTTGCCTTCGACTGCCGTCCCTGTGGTCAAGGCAACCAATTGCATCATCGTGAAATCGGATGCGCTGTTTCCGACAAAGCCCCAGCCCATGCCCTGCATACGCTGCGCCAGATGCGCCGAGAGCTGCCCGGCCGAGTTGCAGCCCCAGGAACTCTACTGGTTCGCCAAGGCCGGGAATTTCGGCAAGGCGCAGGAATATGCCCTGTTCGACTGCATCGAATGCGGCTGCTGCACCTATGTCTGTCCGAGTCACATCCCGCTCGTCCAGTTCTACCGCTATGCCAAAAGCGAGATCTGGGCGCAGGAGCGTGAAAAGAAGGCCGCCGACCTCGCAAGAATCCGCCACGACCTGAGGCAGGAGCGGATCGAGCGGGAAAAACGCGAAAAGGCCGAACGCCTTGCCCAGAAATCCGCCCAGGCGAAAACCGCAGAGCATTCCCAACCAGAGCAAAAATGAACTCACCCTACCTCGCAAAATCACCAAGCGTTGCCCAAATCATGGCCAAGGTGCTGCTCGCCCTGATTCCGGCAGTCGCGGCCTACGTCTGGTTCTTCGGCCCGGCCGTTCTGGTGACGATGGCCCTCGCAAGCGCAACCGCGCTCGCACTCGAGGCCGTCATGCTCAAGCTCAGGAAAAAGCCGGTCAAGCCTTACCTGCTCGACGGCAGTGCGCTCCTGACGGCCTGGCTGCTCGCCCTCTCGATTCCACCCATGGGCCCCTGGTGGCTGATCGTGACAGGCACGGCTTTCGCCATCGTGATCGCGAAGCATCTGTACGGGGGGCTGGGAAGCAATCCCTTCAATCCCGCCATGGTGGGCTATGCCGTCCTGATCATTTCCTTCCCGGTGCAGATGACGCAATGGCTCGCTCCGCTGTCCATCGCGCAATCCCATCTCGATTTCATGTCCCAGCTCGGCTACATGTTCTTTCATGCCCTGCCGCAGGGCGCCCAACTCGATGCCTTCACTTCGGCAACGCCGCTGGATACCCTGAAAACGCAACTGCATCTCGACAAACCGATGGCTGCGATCATGAGCATGCCCGTTTACGGCGCAATCGGAGGGACGGGCGGGCAATGGGTGGCTGCCGCCTATCTTGCCGGGGGACTCTATCTGTTGCAGCAGAAAATCATCAGCTGGCATGTACCGGCTGCCTTCATTGCGACGATTTTCATCGTATCCGGGACATTCCACCTGATCGATCCTGCGCATCATGCCTCCCCCTGGTTCGAGCTTGCAACCGGAGCCACCATGATCTGCGCATTCTTCATCCTGACCGACCCCGTGACTGGGCCCACCACCCCCAGGGGCAAGCTGGTCTTCGCTTCAGGCGCCGGATTCCTGACTTTTGCCATCCGCACCTATGGCGGCTATCCTGACGGCGTGGCTTTTGCAGTTCTGCTGATGAACATCTGCGTGCCGCTGATCGACGCCTACACCCAGCCTGCCGTATTCGGGAAAAAGAAATGAAGCGAGGCCTGTTTCAGACTTCATTCCGGACTTCGCTCATCATGCTCGGCTTTGTCGTTCTGGTCACGGCCGTGCTCGCACTGACCTACGATAAGACGCACGAATTGATTGCCAAAAGCGAAGCGGAAGAAAAGCTTGCCCTGATCAATCAGGTTTTCCCTCCCGGCATTTCGGACAATGACATCATTCATGATACGATAGAAATCGCACCGAACGATCTGCTCGGCAACACCTCCCCCGTCATCGCCTATCGTGCGAGGCTCAAGGGAAAGCCGGCAGCGGTCATGATCGAGGCGACAGCCCCTGACGGCTATAGCGGAAAGATCACGCTCCTCATCGCGATTCTGGCGAACGGCGATATTTCGGGCGTGCGCGTCATCAGCCATAACGAGACGCCGGGCCTGGGCGACTACATCGACATCGCCAAAAGCCCGTGGATCAGGATTTTCGATCATGTTTCGCTCGATTCCGTCCCGGAGGCGGCCTGGCACGTCAAAAAGGACGGGGGGAGATTCGATTACATGACAGGGGCCACCATCACCCCCAGAGCCGTGGTCAAGGCGGTGCACAAGGCGCTGGAATATTTCGCTCAAAACAGGGCGAGCCTTTTCGCAGAAAGGACAGGCAAATGAGTGAGGTCAGCTATGGCGAAATCGCCAGGAACGGGCTTTGGAAACAGAACACGGGAGTGGTCCAGCTCCTCGGCATGTGCCCGCTCCTAGCAGTCAGCAGCTCAGTGGTGAACGGCGCCAGCCTGGGCCTTGCCACCGCGATCGTCATGTCGCTCAGCAATTTTTCCGTCTCCCTGATCAGGAACCTGGTGCCGAGCGAAATCAGGATTCCAGTCTTCATTCTGATCATCGCATCCCTGGTGACCATGATTCAGCTGACCATGAAAGCCTATCTGCACCCGCTCTATCTCGTGCTCGGCATTTTCGTGCCCCTGATCGTCACCAATTGCATCGTTCTGGCAAGGACCGAGGCTTTTGCCTCGAAACAGAAAATGCTGCCCTCCCTCTTCGACGGCCTGATGATGGGTCTCGGTCTGACGCTGGTTCTTGCGCTTCTGGGAGGAATGCGTGAACTGTTCGGCAAGGGGACGCTCTTTTCGGGAATCGATCTCGTGTTCGGCGAATCGGCCAAATCCTTCGTCATCACGGTGATCCCGAACTACCATGGCTTCCTGCTCGCCATTCTGCCCCCGGGCGCGTTCATTGGCCTGGGCATGCTGATCGCCCTCAAGAACCACCTGGACAGCCGCGCTGCAGCGAGGTCTGTCGTGGCGCAACACCTGCTCCAGGGTGCATGAATCAACGTACCTTGCAGGAGCTGTTCGAGCGCTTCAAGGCTGCCAACCCGCATCCTACCACCGAGCTCGAACACCGCTCCCCGTTCGAGCTTCTGATCGCGGTCATCCTCTCGGCCCAGGCCACTGACAAGGGCGTGAATCTTGCGACAAGGGGCCTTTTCGCGGTAGCTGACACGCCCGAAAAGATGCTCGGACTGGGGCTCGAAGGCCTCAGGGAACACATTAAAACGATAGGTCTCTATCAGACCAAGTCGAGGCATATCATCGAGACCTGCAGAAGGCTCATAGAGCGCCATCACGGGAACGTCCCCAGAACCAGGGAGGAACTCGAAGCATTGCCCGGCGTGGGCCGAAAAACCGCCAACGTGATCCTCAACACCGCTTTCCATGAGCCCGTCATCGCAGTCGATACGCATATTTTCAGGGTGTCCAACCGCACCGGAATCGCTCCGGGAAAAACCGTGCTCGAAGTCGAGAAGGCGCTGATGCAGGCGGTGCCCAAGCCATTCAGGCAGGACGCCCATCATTGGCTGATCCTGCATGGCCGCTATGTCTGCAAGGCCAGAAAGCCGGATTGCCCTGCCTGCCTGATCCGGGACCTTTGCGAATTTCAGGGAAAAGCCGTCTGACATGTTCAATCCGACGCGCGAAGAAGTCAGGCAGTTCTTTTGCGAAACCTGGCGCAAACACAGGGAAAACACCCTGACGAGCCCGCTCGAGACCATGGCGCTGGACGCCATCCTGGCCCACCCCGAATACCATGCTGCGCTCGAAGACCCGGATCTTTCCGAAACCATGGAACAAAATCCGTTTTTGCACCTCAGCTTGCATCTCGCAGTGGCCGAGCAGCTTTCGATAAACCAGCCTCGCGGAATCAAGGAACGCTATGAAAGGCTGCTCACCAAGTCCGCATCGCGGCACGATGCCCTGCACCGCGTCATGGAATGCCTGGGCGAGATGATCTGGCATTCCCAAAGACACAACACGCCGCCCGATCAGGCGATTTATTTCGAATGCATGGACAGGCAGCTACCCAGATGACCTCCAGGGAATTCACCTTCACTCAGCAGGATTTCGAGCGGGTTCGCGCACTGATCCATGCGCATGCCGGGATTTCTCTCAATCAAAGCAAGCAGGAAATGGTCTACAGTCGTCTCGCGAAACGTCTGAGGGCAAACAGGCTCACTGCCTTTTCAGACTATATCGCCCTGCTCGAGCGCGGAAACAGCAGCGAGTGGGAAGCCTTCATCAATTCGCTCACCACGAACCTGACTTTTTTCTTCCGGGAAGAGCACCATTTTCCCATTCTGGCCGAACATGTGAAATCCAGGAAGACGCCGATTTCCCTCTGGTGCGCTGCCAGCTCCACGGGAGAAGAAGCCTATTCGATGGCGATGACCATGGCCGAACTGTACGATACGATGCGTCCACCGGTCAGCATCCTCGCGAGCGATGTCGACACTTCCGTGCTGGAGAAAGCCAGAACCGGCATCTACAGCTCAGCCCAACTGGAGAAGCTTCCCCGGGAGAAATTGAAGAAGTATTTCATTCAGGAATCCGGCGGCGAGGCGAGAATACGTCCCGAGATCAGGGAAATGATCACCTTCAGGCAAATCAACCTGCTGGACGAAAGATGGGCCATACGAGGGCCATTCGATGCAATCTTTTGCCGCAATGTCATGATTTATTTCGACAAAGACACCCAGGAGCGCATTCTCAGGAAATTCGCCCCGTTGCTGCGTCAGGACGGCTTGCTGTTCGCCGGCCATTCCGAAAGCTTCCATCATGTCCCAGGCCTGTTCAGGCTGCGGGGAAAAACCGTCTATGAACTCGCAAATCAAAGCTGACGCTGCAGTAGCGCAACCCAGTCTGTCTGCGGACAGCATACTCCCCCTAAACATCCATCCGATTGCCACAACCGAAAAGCTCATCTTCGTCGGCGCATCGACCGGCGGTACCGAAGCGATCAAAACCTTTCTCCTCGGCCTGCCCGAGAATTGCCCGGGCATACTGATTTCCCAGCACATGCCGGAAGCCTTCACCAAGCCTTTCGCGGAGCGGCTGGACGGCCTTTGCAAGATTCGGGTCAAGGAGGCAGCTGACGGCGAACGAGTCCTGCCGGGTCATGCGTATGTGGCCCCCGGGCATTCCCACCTGCTGCTGAAACGCACCGGGGCGAATTATGTGACCGAGCTCAGCCAAGGCCCTCCGGTGAACAGGCACCGCCCTTCGGTGGACGTGCTTTTCCGCTCTGCAGCGAATGTGGCCGGAAAAAACGCAGTCGGGGTGATCCTCACCGGAATGGGGAAGGACGGCGCATCCTGCATGCTCGAAATGAGGCGGGCCGGCGCCTACAATTTCGCGCAAAGTGAAGCGAGCTGCGTGGTTTTCGGCATGCCCAGGGAGGCCATTGCACTGGGGGGCGTAGACGAAATTGTCGCCATCGATGACATGGCGCGGCGCGTCATGCAGCATCTGGAAAACAGGCCGTGACGGAAAAGCATTACGAAAACTTTCCGGTCGCATCCATCGCCCTGCCGAAATCGGTGAGAAGGCCGGTGAGCCTGATCTATGCCTTCGCAAGGCAGGCGGACGACTTCGCCGACGAAGGCGAGCGGAGTCCGGAGGAAAGGATCGCCCTCCTGAACGGATTCCGCCGCGAACTCGAAAGCATCCGGAGCCGAAAGGAACCCGAAACCACGCTTTTCGCGGCGCTCTCCTCGGTCATCAGCCAATACGGGCTGCCCCTTACCCCTTTCCACGATCTCCTCGATGCCTTCACTCAGGACGTCGGCAAGAAGCGCTATGAAAATTTTACCGAGCTCGTCAGCTACTGCGAAAAATCGGCAAATCCGGTGGGACGCCTGCTTCTGATCCTTTACGGAGCCGACTCGGAGAGAAACAGGTTTTATTCGGACAAGATATGCTCCAGCCTGCAACTGATCAATTTCCTGCAGGACGTCGAAATCGATTACGCCATGGACAGAATTTACCTGCCGCAGGACGAGATGATGCGATACGGCGTTTCGGAGAGCGACATCGCCTCAAGGCATGCCGGGCAGTCCTGGCAGGCGCTCATGGCATTCCAGGCGGATCGCGCCAGGCAAATGATGCTGGAAGGCGCGCCTCTTGCGAAAATCATGAAGGGCAGATTCTCCCTGGAAATGAAATTGATCGTGCTGGGCGGCCTTGCGATTCTGGACAAACTGGAAAAAGCCGGATGGGACGTTTTTCGCAACCGCCCCAGGCTCGAACGCCGCGACTGGCTGCAGCTCGTGCCGAGCGCGTTTTTTTCCGGATCGATCTTCGATGGAAAGTAGCCTGCTTCGGCTCGAATCCGAACTGTTTTTCCCGATTCGCACCTTGTGCGCGCGCCTATCCGGGAAAAACTGGCCGAGTTGCGAAGAACTGAATCGCCTTGCCGGTCCAATCCATAACGCGAACGGCTTGCCTGTACAATTCGTCCAAGACTGCGGCGCCCCCTTGGGATACGAGAAGCGGATCTATCTCAGGGGAGAAGTGGAGACGAGAGCACATTCCTGGCACGACCTCTTCAACGCCCTGGTCTGGATGACTTTCCCGAAAGCAAAATCCCGCCTCAATCTGCTTCATTTCGAGGAAATCTGCCACCAGCCCGACAAAAGGCGCAGCAGAATGCGTGACATCGCAACGCTTTTCGACGAGTCTGGCGTCATCATCGCATCGAGCAGCAGGCCCCTGTCTGGCATGCTCAAAGCCTTCGAATGGAAATCCCTGTTCTGGGACAACAGGGAAAAGGTCATCGACGAGATGCGCTGTTATATTTTCGGCCACGGCCTGTACGAAAAGGGACTCTCCCCTTTCATCGGCCTTACCGGCCACGCCATCCTGTTTCCCGTCGACCAGTCTTTCTTCGGATGGCCCGTCGAGAAACAGCTCGCACATCTGGATGAGCGATTCGAGAGCCAGTTTTCTGGAATCGTTTCAACCCGCGACTTCTCCCCCCTTCCCCTGCTGGGCGTTCCGGGCTGGGCTGCGGAAAACGAAAGCGCGGCCTATTACGACAACGAAAGCTACTTCCGAAAAGGACGGACTTTCAGGAATGCTTCGGATTGAAAAACCACTCCTCGATCAGGATGAGGAACATCAGCCCACCGAACTCGATGGCTATTTCGATCAGAATCTGCTGTGTAAACATGTCGCGCTCCGGTTGAATGACAACGCAACCAGTCTAAGCAGACAATGTTAAGGAATGATTATAAGCAAATGACAATATTGTTAAAGACTCTCGAGAATCTCGACTTCGGTTCCCGCTCCCACCCGTTCGAACAGGTCGACGAGATCGTCATTGCGCATCCTGATGCAGCCGTGTGATCCGGGCTTGCCCATTTCCGTATCATCCGGAGCGCCATGGATGTAGATGTAGCGGCGCATCGTGTCGACTTCCCCCAGCCTGTTGAAACCGGGCTCCATTCCCGAGAGCCAGAGGATGCGGGTCAGAATCCAGTCCCGGTCCGGAAATTGCTGAGAAAGCGCCTTCGAATAGATTTCCCCCGTAGGGCGCCTTTTCACGAAAACGGTATTGACCGGCACCCCCCCGCCGATTTTCGCCCTGATCACGTGACGCCCTCTTGGCGTTCTGAAGCTGCCGGTTTTCTCGCCGGCCCCGTTCTTCGAACTCGATATGACGTATTCCTTGACCGGCTCGCCCCGCTCGTCCAGCAGCCTCAGCATTTGCGAAGCAATTCCGATCTGAATTTTCAAGCCTTCTGCCTCTTTTCAGAAAAAAACTGCTTCAAAATGCCGCCACATTCCTCCTTCAGGATGCCCGAAGCCACGCTGGCATGATGGTTGATGCGGGCATCCGCAAAAACATCCAGCACGCTCCCGCAGGCACCCGTTTTCGGATCCTTTGCGCCATAGATCAGCCGGGAGATTCTGGCATGCTGGATCGCGCCCGCGCACATCAGGCAAGGCTCCAGCGTCACGAAAATATCGCAGCCGACCAGCCTGTAATTGCCCAGATTTTTTGCCGCGTCCCTGAGCGCCTCGATTTCGGCGTGAGAAGAAGGATCGTTCGACGAAATGGGCCGATTGAAGCCTTCCCCGACGATTCTCCCATCCATCACCACCACCGCACCCACGGGGACTTCTCCTTCCGACCATGCTTCTCGGGCAAGCTCGAGCGCGCGGCGCATGTATTGCTCGTCGGATGAATGCTCCAATCGTTCCAACTTATTCCCACTCGATGGTCGCGGGGGGCTTGCCTGAAATGTCGTAAACCACGCGGTTGATGCCACGCACTTCGTTGATGATGCGGTTGGACACCCGCCCCAGCAGCGAATGCGGAAGCTCCGCCCAGTGCGCCGTCATGAAATCCTGCGTCTGAACGGCGCGCAATGCGACGACATAATCGTAGGTCCTGCCGTCCCCCATCACGCCCACCGAGCGCACCGGGAGGAAAACGGCGAATGCCTGCGAAACCTTCTCGTACCAGCCGGATGCATGCAATTCCTCGATGAAGATCGCATCCGCCTCGCGCAACAGATCCGCGTATTCGGCCTTCACTTCCCCGAGGATGCGCACGCCAAGCCCGGGACCCGGAAAGGGATGGCGATAGATCATGGCATGAGGCAGGCCGAGCGCGAGACCGAGCTCCCTCACTTCGTCCTTGAAAAGCTCCCGCAGGGGCTCGAGAAGCTTGAGATGCAGGGTCTCCGGAAGGCCTCCCACGTTGTGATGCGACTTGATGTTGTGGGCCTTCTTGTTCTTCCCGCCGGCGGACTCGATCACGTCGGGATAGATCGTCCCCTGGGCGAGCCATTTCACCTGGGGCAGCTTCGATGCTTCCCGCTGGAAAACCTCGACGAATTCGCGCCCGATGATCTTGCGCTTCTGTTCCGGATCGGTGACGCCCGAGAGATGCTTCATGAATTCCGCGCCCGCATCGACATGGATCACCCTGACGCCAAGATTCTCGGAAAAGGTCTGCATCACCTGCTGAGCTTCGTCGAGCCTCAAGAGCCCGTTGTCGACGAAAACGCAGGTCAGTTTGTCGCCTATCGCCCGATGAAGGAGCGCTGCGACGACGGAAGAATCGACGCCGCCGGAGAGCCCGAGCAGCACTTCCTCGTCACCGACCATGGAGCGTATTCTGCCTATCGCCTCATCCACATAGCCGGGCATGTTCCAGTCGAATCCGAGTCCGCAGATGTCATGGACGAAACGGGCCAGAATTTCCTTGCCCTTCACCGTATGCGTCACTTCGGGATGGAACTGCAGCGCATAGAACCTTCTTGCCTCATCGGCCATTCCGGCAATCGGCGTCGCGGCATTGGATGCGATCACCTTGAAGCCTGGGGGCAGCGCGCTCACCTTGTCGCCGTGGCTCATCCAGACGTCGATGAAGGCGCGGCCTTCGGCATCCGCCCTGTCCTCGATTGCGGAAAGCAGCGCGCTGTGGCCCAGGCACTGGACTTCAGCATAGCCGAACTCGCGGACATGACCCATTTCCACCTTGCCGCCCAGCTGGGCGGCCATGGTCTGCATGCCGTAGCAGATGCCGAGAACGGGGACGCCGAGTTCGAAAACGCAATCGGGCGCGCGCAGGGTGTCTTCAGCCGTCACCGACTGCGGCCCGCCGGAAAGGATGATGCCGGAAGGAGAGAATTCCCTGATGAAGCCTTCGTCGACGTCGCAGGGGTGGAGCTCGCAATAGACATTCGACTCGCGCACCCTTCTTGCGATCAGCTGGGAGTATTGCGAACCGAAGTCGAGAATCAGGATTTTCTTGTGGATCATGTCAGTCGATGTGGTAATTCGGCGCTTCCTTGGTGATCTGCACGTCGTGGACGTGGGATTCCTTGATGCCCGACGAGGTGATTTCGACGAATTCGGCGCGTTCGTGCATCTGCATTATGGTGCCGCAGCCGAGATACCCCATGCTGGCGCGCAGACCGCCCATCAACTGGTGGATCACGGCGATCACGCTGCCCTTGTAGGGAACGCGGCCTTCCACGCCTTCCGGCACCAGCTTGTCCGAATTCGCCTCCGCTTCCTGGAAATAGCGGTCGCTGGAACCCTGCTGCATCGCGCCCAGGGACCCCATGCCCCGGTAGGATTTGTAGGACCTTCCCTGGAAAAGCTCGATCTCGCCCGGAGCCTCCTCCGTGCCGGCGAAAAGTCCGCCCAGCATCACGCAATCGGCCCCTGCCGCAATCGCCTTGGAAATGTCCCCGGAGAAACGCACGCCGCCGTCGGCGATCATCGGCACCCCGGTTCCCTTGAGCGCATCGGAAACGTTCTGGATCGCGGTCACCTGAGGCACGCCCACGCCCGCGACGATCCGGGTGGTGCAGATCGAGCCCGGGCCGATCCCGACCTTCACCCCGTCCGCGCCATGGTCAAGCAGCGCTTTCGCGGCGGTTGCAGTGGCGATGTTTCCGCCGACCACCTGGGTATTCGGATACTGCCTCTTGACCCACTTGACGCGATCGAGCACGCCCTGCGAATGGCCGTGAGCGGTGTCGACGACAAGCACATCGACCCCGGCCTCGATCAGAGCCTCCGCCCGTTCCTCGCTCCCTTCCCCGACGCCTATCGCGGCCCCGACCCTGAGACGCCCGAGATCGTCCTTGCAGGCAAGCGGATGCTCGCTCGATTTCAATATGTCCTTGACCGTGATCAGCCCGCGCAATTCGAAATTGTCGTCGACGACCAGGACGCGCTCGAGGCGATGCTTGTGCATCAGCGCCATCGCCTCCTCGCGGCTCGCCCCCTCCTTCACCGTCACGAGCCGCTCCCTGGGCGTCATGATGTTCCTGATGGGCTGGTCCAGATTGGTTTCGAAGCGCAGATCGCGGTTCGTGATGATGCCGACGACGCGGCTTCCGTCCACGACGGGAAGCCCTGAAATCTTATGCTGGCGCGTGAGATCCAGCACGTGGCGCACGCTCATGTCCTGGGAAATCGTGATGGGATCCTTGACCACGCCGCTCTCGAAGCGCTTCACCTTGGCGACTTCCATCGCCTGCGCCCTGGAACTCATGTTCTTGTGGACGATCCCGATCCCGCCTTCCTGAGCGAGCGCGATGGCAAGCCTGGACTCGGTGACCGTGTCCATGGCAGCGGAAAGCAGGGGAATGTTCAGGCTTATTTCCCGGGTGAGCCGGGTCTTCAGGGTCACATCCCGGGGCAGGATGGTGGAGTGCGCCGGCACGAGCAGAACATCGTCAAAAGTTAGTGCCTTCTGAACCACTTTCATAGTTTTCGTCCCCTGCGCAAATTCTCATTATACGCAAGATGCGCGGGGGCGGTAAACTGCAGGACTAATCCCAGCGGTCGTCCCTGACCTGCACCATGCCGTTTTCCACCCTGACCGGGAACTTGTAGACAGGTTCGTAGGCGGGAGCGGTGAGCGCCTCCCCGGTCCTGATCGAGAAATGCGCGCCGTGCCGGGGACAAATCACTTCCTCCCCCTCGACGCAGCCGCTCGCAAGCTCCCCGCCGTCGTGCGTGCAGATGTCTTCCAGTGCATGACATCCGTCGTGAAGCCGGTAGACTGCGATCTTTGCGCCGTCGATTTCGAGAAGCTTCGCGCGCCCCGCCTCGAATTCATCCAGTCTTGCCACGTCATTCCAGCCGCTCATACCGCCACCACATCGATTTCGGGTTCGATGGTGCGGACCAGATTGCCTATCGCGGAAAGGGTTCCGGCAAGCGAAGTCGGGCAGCTGCCGCACGCGCCATAATAGCGGATGGCAAGGACGTTTCCTTCCAACCCGACGATTTCGAGGTCTCCCCCATCGCCCATCAGGGCCGGCCTGATCTGCTCGTCCAGAAGCGTCCTGAT
>JAKBJU010000019.1 GCA_021835845.1 Pseudomonadota bacterium | reverse complement strand
GTGAGCAGATTCCATGTCGGCACGGGCCACACAGAGCCCACTCATGATGCCGGATATACGACTGCATGCGTTTCCCACTCGCCATCCCTATCGATCACGTCTTTGCATTTTTGGGGGAGTCCATATATGAATGGTTAGGTCGCATGTCGAAATCGGTAGTGCCATTGCGGCTTTGTCTTCATGGCTGCGACGAAATGGTCAATGACAGCTTTCGCCGCCAGATGCGGTGCAGGAGAACAAACGATGGTTTTCCAAACTGTATCGACTTCGGGACCGGAGGACTTTCGATCTTCTGTTTTCATATGGATGATTCGATCTCGCGCATCCTTCAGTTCTTTGTAATCTCGCCGCTCCAGCTTCTGATATCGAGCGTCTTCTTTGTCCATCCTCATCAGACATCAGAAACCTATGAAAATTCATTCTTTATTCCGCCGGGTCTATAAGACAGCTTTTTCAGAAACACCTTGGAGCGCCGCTTGAAATTGTAGAGGGATTGTTTCTTCTCGGGGAGCGCCTCGATTCCCACTTCGGCAAAACCGCGCTCGATGAACCAGTGCGCAGTTCTGGTAGTGAGTACAAACACCCGCTCAAGCCCCAGTTTTCTCGCCCTGTCCTCCAGTCTTGAAAGGAGCCTGTCGCCCACGCCGGAATTGCGGAACTCGGGATGCACCACAAGGCAGGCGATCTCCCCTTCATCGTCGAAGGGATAAAGGGCGGCGCAGCCTATCACCCTCCTGTCATGCTCCAGCACGAAGAAGCGGTCTATCTCCATTTCCAGTCTTTCCCGCTGCCTGCGCACCAGCACGCCTTCGGCTTCGAGCGGCTCGATCAGGGCGAGGATGCCGCCCACGTCCTCTATCTTCGCCTCCCTCAGGCTCTCGAGAACATCCTGGGTGAGCAAGGTGCCTATTCCTTCGTGAGTAAAAAGTTCGAGCAGAAGTGCGCCATCCACATAGCGGCTGAGAAGGTGCACGCGGTTGACGCCTTCCTTGCAACACTTCAATGCACAGGGAAGATAAGTGCGGACGTCTTCGGAAAGGTCTGCGCGGAAAAGCAGGGCTTGGGCGCGCGACGGGGAGAGCTCGCGGAGCAGATTGCCGCTCTCGTCCCTCACCCCGTTCTCTTCCATGAGGAAGATCAGCTTGTCCGCCTTGAGCGAAATGGCGGCATGGGTTGCGACATCCTCCAGGGTCAGGTTGAAAATTTCTCCTGTAGGGGAATAGCCGAGCGGCGAAAGGAGAACGATCTCGCCCGCATCCAGCCTGTTCCTGATCGCCTGGGAATCGACCCGCCTCACCGCCCCCGTATACATGAGATCCACGCCAGAGATCACCCCCATGGGCTTGGCCGTGATGAAATTTCCTCCTGCAACGCGGATGCCGGCATTGGCCATGGGCGAATTGGCCAGGCCCATCGAAAGCAGTGCCTCGATTTCCATCCTGAGCCGGCCTATCGACTCCTTGACCTGCTGCAGCACCTCGAGATCGGTGGCGCGCATGCCCTCGACGTAATGATCTGTCAGCCCCGCTGCGTGCAGCCTCGATTCGATCTGGGGCCTCGCGCCGTGAACCAGCACGATCTTCACGCCGAGACTCGCGAGCAGATTGATGTCGTGAGTGAGCTCGACGAACTTGCCGTCGGCGACCACTTCCCCGCCGAAGGCCACGACAAACGTCTTCCCCCTGAACGCGTTGATATAGGGGGCGGAATACCTGAACCAGTTGACGAACTCCGCAGGAATCATGATTGTTTTCCTTTTTCAAGGCAAGTATATACCTGCGGCCGCCACAATTGAATGCGCCAGCCGCGACCCGCTCAGAAAAAGTCTCCCCAAAGCGCTTGCAGCGCAGAAATCGCGGCGAGCCCCGCCGTCTCGGTCCTGAGAATGCGAGGACCCAGCTTCATCGCCTCGAACCCGCAAGACAGCGCGAGGGCCTCTTCCTCGGGGGAAAGTCCGCCTTCAGGTCCTGTCAGGAGCAGGACTTCTTCGGCTGGCGGAGAAAACTCCCGCAGGGGCTTTCCCATTGGGGAAAGCAGGAGCTTCTTCCCTTGCCCTGCGGTCGGGAGCCAGGCTTCCAGCGCCACGATGGGCAGAATTTCGGGAACGCGGTTGCGCCCGCACTGCTCGCAGGCCGAAATCGCGACATTCGCCCAGTGGATTTCGCGTTTTCTGGCTCGCTCTCCGGAGAGCCTCACCGTGCTGCGCCTCGCTTCGACAATCCGGATGGATTTCACGCCGAGCTCGACGGCTTTCTGCACCACCCAGTCCATTTTCTCCGAGCTTGCCATCGCCTGGATCAGCGTGATGGGAAGTCCGGATTCCCTGTCCACTGCAATTTTTTCGAGTATCTCGACCGAGGTGGAATCGTACACCCCGCACCGGAATTCCCACCCTCTGCCGTCGAACAGAACGATTTCCTCCCCCTTGCCGAGTCTCAGCACCCTGAAAGCATGGTGCGCAACCTGCTCCGGAAGGCGGAAAATGCCGGTAGCGGGAATCTCCTGATGACAATGAAAACGGGGTGTGGCCATGGCTCTTTAGGGCGATATAACGTCAAAGTGATGATAATATATTGTGCTTTCGGAAAGAATCCAATTCAGGAGGGAAAATGGTCAGTCTGCAAACCCCCGTCTGCGATTTCGGCTGGAATCCGCCGGACTTCGACCTTCCCGGCGTTGACGGGAAGCGGCATACCCTTGCCACGAGCCGCGGGAAGAACGGCCTGCTCGTGATGTTCATCTGCAACCACTGCCCCTATGTTCAGGCCATCAGGAAACGCCTCGTGAATGATCTTCAGGAGCTCATGCGCTACGGCATCAACAGCATCGCCATCATGTCGAACGATCCCACCGACTATCCGGAGGATTCCTTCGAAAACATGAAGCAGGTGGCGCAGGAATTCCATTTTCCCTTCCCTTATGTGTTCGACGAAACGCAGGAAGTCGCGAAAGCTTACGGGGCGATATGCACCCCCGATTTCTTCGGCTTCAATGCGAATCTCGAACTGCAGTACCGGGGCAGGTTCGACGCCTCCAGGAAGGAAACCGCGCCCGAATCTGATCGGGATCTTTTCAACGCGATGGTTCAGGTGGCGCAAACCGGGAAGGGTCCCCTGGAGCAGATTCCCGGCATAGGTTGCTCGATCAAGTGGAAATAGCTCTGCTCAACGCGGTGGAGTCTGCCGTGCGCAGGATTTCCAATGATGAGATCCTGCCGCGCTATCTCAAGGTGGCACGACAGAGAAAAGCGGACGGCAGCCTTTTTACCGAGGCCGACCTCGCAGCCCAGGAAGCCCTGAAGCGGGAGTTGTTCAAGATCCGCCCCGTTCCCCTTATCGGAGAGGAAATGACGGAGGCGGAACAGACCGCGCTATGGAAATCGAACGAGATCTGGTGCGTCGACCCGATCGACGGCACTTCCAATTTCGTCAATGGCATCCCTTATTTCGCGGTTTCGGTTGCACTGATGCAGGGCGGGAAAAGCATCCTCGGCGTGGTCTACAATCCTGTTTCCAGGGAAATGTTCACCGCCATGAAAGACGGCGGCGCCTGGCTCGACGGGGAAAGGCTGCCGCTCAGACACGGATCCGGACACCTGAAAGGCTCGATCGCCGGCGTAGATTTCAAGCGGCTGCCGAAAGCTCTGGCAAGCCGACTCGCGCTCGCCCCCCCCTATTCCTCCCAGCGCAATTTCGGGGCCTGCTCCCTGGAATGGTGCTACGCTGCTGCAGGGCGCATCGACCTGTATTTGCATGGCGGCCAGAAACTGTGGGATTATGCCGCGGGCGCACTCGTTCTCATGGAAGCGGGGGGGAGCGTCTGCTGCATCGACAGCGACGATTTCTGGGGAAGCCCGCCATGGACGCGCTCCGCCATTGCAGCCCGGGACGGGGTGCTTTTCGAAAAATGGCGCGACTGGATCAGAAAAGGCGAATAGCTCATGAAGGTCATTATTCTCGGCGCGGGAAGAGTCGGATCCACGGTCGCGGAGAGTCTGGCGGGGGAGGCAAACGACATCACGATCGTCGACATCGACCCCGACAGGCTCAGGCTGCTGCAGGACAGGCTCGATCTGCGTACCGTGGCCGGGAACGCCTCCCACCCGGAAGTCCTGAGGCAGGCCGGGGCCCAGGATGCGGACATGATCCTTGCCGTGACCCAGAACGATGAAACCAACCTGGTCGCCTGCAAGCTGGCCTCGATCATTTTCAATGTCCCGACCAAGATCGCCAGGATTCGCGCTGCAGATTACCTTTCCCACCCTGAAATCTTTTCTCCCGAAAACTTCGGCGTCGATTTCACCATCTGCCCCGAGCAGATCCTGACCGATTACATCGTCAAGCTGATCGAATTCCCGGAAGCGCTGCAGGTTCTGGATTTCGCCGACGGCAAGGTCAATCTGGTCGGAATGCGCGCTGCCGAAGGCGGCTCCCTCGTGGACCAGGAACTCCAGAATATCCGGAAGCACATGCCCAATGTCGAAACCCGCGTCGCCGCAGTATTCCGCAGGGGAAGGGCGATCATGCCCGAACGGGATACCGTGATCGAGACAGGCGACGAGGTGTTTTTCATTGCCGCCGCCAAGGACATCCGCATGGTCATGAGCGAATTGAAGCGCATGGACAAGCCGATCCGGCGAATCATGATCGCAGGCGGGGGGAACATCGGCAGTCGGCTGGCAAAATCCGTCGAGAAGGCCTATCAGGTAAAACTCATCGAATTCAACAAGAAATCCTGCGAAAGGCTAGCCGCAAATCTTTCCGGCACCCTTATCCTGCATGGGGATGCGACTGACGAGGGACTTCTGGAGGCGGAAAACGTGGACGAGATGGATCTCTTCTGCGCACTGACGAACGACGACGAGAACAACATCATGGCTGCCCTGCTGGCGAAAAGGATGGGGGCCCGCAAGGTGATCGCGCTCATCAATCGAGGCGCCTATGTCGATCTCGTCCAGGGCGGCGAGATCGACATCGCCATTTCTCCTTCCCAGGCTACCATAGGCACTCTGCTCACCCATGTCAGGCGAGCCGATGTCACGGCAGTGCATTCCCTGCGCCGCGGTGCCGCAGAGGCTCTCGAACTGATCGCGCATGGCGATGCGAAATCCTCCAGGGTGGTCGGCAGAAGAATCGACGAGATCGACCTTCCTCCCGGCGTGAGCATAGGCGCGATCGTCAGGGGCGAACAGGTGCTGATCGCGCACCACGATACCGTGGTCGAACCGGAAGACCATGTCATCATATTCGCGATCAACAAGGATCTCATTCCCAAAGTCGAAAAGCTGTTCCAGGTTGCAATGGGTTTCTTCTGATGCACAGGATACTGTCGGTGGCCCACGTCCTCGGAAAGGTCCTGATGGCATTCAGCTTGGCCTATCTCCTGCCAATACTGACCTCGCTCGTTTACCAGGATGGACAGCTCGCGGGCTTTGTTCGATCGCTGATCCTCACCCTGGGATTTGGCGCGCTGCTCTGGCTGGGAACCCGGGATTTCAAGCGGGAAATGAAACCCAGGGACGGATTCCTGATGGTGGCATCGACCTGGCTTGGCGTTGCGGCCTTCTCCACGCTTCCCCTGCTGGAGTCGCTCGACGGCATCACCTTCACCCGCGCCTTCTTCGAATGCATGTCCGGACTGACTACGACCGGCGCCACGGTGCTTTCCGGACTCGACAGCTTGCCGCAGTCGATCAATCTTTGGCGCCATGAACTCAGCTGGATCGGAGGAATGGGCATTATCGTCCTCGCCGTGGCCATTCTGCCCCTCCTGGGGGTGGGCGGCATGCAACTCTCCAGGGCCGAAACACCCGGCCCGATGAAAGACAGCAGACTCGCCCCGCGCATCATCGAAACTGCGAAAAACCTCTGGCTCGTGTATTTCGTTATTACCCTGGCCTGCATCATCGCATTGAAACTTGCCGGAATGAGCGGATTCGATGCGATCTGCCATGCCTTTTCCGCGATGAGCCTGGGCGGATTCTCCACCCACGATGCGAGCGTTGGATATTTCCATTCTCCCGCCATAGAAATCGTCCTGACCTTCTTCATGCTGGTCGCAGGCATGAATTTCGCGACCCATTTTCTCGCGCTGCGAGGCAAAAGCCTTAAGTTCTACAGGGCAGACCGGGAAGCTGTGGCCTTCGTCAAGCTGGTTTCGGGAAGCGTTGTCGCCATCGCCTTCTTCCTCTGGCACATGGGAACATACGATAATTTCTGGACGGCACTGCGGCATGCATCCTTCAATCTGGTTTCCATCGCGACGGATTGCGGTTTGACCAGCGCCAATTATGATGCCTGGCCGATTCTCGCTCCGCTCTGGATGCTTTTCCTGGGCTGCATTTCCGTCAGTTCCGGTTCGACAGGAGGCGGGATCAAGATGATAAGAACCCTCGTCCTGGTGAAACAGAGCCAGCGTGAAATGCTGCGCCTTCTTCATCCCGCCATTGTCAATCCGCTCAAAATCAACGGCCAGGTCGTCCAGAACAATGTCGTCTATTCCGTCCTCGGATTCATTTTCCTCTATTTCATGAGCATCCTCGTGCTGATCTTCATGCTCGTAGGGAGCGGGCTCGATTTCGTTTCCTCCTTCAGTGCGATCATCGCCTGCATCAACAATGTCGGACCAGGGCTGGGCCAGGTCGGCCCAGCCACGACCTACGGCAGCCTGAACAGCTTTCAGGCCTGGGTCTGTATTCTGGCCATGCTGCTCGGCCGCCTGGAAATCTTTTCCATCCTGATCATCTTCACCCCGGCCTTCTGGCGGAAATAGCGCAATTGTGAAGTTGCAGCCAGATGACTACAATGGAACGTGATGAGCGCTTTCGATCTTACAGACCATTTCCTGATAGCCATGCCCGGCATGATGGATCCGGTATTCTCCAAATGCCTGATGTATATTTGCGAACACCATGATCAGGGGGCGCTGGGGCTGGTGGTCAACCGCCCGATCGCGATGAACCTTGCCTCCATGCTGGGCGAGCTCGGCATAGAATCCAGGAACGAAGAATTCGAGAAGGTTCCGGTCTATTTCGGCGGGCCTGTCGAAATGGAAAGGGGATTCGTTCTGCACCAGCCGGTCGGGCAATGGCAGTCGACAATTGCCGTCACCGAAAGCGTGGGGCTCACCACTTCCCGGGACATTCTTCAGTCCCTGGGGCAAGGCTTGGGACCCCGACATGTTCTGGTTGCCCTGGGCTATGCGGGATGGGCGCCGGGGCAGCTGGAGCACGAACTGAGCCAGAATGCCTGGCTGAGCGCGAAATCCTCGAAGGAAATCCTTTTCGAAACTGCGGCCGAAGAGCGTCTCCCCGCCGCACTCAGGATGATGGGCATAGACTGGGCGAATCTCAGTGAATCGGCGGGTCATGGGTGAGATGCTGGCCTTCGATTTCGGGACCAGGCGAATCGGCGTAGCCCTCGGCAGCCAGGAGACCGGAATCGCCCACCCCCTTTTGACCATCTTTTGGGAAAAAAAGTCAGAATGCTTCGAAGCGATCGATGTTTTGATCAGGGAGTGGCAACCTTCCCTGCTCGTGGTAGGATTGCCACTGTCGATGAGCGGCGCCGAACATGAACTGACACGGCTTTCCAAGCTTTTCGGCAGACGGCTGGAAGCGCGATACAGGCTGCCCGTCGAATTCGTGGACGAGCGCCTGAGCTCTTTCGCTGCAGAAGAAGCATTGCGGGAGGCCGGCATTTCCGGGAAGGCACAGAAGGCCCATATCGACCAGGTCGCTGCGCAATGTCTGCTGCAGGCGTATCTGGAGGAGAAGAAAAATGGAACTACCCCAGACCCGTGACGTTCTGGAGAAACTGGCGAAAGACATCCGGATCGACCTGAGCGCTGACGCCGTCCTGGTCGGCATCCATACCGGCGGCGCATGGCTCGCCGAAGAATTGCATCGAATGCTGGGCCTTTCCACGCCGCTCGGCATGCTCGACATTTCCTTCTACCGGGACGATTTCGAGCGCATTGGCCTGCACCCCGAAGTAAAGCCTTCCGACATCCCTTTCGACGTCGACGGAGCCGACATCCTGCTCGTCGACGATGTGCTATACACCGGGCGCACGGTGAGAGCGGCGATCAACGAGATTTTCGATTACGGCAGGCCAGCCAGGATCAGGCTTGCCGTCCTCGTCGACAGAGGCGGGCGCGAACTGCCCATCGAAGCCCGGTTCACCGGCATCAGGCTGGATCTGGACGAAAACAGGATGATCGACCTGCTGAGGACCGATGCGGGCGGGCTTGAACTCAGACTCAGACCTGGAAACTGAAATGCAAGGACAAATCAACAAGAACGGGGAATTGCAGCATCTGCTGACCATAGAAGGGTTGTCCGCAGCGATGCTCCATCATATCCTGGACACGGCCGAATCCTTCGTCAGCGTGACAGAAAGGGAAGTCAAGAAGGTGCCGCTCCTGCGAGGGAAGGCGATATTCAACCTTTTCTTCGAGCCCAGCACCAGGACCCGCACCACTTTCGAAATCGCGGCCAAGCGACTTTCAGCCGACGTGATCAATCTCAACATCAGCGCTTCCTCCCAGAGCAAGGGGGAAACCTTGCTCGACACCGTCAACAATCTTTCGGCGATGCATGCCGACATGTTCATCGTCAGGCATGCGCAGAGCGGCGCCGCCCACCTGATCGCGAATCACGTCGCCCCGGAAATCCACGTGATCAACGCCGGCGACGGGCGCCATGCCCATCCCACCCAGGCCCTGCTCGACATGTACACGATCAGGCATTTCAAGCGCGATTTCCACGAGCTCAGGGTGGCAATCATCGGGGATATCATGCATTCCCGGGTGGCGCGCTCCCAAATCCATGCGCTCACCACCCTGGGCGTTCCCGAGGTCAGGGTGATCGCGCCCAAGACGCTGCTTCCCAAGGGAGTCGAGCATCTCGGCGTGCATTCCTATCACGACATGTCGAAAGGGCTGAAAGACGTGGATGTCCTCCTCATGCTGCGGCTGCAGAACGAACGAATGCAGGGCGCACTGCTGCCGAGTGCCCAAGAGTATTTCAAATACTACGGCCTGACCCCGGAGAAGCTGGCGCTCGCCAAGCCCGATGCAATCGTCATGCACCCCGGTCCGATGAACCGGGGGATAGAAATCGATTCCGCCGTGGCCGACGGTCCGCAGTCGGTCATCCTCCCGCAGGTGACCTTCGGCATCGCCGTGCGCATGGCCGTCATGAGCATTCTTGCCGGAAGCTGAACATGAAGATCCATATCAAAAACGGACGCCTTATCGACCCGAAAACCCATCTCGACAGAAAGGCCGATATTTTTGTCGCTGCAGGTAAAGTGGCCGCCATAGGAGCGCCCCCGCAGAACTTCACCGCCAGCCATGAAATCGACGCGAGCGGACTCATCGTCTGCCCGGGGCTGGTCGACCTCTCTGCGAGACTGCGGGAGCCTGGCTATGAATACCGGGCGACCCTCGAATCCGAAATGGAAGCCGCCATCGCCGGCGGAATCACCTCCCTTGCCTGCCCCCCGGACACCGACCCGCCGCTCGACGAACCGGGACTGGTCGAAATGCTGAAATATCGGGCGATGAACCTGAACCAGGCCCATGTCTTCCCGGTGGGCGCATTGACCCAAGGGCTGCTCGGCGAGAATCTCACCGAAATGGCCGAATTGAGCGACGCAGGCTGCGTGGCATTCAGCCATGCCGAGAAGCCGCTCGACAATGCCCTGGTGATGATGCGCGCAATGCAATACGCCGCAACCTTCAACCTTCCCGTCTGGCTCAGAGCCCAGGATGCGAGTCTGTCCAGGATAGGCGTTGCCCATGAAGGGGAAGTTGCCACCCGCCTGGGCCTTCCCGGAATCCCGACCTGTGCCGAAACCATTGCGCTGTCTAAAATTCTCCGTCTCGCGGAAGAAACCGGCGCAAGAGTCCATATCTGCCGCATTTCCAGTGCGGAAGGGGTGGAGATGATCCGGCAGGCCAAGAAGCAGGGGCTTCCCGTGACCTGCGACGTTTCCGCAAACCACATCCATCTCTCGGAAATCGATATCGGCTTCTTCGATTCGAACTGCCATCTGATCCCGCCGCTCCGGAGCATCAGGGACCGGGACGCCTTGAAGCGCGGACTGAAGGATGGGACTATCGACGCGGTTTGTTCGGATCACACTCCCGTCGACGACGACGCGAAATTGCTTCCCTTCGCCGAAGCGGAAGCGGGAGCGACCGGACTCGAACTGCTGCTTCCTCTGGTGCTGAAATGGGCCGAAGAATCGAAGGTGCCGCTCGTCGATGCGCTCTCGCGGATCACCTCCCGGCCCGCAGAGGTTCTCGGCATCGAAAGCGGAGCGCTGTCGCCGGGAGCGGCCGCCGACTTGTGCATTTTCGCTGCTGATGCCTACTGGAAAATCGAGCCCAGGTCGCTCAAGAGCCAGGGAAAGAATACGCCCTTTCTCGGATTGGAAATGAAGGGAAGGGTGAAGTGCACTTTGGTCGGCGGGCGCATCGTATACAAGGCAAACCCTTCGTGAAGCTTGCCACATGGAACGTCAATTCGCTGAAGGTGAGACTCCCTCATGTGCTCGAATGGCTGAAAGCTGCCGAACCCGACGTGCTCTGCCTGCAGGAAACCAAGCTCACCGACGACAAATTTCCGCTTGAGGAGGTCAGATCTGCGGGATATGAAGCGATCTACAGCGGACAGAAGACCTACAACGGCGTCGCCATCCTGAGCCGGTTTCCCCTTGCGGACCGGACGGATGGGATTCCCGGTTTCGAGGACGAGCAAAAGCGCGTGCTTTCCGCAACAGTGAACGGGGCCAGGGTGGTCTGCGCCTACGTCCCCAATGGGGAATCCCCCGCTTCGGAAAAGTATCCCTACAAGCTCAGGTGGCTCGATGCCTTCCGCGGTTGGCTCAAGACGGAGCTCGCGCGGTATCCGGCAATGGCCGTTCTCGGGGACTACAATATCGCCCCCGAAGATAGGGATGTCCACGACCCGAAGGCCTGGGAAGGCAGCGTGCTGGTCACCCCGGAAGAGCGCCGCGCATTCAATGAAGTCCTGGGGCTCGGATTCAAGGACAGCTTCAGGCTTTTCGACCAGCCTGACAAGGCCTTTACCTGGTGGGACTACAGGATGAACGCATTTCGCCGTAATATGGGCCTGAGGATAGACCATATCCTCCTGAGCGATGCGCTCGCGACAAAGTGCACCACCTGCAAGGTAGATATTTTTCCGAGAAAGATGGAGCGACCGTCCGATCATGCTCCGGTGATGGCAGAAGTAGAAGTCTGACCCTCCTGGGAGGAGACATGCTGCACAAAAACATCAATGAATGGGTTGTCCGCCTGACCCAGATCGATCTGCCCGTTCTGAGAAGAACGGCGCAGGAAATCGAACGCATGCGGGAAAACGAAGACAACATCACGGCCAAGGACATTTCTTCGATGATCCTGCACGATCCGATGATGACCATCAAGGTGCTCCGCTTCATCGAATCTCGGAAAAAAACCCAAAATGCGGAAATCACGACGATCTCGCATGCCCTGATGATGATGGGAACAGGCGCATTCTTCGAGCATTTTTCCAGCCTTCACGCCATCGAGGATCTTCTCGCCGACAAACCCGAAGCCCTCTCCGGCCTGCTTTCCGTAATGAGCCGAAGCCGCCATGCCGCGCTTTATGCCCAGGACTGGGCGATCCTGCGGCTTGATCTGGAGTCCGACGAGGTAACCATCTCGGCATTGCTTCACGACATGGCCGAAATACTGTTCTGGTGCTATTCACCCAATGAGATGATCGAGATCAGGCGCAGGATGATGCGCGATTCCACCCTGAGAAGTCACGACACGCAGCAAGCGGTTCTCGGCTTCGATCTCATGAAGCTGCAGCTGCTTCTCGCCGCCATGTGGAAACTTCCTGCCCTGTTGCGCTCCCTCATGGATACTGAGCATGCGAATCTGCAGCGGGTAATCAACGTCAACATCGCGACATCCCTGGCGCGGCATTCCGCAAAAGGCTGGCACAACGCCGCCCTTCCCGACGATTATGCCGCGATCAACGCATTCCTGACCATCGGGGAAAACGACGTCATGCAAAACATCAACAGCAACACCCTTTTCGCCGCGAGGGAATGGCGCTGGTACAACCATCGCCCAGCGGCAGCCTGGTTTCCCCTGCTTCCCGGCGACTGGCCGGTGGAGTAGCCAGGGCCTGTTCAGGCCCTAGGCTTCTTCCAGTCCGAGTTCCTGTATTTTCCTCGTCAGGGTGTTGCGGCCTAGACCGAGGAGCGTCGCAGCTTCGATCCTGCGTCCACCGGTGTGGCGCAATGCCCTGAGAATCAGGGTCTTCTCGAAAAGCGGCACCAGCCTTTCCATGATCGCAGTCTCCCCCCTGCCTATCCAGAAATCCGCCTCGTTCGAAAGCGCATCGACCCAGCTTTCCGGACCGGATGCAGGAGTGTCGCTCCTCAATTCCTGGGGCAGGTCGTCGACCCCGATGTTCTGCCCTGGAGCCATGACCGTGAGCCAGTGGCAAAGATTTTCGAGCTGCCTCACATTGCCCGGAAAATCCAGCGAGCTGATATAGCTTACGGCGACATCGGAAACCTTCTTTGGCTCGACACCGAGTTCCTTTGCGCTCTTCTGCAGGAAGAACTTGGTCAGCAGCTCGATGTCTTCGCGCCGCTCCCTCAGGGGAGGAAGCTTCAACCGGATGACGTTCAGCCTGTGAAAGAGGTCCTCCCTGAAGAGCCCCTGTTTCACCCGGTTCTCCAGATCCTGGTGGGTCGCTGCAATGACCCTGATGTTGGCCTTGATGGGCTGATGTCCGCCGACGCGGTAGAAGTGCCCGTCCGAAAGCACGCGCAACAGCCTCGTCTGAAGATCTGGCGGCATGTCTCCTATCTCGTCCAGGAAGAGCGTGCCGCCTTCTGCCTGCTCGAACCTGCCGCGCCGCATCGCCTGCGCCCCGGTGAATGCCCCCCTTTCATGACCGAACAGTTCGGATTCAAGCAGATCCTTCGGGATCGCAGCAGTATTGATCGCAACGAAAGGCTTGCCCGCCCTGGGACTGTGCCTGTGCAGCGCATGGGCAACGAGCTCTTTTCCGGTTCCCGACTCTCCCGTGATCAGGACAGTGGCATGGGACTGAGAAAGCCGACCTATGGCACGGAATATCCCTTGCATGGCAGCCGCCTTGCCGAGAATCTCGGGCGTGCTGAAGCT
Source organism: Pseudomonadota bacterium (assembly GCA_021835845.1). Classification (GTDB taxonomy): domain Bacteria; phylum Pseudomonadota; class Gammaproteobacteria; order Burkholderiales; family JABEVD01; genus JABEVD01. The sequence goes on along the minus strand of JAKBJU010000019.1, from coordinate 28,265 downwards.
CTCTTCCGGCGAGCTGATCTCCTTGGTGCTCTCTTCGAGTGCGCGGCGTATCAGCTGGATTGTGAGATCCACGTCGAAGGGTTTGGGCAAATACTCGAAAGCGCCGCCCTGAAATGCGGACACGGCACTATCCAGATCCGAATAGGCGGTCATGATGATGACTGGAAGTTCCGGATTTCTGAGCTTGAGCGCCTGCAGCAAATCGAGGCCGGACCCGCCGGGCATCTGTATGTCGCTCACCACAACCTGCGGCTTCTGGGTCAGGGAGGCGTCAAGCGCTTCCCTTGCCGAAGAGAATATTCTGAAATCGATGCCTTCCCGGGTCAGGGCTTTCTCGAAAACCCAGCGTATCGACGGATCGTCGTCAATTATCCAAACAGGATTCTTCATCAGTAACTTTCGGTCAATGGCAGCAAAATATTGAAGGATGTTCTTCCCGGTTGGCTCGCACACTCGATCATGCCGTGATGCTGGTTGACGAAGGTTTGGGCCAGGGTGAGGCCGACCCCGTGCCCCCCTTCCCTGCCGGATACCAGCGGATCGAATATCCTGTCCCTGATCGCCTCGGGTATGCCCGGCCCATTGTCGACGATCTGCATCGATATGGCGAGCTTGAAGCGCTTCTTGGCAATGGTCACCTGGCGAGCAATCCGGGTTCTCAGCACGAGCTTTCCCCTTCCCTGCATAGCCTGGGCGGCATTCCTTGCGATGTTCAAAACAGCCTGGATCAATTGTTCCTTGTCTCCGATAAAAGTCGGAAGGCTCGTGTCATACTCCCTTGCGACAGCAATGCCCTCCGGGAACTCCGCCAGAATCAGGCTCCTGACCCGCTCCAGCACTTCGTGAATATTCACCTCGCCAAAATGGGGCGGCCTGCTGGGCGTGAGCAGCCGGTCCAGAAGAGACCTCAAGCGGTCCGCCTCCTTCATAATCACCTGCGTATATTCCAGCAGGTGCTTCGTTCCCAGCTCCCGTTCCAGCAACTGAGCGGCCCCCCTGATTCCCCCCAGCGGATTCCTGATCTCGTGCGCGAGGTTTCTTATCAAGGTTCGATTGGCCTCGCTCTGATCCATCAAACGCTCCTCGCGCGCGATCTTCAATTGCTGATCGATCTTCTGAAATTCGAGCAATATCCGTGCCATCTTGTACTCTATCGGCGTAACGCTCGCCATCAAATGCAAAGTGGTTCCTGCTTCGGTCGTCAGCACAAGATCATGCTCGATATAGGTGGCACTGTCCGCAAGGGACTTGCCGATTGCAGAGAGCAATTGCGCCGGATCGCTGAAGAACGAGGGGAGCGAATAGCCAACGATATGTTTCTGGCTCAACTCGATCAGATTTTCGGCCGAGAGATTGGCGTAAGTGACGATCAGATTCTCGTCGAGCAGCAGAACCGCCGTCGCCAGAAGATCTAGGCCGGGAAAGGGAGAGGGGGTCATGTTTAGACTGGCATGACAGGAAGAGCGGCCGAGCGCATCATTTCAGGTTGGCAATTTCCTTCTTGAGCGCTTCGATGTTTTTCTCGTGCAATTTCTCGTCGTCGCGGTATCTTTTCGCCTTCGCCTCGTCGCCTCCAGCATCTGCCACGGCTTTGCGGGATGCCTCAAGGCGATCCTTTTCGGCTTTGAGCTCCTCGTTCAGTATCCTGTAGCGCATCCCGTCACGCATTTTCTGCGTCTGGCTGTCCACTTTGAAGCCGGCACCGGATATCGAAGAAGGGGGCACCGTGGTCAGTGGCGTAATGCTGAGCTTTTTCGCACCCTTGGTGGGAATATTGGAATAGGTGACGCGTCCGCTCGCATCCACGCTCTTGTAGATTTCAGCATGGGCAGCAAGCGCGGCAAGCCCGAAAAGCGCAATGAGCAGTATCGATTTCATACCTGTTTTTCCCGGTGCAGCATTCCACAATAGTACACCAAAATAAAAAAGGGCGGGGAGAACCCCGCCCTTTCTCGCTCCAGGCCAGCCTTACAGGCTGTAGTACATCGCAAACTCGACCGGATGCGTGGTCATGCGGAAGCGGGTGACCTCTTCCATCTTGAGTTCGATGTAGGCATCGATCATGTCGTTGGAGAAAACGCCGCCACGGGTCAGGAACTCGCGATCCTTGTCGAGGTACTCGAGGGCCATTTCGAGGGAAGAGCAAACCGTGGGAATATTCTTCGCCTCTTCCGGGGGCAGGTCGTACAGATTCTTGTCCATTGCATCTCCCGGATGGATCTTGTTCTGAATGCCGTCCAGGCCCGCCATCATCATCGCGGTAAACGCGAAGTAGGGATTGGCGGTGGGATCGGGGAAGCGAACCTCGATGCGGCGCGCTTTGGGATTGGTCACATAGGGGATGCGGATCGATGCGGAACGATTGCGCGCCGAGTAAGCCAGCATGACGGGTGCCTCGAAACCAGGAACCAGCCGCTTGTAGGAATTGGTTCCCGGATTGGTGATCGCATTCAGGGCGCGCGCATGCTTGATAATGCCGCCGATGTAGTAGAGCGCGAGTTCGGAAAGCCCGGCATAACCGTTTCCGTCGAACATGTTCTTGCCATCCTTCCACAGGGACTGGTGAACATGCATGCCGGAGCCGTTATCGCCGACGACGGGCTTGGGCATGAAAGTCGCGGTCTTGCCATAGGAGTGAGCTACGTTGTGAACCACGTATTTCAGGATCTGGGTCTGGTCTGCGCGGCGCACCAGCGTGTTGAATTTGGTGCCGATTTCGCATTGACCGGCAGTGGCGACTTCATGGTGGTGCACTTCGACCGGAACGCCCATCTCCTCGAGAGCGAGGCACATGGCGGAACGGATGTCCTGGAAGGAATCGACCGGCGGAACGGGGAAATAGCCGCCCTTGACCGCAGGACGATGGCCGATGTTGCCGGCCTCGAAACGCTCGCTGGAGCTCCATGCCGCTTCCTCGGATTCGATCTTGACGGCGCTGCCGGACATGTCTGCATGCCAGGTCACTGAGTCGAAAATGAAAAATTCGGGTTCCGGGCCGAAATAGGCGGTGTCTGCAATGCCGGTCGACTTGAGGTAGGCTTCGCCGCGCTTTGCCAGCGAGCGCGGATCGCGGTCATAGCCCTTGCCGTCGGAAGGCTCGATGACGTCGCAAGTCAGGATCAGGGTGGCCTCTTCCATGAAAGGGTCGAGATTCGCGGTTTCCGCATCGGGCATCAGAATCATGTCGGAGGCCTGGATGCCTTTCCAGCCGGCGATTGATGAGCCGTCGAAAGCGTGGCCGGCATCGAACCAGGACTCGCTCACGACATGAGCGGGAATCGAAACATGCTGCTCCTTTCCGCGAGTATCGGTGAAGCGCAGGTCGACGAACCTGACTTCGTTCTCTTTGATCATTTTCAATACGTTGGCGACTGCCATATTATTCTCCTCCAGGATGGTTAAACGAAAACAGACGACGGTTCATCTAGCATAATGCATGCCAAGGCCCAAAACGCAATTGCCTATTGTGCCACAAGTTTCCGGGCTTATGTGAATTAAGGAAGCGCCCCGTTACGGGGCGTTTTTGTCCACTGCAGCACCAATTTTGTGCATGCGAATGGAATGAAAATGCGGGTAGTTTTCCAGCAGGCTGGGAATCTTTTCTTCCAGGGTCTCGTCTTCCGGAAATCCCGCAGGCAGGAAAATTTCCGCATCGACCCTGCCGTCGAGATAATGCAGGACGACTCTTTCCGGGTCAACCTCGAGCTTTTCGCGGATGACGGCCAGCAACTGTTCCCTGTCCGGGAGATGCACGCTCGGCTTCCTGTGAAAATCGTCTTCAGGATCGACGTGCACCATGACATTGAGCACGTCGTGGTGCCCGAGCACGCGGCTCCTTGCCGACTCAGCGATAAAATGGCCTTCCGAGACGCTGATCGTGGGATCGACCAGGATATGGGCATCGACAAGCGCCTGGTTGCCCATTCTTCTGGTTCTCAGCTCGTGCAGCCCCATGACCCCCGGGGTCGCTTCGATTGTGGTGCGGATTTCGGCAAGATCTGCTTCGGAAAGCCCGGTATCGACCAGTTCACTGAAAGCTTCATACCCAAGTTGCCAGCCCATGCGCACAATCATGAAGGCCACCAGCGCTGCAGCCAAGAGATCGAGAAAGGCATAGCCTGCAAGGTTGCCCGCTATACCCACGGAGACGACGAGGGAGGATGCGGCGTCAGACCTGGAATGCCAGGCGTTGGCGACCAGCATCTGGGAGCGCACGCGCTTCGCCACGGCGATCATGTAGCGGAACAGCAGTTCCTTGGCGAGCAGGGTGATCAATGCGATCCACAAGGTCATGACATGAACCTGCTGAATCTGCTGGGGATGCTGCAGGCGGGAACCCGCGGCATAAAGCAGGGCGAGCCCCATCGCGCCCATCATGATGCCGAGGATCAGGGTGGTTGCAGTTTCTATCCTGGCATGCCCGTAGGGATGGTCCTCATCCGCGCTCCGGTTGCCATGGCGATTGGCTGCGAGCACCAGGAAATCCGAAAGCAGGTCGGAAAAGGAATGCAAGCCGTCCGCCATCAATGCCTGCGAACGCCCGAAGAAACCCACCACGATCTGCAGCAGAGTCAGCAAAAGATTGACGGCGATGCTGATGAGGGTGCTCTTGCGTGCAGCCCGATAACGGGTCGAGTCGGCTTCCTGGGAAGTCTGGTTTGGGTCTATCATATGAGGAAGAATATCTTCATTTGTCTTCTTTTAACAGCGGGATTGTTATGGGCCATATCAGCGAAATACTCGGCAGAGCCAGGGAGCGGGGAGCCGACCTGCCTTACGAGGGTGCGCTGCTGCCCGGAGAAGCCTATTCCATTTTCAGGGCAGCGCCCGGAGCCAGGGTCGTCGACGTCAGAACCCGGGCGGAATACGATTGGGTGGGAAGGATCCCCGGCAGCATTCATATCGAATGGCTGAGCTATCCTTCCATGCAGCCCAATCCCAATTTCCTCAGCCAGCTTCTGCAACAGGTGGACCGGGAAGCGCTGGTGCTCTTCATCTGCCGCTCCGGCCATCGCTCCCATAGCGCTGCATCTGCTGCCGCCCAGGCCGGATATACCGAATGCTACAACGTCCTGGAGGGTTTCGAAGGGGACAGGGATCAGCATGGCCACCGCGGCAAGTTGAATGGATGGCGCTTCGCCAACCTCCCCTGGGAGCAGGGCTAGACTCCCCCCTGGTGAAGCGCAAACACCGCTGCCGAGGCGGCGAGGCAATAAACGCCGAAAAAGTGCCAGCGCCCGATTTCAAGCCAGTTCGACAGCCATTTGAGCGCCAGGAGTCCGGCGATGAAGCTGAACACCATGCCCAGGATGCCGGGCATGAACATGCCGCCGAGATCCGCGGCTGAAACATGATGCTGGTCCTTCAATAGGCGCCAGGCTTCCCTGGCGATGACTGGAGGCGTCAGCACCACGGCAAGGGCGAAGCTGAATTCCTCGATCTTCCTTCGCGAGACACCCAGCAGCAGCCCTGCGGATATGGTCGCGCCCGAACGGGAGAATCCCCTGAAAGGCAGGCAAATGCCCTGCACTGCGCCGACATAGCAAGATTGCCGGAAATCCACGGAATGCGCGGGAGACGCTTTTCCGGCTTTCATCCCGGCATAGAAAATCAGGACTCCTGCCGCAGCAAGGGAGGCGGAAATCAGGCTCATGTTGCCGAAGAGCTGCTCGATTTCAGCATGGGGTACGTCCTTCATGAAGAGCTTTTCGATGAGGAGCTTGAGGGCGAACCCGACGATCCCTGTCACCAGGGTCGCGGCAACTATGCGCTTTGCCGATTTCACAAAAGCTGCCTTCGAAGAAAAGAAGCTTTCCTTCCAGGCGCTCCAGAAATAGACGATGACCGCGAACATGGTTCCGGTATGGAGCATCACCAGAAGCATCGTCATCTCGGGCGCGGCGGGATCGAGACCCATCAGTTTCTCCGCTACGATGACATGCGCGGAACTGGAGACGGGAAGGAGCTCCGCCGCGCCCTGAACGATGGCGAGCCCCATGATCTGCAGCAATGTCATGCTAGGCCTTTCTGTAGAGCTGAGCCCCGGACTCCAGGAATTCGGCCGATTTTTCCTTCATCCCCTGTTCGCGCTCGGCGTAATCCCTGACATCCTGGCTGATCTTCATGGAACAGAAATGCGGCCCGCACATCGAGCAGAAATGCGCGACCTTGGCCGAATCGCGAGGCAATGTCTCGTCGTGGAACTCGCAGGCCCGGTCCGGATCCAGGGAGAGATTGAACTGATCCTCCCACCTGAAATCGAAGCGCGCCCTGGAAAGGGCATTGTCCCTCACCTGCGCGCCGGGATGGCCCTTGGCGAGATCGGCGGCATGGGCGGCGATCTTGTAGGCGATGATGCCGTCCTTCACGTCGTTCTTGTCGGGAAGTCCCAGATGCTCCTTGGGCGTCACGTAGCAGAGCATGGCGGTGCCGTACCAGCCTATCATCGCTGCCCCGATCGCGCTGGTAATGTGGTCGTATCCCGGGGCGATGTCGGTGGTCAACGGCCCCAGGGTATAGAAAGGCGCTTCCCCGCAATATTTCAGCTGCAGGTCCATGTTTTCCTTGATCATGTGCATGGGCACATGCCCGGGCCCCTCGATCATGGTCTGAACGTCGTGCTTCCAGGCGATTTCAGTGAGCTCCCCCAAGGTCTTGAGCTCGGCGAACTGCGCCTCGTCGTTGGCGTCATAAATCGAGCCCGGCCGCAGGCCGTCCCCCAGAGAGAAACTGACATCGTAGGCCTTCATGATCTCGCAAATTTCCTCGAAATGAGTATAGAGGAAATTCTCGCTGTGGTGGGCAAGACACCATTTCGCCATGATCGATCCGCCGCGCGAGACGATCCCCGTCATGCGCCGCGCAGTCATCGGAACGTAGGCGAGCCTCACCCCGGCATGAATCGTGAAATAATCGACACCCTGCTCGGCCTGCTCGATCAGGGTATCCCTGAAAATTTCCCAGTTGAGCTCCTCGGCGCGCCCGTCGACCTTTTCCAGCGCCTGATAAATGGGCACGGTGCCTATCGGAACATGGCTGTTGCGGATGATCCACTCGCGTGTTTCGTGTATGTTCTTCCCGGTGGAAAGATCCATCACGGTGTCTCCGCCCCAGCGCGTCGCCCAGGTCATCTTCTCGACCTCCTCGCCGATCGACGAGCCCAGGGCGGAATTTCCGATATTGGCATTGATCTTGACCAGGAAGTTCCTGCCGATGATCATCGGCTCGGTTTCCGGATGGTTTATGTTGAGCGGAATGATCGCGCGGCCCCTCGCCACTTCTTCCCTGACAAATTCGGGGGTGATGATTTTCGGGAGCGCCGCGCCGAAATTCTGGCCTGGATGCTGGCGGCGCAGCATTTCGCCTTGCGCTTCCATCTTCAGGTTTTCCCTGATCGCGACATATTCCATTTCCGGAGTCACGATCCCCTGCCTCGCGTAATGCATCTGCGTGACATTCCTGCCACTCTTGGCCCGCCGGGGCTTCCGCTGGGCGTCAAGACGAAGGCTGGCAAGGGAAGGGTCGCCGAGGCGAGCCCTTCCGTAGGCCGAACTCAGCTCGGAAAGCGCCTCCGTGTCGCCCCGCTCCTCTATCCACTTGCCGCGCAGGGGATGAAGGCCTTTCCTGATGTCGATATGGATACCGGGGTCGGTATAGGGGCCGGAGGTATCGTAAACTTGAACCGGGGGATTCTCTTCGCTTCCGGTGGCTGACAGGGCAATTTCGCGCATCGGGACGCGAATATCGGGACGCGACCCCTCGACATAGACTTTCCTGGATTTCGGAAAAGGCTTGACGGCCGCTTCGTCCACCTGCGCGGATTTGTTCAGAAATTTCGGGATGGCATTCATTGGGAGCTCCGGGCTAAGGCATCGCAGTTCGCCTGCGATTCGTGCAGTTCTGATCCATGGAAACTACTTCAAATCGGCGACAAAAGCAAGATTTGCTGCACTATACTGGACTGCTTGGACAAGTATTGGTTATAGTTGGAAGATTCAAATGCAAGGGGATGACGATGGATTTCGAAAGGGCTCGCTACAACATGGTCGAACAGCAGATCAGGCCGTGGAATATTCTCGACAAGACCGTACTGGACCTGCTTTTCGAAGCCAGGCGGGAAGAATATGTCCCGGCAGCCTACAGGGAACTCGCCCTCGCCGACATCGAAATTCCGCTGGGATACGGCGAAGCCATGCTGCCCCCGAAGCTTGAAGCCAAAATCCTTCAGGCAGTCCGCCTCAGAAAATCCGACAGGGTGCTCGAAATCGGCAGCGGCAGCGGCTACATGACCGCGCTTCTGGCAAGCCATGGACAGCATGTCTACAGCGTCGAAATCGTCCCGGAGCTCTCTGCCATGGCTGAAAAAAACCTCAAGGCTCACCATGTCGGCAACGTCACGCTGGAGGTCGGCGACGGATCGAAGGGATGGGGTTCGCACGGCCCCTACGACGTCATCGTGCTGACCGGATCGACCCCGGTTTTGCCGGAGGAATTCCAGAGGGAACTTCATCTCGGGGGGAGACTTTTCGCCATCGTCGGCGAAGATCCGGTCATGAAGGCAACACTCATCACGCGCATCGGAAAGGAATCCTGGCACACGGAAGATCTCTTCGAAACCCGGGTTAATCCGCTGAAAAATGCCGTCAGGGCGCAGAAATTTGAGTTCTGAAAAGCAAAAGGGATGTAAAAGAGCAGAATAATATATTAGAATTGTCTTATTTACTTTGCCGGTAAGACACATGACATTGAAGCCGATTTTCGCAATGCTGCTTGCCCTGGGCCCCGCAGCGCATGCCGCGGATCTCATGTCGATCTACGGGATTGCCAAGCGCCAGGATCCGCTTTTCCTGGCGGCACAGGCGCAACTGCAAGCGGCGCAGGAAAAAGTGCCGCAGGGCCGGTCCCTCCTGCTTCCCTCGGTCGCGCTCAACGCCAACACCACCTACAATCGTTTCGACACGACGCTCACTTCACCGGGCCCGGCAGGACTGCCCCTGGGCGGCAACGGCAATTACAATTCCAACGGCTACACGGTTTCGCTTTCCCAGCCCGTTTTCCAGATGCAGAACTGGATACAGTTCGACGAAGCGCACCTTCAGGTTGCCGCTGCAGAAGCGCAATTCCACGCATCGGAACAGGACCTGATCCTCCGGGTTGCACAGGCGTATTTCGGCGTCCTGCTCGCCCAGGACAATATCGAGCTCGTCCATGCACAGAAGGCCGCAATTTCGGAAGAGTTGCAGCAGGCAAAGCAGAATTTTGAAGTCGGCACAGCGACAATCACCGACACCAACGAGGCTCAGGCGAGGTTCGACCTGATTTCAGCGCAGGAAATATCCGCAATGAGCGACCTCGAAGTCAAACAGCGCACGCTTGCCACCCTGATCGGAAAAACACCGGACAATCTCGAATCCGTCAACCCGAAATTCGAACCCAGGCTACCCCAGCCTGACGATGTGCAGAAATGGGTGGACGCGGCATTGAAGAACAACCTCGACTTCGTCGGCCACCAGATTCTGGCAAAAATTGCGGAAAAGGAAGTGGCGCAGCGCCGTGCAGGGCACTACCCGACACTTGCCGTCGTGGCCAGCTATGGCAACAATTCCGCTACCGGAGGGCCGCTCATCAACGTCGGCACCAACATGAAAACGAGCGCGATAGGACTGCAGTTGAACATGCCGATCTATCAGGGGGGCGCGATCAGTTCGCAAACCCGGGAAGCCGCAGCAAATCTCGAAAAATCCAAGGATGACGAGGAAAATGCTCGCAGGAACGCGGAACTCAACGCCCGCCAAGCCTTTCTCGGCGTCGCGAGCGGCATGGCCCAGGTAAAGGCGCTCGAACAGGCGCTCATCTCCAGCAAAACCTCTCTCGACTCCACAAAACTCGGGCAGGAAGTCGGCGTGAGGACCGCAGTTGACGTCCTCAATGCGCAACAGCAGCTCTTTTCTGCCAAGCGCGATCTCTACAAGGCGAGATACGACTACCTCCTGTCCGAACTGAAACTCAAGGCCGCTTCCGGCTCCCTGCAGGAATCGGATCTCGTCGAAGTGAACCATGCCCTGCACTAGGGGGTGTTTACTATTCCCTGAACGGCGCCTCTCCTGATTCGATTCCCTCGACAAGGGGGATTTCTTTTCGCGGGTGATCCCTGACGAGGCGCTTCAGCGCCTCATCCCCGGCAGGGCCCCTGGTCCTGCCCTGCTGCATGCCAAATTCGATGCCCGGCTCGACCATTGCAGCATCGATCTCGGCTTCAGCCTCCAGCCAGTCCTCGAGATCGTGCCCATGCTCGTAGCCCCGATCCATGTAGCGACTGTAGGCAGCCTCCCTGATCATTTCCAGGCGCTCGATTTCTGTCGTCATTTCCCTTTCCTCCGAACATGGCCATTCCATTATAGGAAACTTCAGGCTTTCTTCAGAAGGCAAGTCCTGAGCATGAAATTGCCATCGTCCATTCCGCAGCCGCCCCGTTGTCGCCAAGCTATGAAAGAACCCCGTTGCTCGGCAGGGAGAGCGTCACCTGCAGCCCGCCCTGCGGGCAATTGGCCAGAGTCAGGGTTCCGCCATGAATTTCGGCGATCGCCTTCGCAATCGCGAGTCCCAGGCCGGATCCCCCTGTATCCCGGCTACGGGAAGTCTCAAGCCGGTAGAACGGTTCCGTAACGAGCTTCAGCTTGTCCTCGGGAATGCCCGGTCCCTGGTCCCTGACAGTAATCCTGAGCTCCTTCGGCGCTTCTTCCACGGAGAGCGTCGCCTTTCGTCCATACTTTACCGCATTCTCGACAAGATTGATTATGGCGCGCTTCAGCGCCTGCGGCTTGCCTGAATAATATATTTTCGACGATTGCAGAATTTCGACCTCGCCGCCTGTTTCCATCTGGTCCTCCTGAATGCTCTCCAGAAGGGCGATGATATCGACTGTCTGCACGGGTTCGCCGTTTCCCATTCCGCGCATGAGTTCGAGGCTTGTCGTCACCATGCTGTCCATCTCCTCCAGATCCTTGATGAATTTGGCCCTGAGTTCCGGATCATCGAGCAGCTCTGCGCGCAGCGTCAGTCTGGTGATCGGGGTCTTGAGGTCATGCGACATGGCAGCATGGATCCTCGCTCTGGACTCGAGGTATTCGAGAAGTCGCGCCTGCATCGAGTTGAATGCGCGTGCCGCGCGCCTCATTTCGGCGGATCCTTCTTCGGAAAGAGGTGGCCGATGCATGTTCTCGCCGAGTTCATCGGCTGCTTTCGCCAGCAGGTTCAGGGGGCGCGTCACCCAGTGCACCGCCACCAGGGATAGGACGAGGACGGCCGCGAAAAGAATGACGAGATTGATGAGAAGGCGATAGGGAAGGAGGCGGCTGACACCCCTGTCGTAGCTGAAGGCGATCGTCTGTCCGTCCTTCAGGCGGGTCTCCAGACCGAAAGAAGCATGTTCCGGCCAATAGAAGGGCACTTTCTGTCCGGAAGAATACAGGCGTATCGGCATACCTTCCCCGAGATACTGGCCGAGCAGCGCCCTCAATCTCACCGCGTCTGCGCCCTGCATCGGTTCTCCCGCGAATTTCCCATCGACCGAAACGAGCAGGGGAGGGGCGCTCAGAAGAGCTGCCGCCTTCTTTCTCTCCGCCGGGGCCGTCGCATCGAGCAAGCGAACATAGGCCGATATTCCCTGGGCAGCCTGGGTCCAGATGATACGGGAAAGGGATTTTTCCCTTTCCCGTACCTGTATCGCGGCGCTCAGCATCTGCCCGATCATCAGCCCCCCCGCCAGAATCAGAATCATCCTGCCGAGAAGCGATTTCGGCATCATTTCTCGCATTCCACCCTGGCAGCCAGCATGTAGCCTTCTCCCCTGATGGTCTTGATGAGAAGCGGCTCCTTGGCATCGTCACCCAGCCTTTGCCTCAGCCGACTCACCTGGACATCGATGCTCCTGTCGAAGGGAAACAGCTCCCTTCCCCGGCAAAGATCCATCAACTGATCCCTGTTCAACACCCTGTTGGCATGATCGACAAATACTCTGAGCAGCCTGTATTCGGCACCGCTCAGAGGAACCGCCACCCCCTCGGGAGAAGTCAGCTGTCTCGAAAGGGTATCGAGACGCCAGCCGGAGAAGCGCACCACGCTCGCCTCCTCGGGTTTGAGATGGTCGGGGCGGACCTTGGCGCGTCGCAGTATGCTCTTGATTCTGGCCAGAAGTTCCCTGGGATTGAAGGGCTTTGCAAGATAGTCGTCCGCCCCCATTTCCAGGCCGACGATCCTGTCCATGTCGTCGCCCTTCGCAGTGAGCATCATCACGGGAACGTCCGAACCGGCGCGGATGTTCCTGCACAGCACGAGGCCATCTTCGCCGGGAAGCATCAGATCAAGCACGATGAGGGAAACGGGATCACCTTCAAGGGCCGACTGCATGCCCCTGCCGTCCGCAACAGCAGTTACCCTGAATCCGTTCTTCTGCAGATAGTCGCCAAGCAGGGCGCGGATTTCCTTGTCATCGTCGACGATGAGGATATGGTCGATACTCGTGCTCATGGTATTCTCTGAAGGCGCATCCGCAAATCGGCATGATAGCGCACTCCCCTGCCTTTATCCCGTTCTCGTGCAATTTCAGAAAGTTATACACATGGATTGTTTGCCCTTTTTGACCGGGATGTAACGGAATGTAACTCGCGAACTTGATTCGGCAAACGGTGTCGAATCGAGACTAACAAAAACAAACCAGGGAAGGGCGATTCTAATGAATGGGACAGCATCCACAGAGGCGCCCGGACACCCGGGGCTCAGCCCCAACTGGACGAACAGTGCCAAGGAGATGGTGGGGTGCGGACTCGGTCCTTCGCGCCTGTGGTATACCCTGAGCCGCGGCGTCGTCAACGAAGTTTACTATCCGCGGATAGATGTGCCCCAAGTCAAGGACATGGGTTTTGTTGTCGCCGGCAGCCGTGGATTCTGGACCGAGGTCAAGACCCTCGGAAGCCATCAATTGAAGTTCGCCAGTCCCGGCATACCGGCTGTAGAAGTCATCCATCAGCATGGCCGCTTCCAGCTCAGACTGCGCATCTGCCCAGATCCGGAGCGCGATGTGCTTCTTCTGGAATTGAAGCTTGAAGGCGAGCCCGACCTGCTCCCCTATGTGCTGCTTTCCCCGCATCTCGGCGGAACCGGGCAGCAGAACATCGCCGAAGCTTCGCGCTACCGGGGCCGCTCCGTGCTTTGGGCGGAACAGGGTCCTTTCGGCCTCGCCCTGGTCGCGGCGGACGGTCTTCAAAGGGACGTGCTCGGAAAGACCAGCGCGGGTTATGTGGGGCTGAGCGACGGCTGGCAGGATTTCGCCCACAACGGGGAAATGCGCTGGGAGTATCGGAAAGCCGGGCCGGGAAATGTCGCGCTTGCCGGGCAACTGCCTCGGCAGGCCACTCTTGCGCTGGGATTCGGCAGCTCCAAGCAATCCGCGGCCACCCTCGCCATTTCCGCTCTGCTGCAGCCATTCGACGAAATCTGGCAAAGGCATGTGGACAAGTGGCAACGATGGCACGGGCGCCATTCGTACTGCGAAGATCTCCCTCCGGACATGGAGCAGGAATTGATGGTCTCGGCCATGGTGCTAAAAGCGCATCAGGACAAGAGCTTCCCCGGAGCGATGGTGGCCAGCCTGAGCATCCCCTGGGGCAACACCCGGGACGAACTCGGAGGCTACCATCTGGTATGGCCCAGGGATCTCGTCGAGTGCGCCGGGGCGCTACTGGTGCTGGGCGCGGAACAGGATGCCCACAATATCCTGCGCTATCTGATCGCCACGCAGCACGAGGACGGCCACTGGTACCAGAATCAATGGCTTGGGGGCAAACCCTACTGGCAGGGCATCCAGCTTGATGAAGCGGCCTTTCCGGTGCTGCTTGCAGCTGCGCTTGTCGACCGGAATGCCCTGGACGGGATACAGGTCAGGGACATGATTCGCCGGGCACTCGGCTTCATCGCCAGGACCGGGCCGGCGAGCGACCAGGACAGATGGGAGGAAAGTTCCGGCGTCAACGCCTTCACGCTTGCCGTGTGCATCGCGGCGCTGGTTGCCGGGGCGTCCTTTCTCGACCCTGAAGACAGGGCCGTCGCACTCGATCTGGCCGATTTCTGGAATGCCCATATCGAGGACTGGAATGTCGTCAGGGACTCTCCCCTCCAGAACGAATTGAATGTGAGCGGCTACTACATTCGCGTCGCGCCTTCCCTCGTGATCAAGGACAATGCCGCACTGAAGGGCGTGATGCATATCAAGAACCATGTCACCGGCACCGAATATCGGGCGGACGAGCTGGTTGGAACCGACTTTCTGCAGCTGGTGCGCTTCGGGCTGCGCAAACCCGACGATCCCTTGATCGCAGACACCCTGAAAGTGGTCGACGCGCTGCTCAAGGTCAATACCCCGAACGGACCCTGCTGGCGCCGCTACAATGGCGACGGCTATGGCGAACATCCCGACGGCAGCGCCTACAACGGATCAGGGAAGGGAAGAGCCTGGCCGCTTCTGACCGGGGAGCGCGGACATTACGAGCTTTGCGCAGGGGGCGATCCCCTGCCCTATCTGGAGGCGATGGCCGCAATGGCAGGGGCAGGCGGCATGATCCCCGAGCAAATCTGGGACGATGTCGCGATCCCCGAGCACCGCCTTTATCCCGGCCGCCCCACCGGATCGGCGATGCCGCTTGCCTGGGCACATGCGGAATTTGTCAAACTCGCCTACTCGAGAAAGGCCGGCTATCCCGTGGATCGGCCAAATTCGGTCTGGGAGCGTTACCGGGGGGAGCGCCCCCCGAAAGAAAAGGTATTCTGGCTGCAGCAGGCGCCCATCGCCAGCATGGGTAGAGGCTTGAAACTCATCGTCGCCCTGCCGCATCCTGCAACCGTCTCGTGGGGCGTGGACGGATGGCAACATCCTGCAGAAATCCAGACCGGAACATGCGGCATCGGCCTCCATCTGGCAGAGATCGATGCCACGAGACTCGCTCCAGGCCAGAAAATCGATTTCACCTATAAAGACAATGCCACCGATCAATGGGTGGGCACCGACTTCTCCATCCTGATCGAGGAAGGCTAAGGAACCACTGATTTATTCCCGCGCAGATCGCGTTGCTGAGAAAATCGAGATGATCGCGCGGAGCGCGACGCAGATCGTAGCCGGGCCTACGACATCAAGGAGCGCGACAAGGCGAGCGCTCGATTTTGAGATGCCCCGAAACTGCGCTTCGCTTCGTTTTCACGCAACCGGATTGGGACGGGGCTTTGCGGGTGATCTTCTTTGTTGCGCGGCTCGCGAATGGAATAACCATTCGACTTCGCCGCGCGCCTCGAATCTCATCTCGCAAAGTCGCGTCGCGACCGCGTGGGAATAAACCAGTGGTTCCCTAACGCCTGCTGCTTTTGACCCGCATGCCATTCTCCCTGTCATGGCAATCTGATATTCTTGCCGGGGCAACGAATTTTGGGTGCCTTCGGGCAAGGATAGTTCAATTGAGGAAATGCAATGAAGGATAAGGTGAAGATCGAGATCGAATTGTCACAAGAAACCGTGACATGGCTGAATATCCTTGTCGAGGAGAGGCCTGCAGCGAGCCAAATACCGGATTCCCTCAAGGGTCTCGTGGAACAGATCGCAACCCATTTTGCAGAAGGGGTCCGGCGCCCGGGTTCGTGGGAGCGGGAGATGGTCAACATCATGGGATACGATGAAGCCCTGACAGGTTACGAAAGAACGCTGCCGGGATACGAAAACGCCTGATTCCCCGATCCAGTCAAAGCCGGGCAGGTTGCCTATCCCGGAACCGGATAGTAACATTCAACCCATGAATCCCCCCATGATTCCCGTTTCGCACTCATGATGTCCGGCTTGCCGGGCGGGCGCTGGCGCATCTTCTTCCTCATCGTCACGGCCTACCTGGTGACGGGCGAACCGGCCCTGCTGCTGGCGGAGTTCTCCGGGTATGCCGCCCCCATATTTCCGCCCGCCGGCATTGCCGTGGTTTTCTGCTTCGCAACCGGCTTCGAAATACTCCCCGCGATATTCGTGGGCGCTTTCCTGCTCAACTTCTGGATCGGATTTTCCAAAACCTACCATTTCGGGCCGGTTGAAATCGCATCCGGCCTCTGCCTGGCAATCGCATCAACCCTCCAGGCCGGAATCGGGGGCTGGACGCTGCGGCGATTTGTCGGATACCCTGCACCGCTCGACAAACTAGCCGACATTGCGCGCTTTCTGGTCATCATCCCGCTCGTCTGCCTCACCAGCGCTTCCCTGTCGACGCTGTCGCTTCACTGGCTTGGCACCCTGGACGCATCCGAGGCGCGGACAGTATGGGGTGCCTGGTGGCTGGGCGACACGCTCGGGGTGTTGATGGTCTTTCCGCTCGTCATGACCGCCTTCGGAGAACCGCGGGATCTCTGGAAAAAGAGGGCACTGACAGTTGTGCTCCCCATGTCGGCAGCTTTTGTCCTGTTTGTCCTGGTTTTTCTCCAGACCAGCCGGTGGGAAAAAGGGGAAGGGCTTTCCGAATTCCGCCTCGAGTCCCAGAAGGCGGCTGAAGTGATCCACGCCCGCCTGAATGCGAGAGGCGCCCTGGTCGAAGCAGTGCGTGCCCTGATGACGGGAAATGACGAAATCAGCCGGGGTGAGTTCAGCCGCTTCAGCAAGGACATCCTGTCCCGCTACCCGACCATACAGGCGCTCGCGTGGACACCCGGCACTTCCAGTCATTACCCCGTTGTCCTTCTGGAGCCGCCAGCTGCAGACGGGGCCCCGAATCTCGATTCGAACCCGGGATACAGGGAAGCCTTCCTGAAAGCCGTGTCGACAGGCCAGCTCGTTGCAACCGCCCCGACAGGGAAAAATGACCAGGTATTGCTCATGCTCAGGGTGAGGGGGCGCTATCAGGGCGTCGTGTTCGCCATCATCAAGATGGAGGCATTGCTCACCAAAGTGGTCGTCCCCGAGAATGGGACCATTTATGCGAGGCTGGTGGACCTGGGCAGCGGCCTTTCCCTCTATGACACTTTCCCTCATAACGCGAAAGCGCTTTCCAGAAGGGACTTCGAGTTCGGCGGCAGAAAATATGCCTTCGAGACGGCCCCGACCGAAGCCTATCTTCGCGATCACCAGACATGGGAAAGCTGGTCGGTGCTTGCGGGCGGGATTTTTGCCACAGGAATCCTGGGAGCTTTCCTCTTGCTCGGGACCGGCTATGCCGACCGCATCGAGCGGGAAGTTAAGGAGCGCACGGATGAGCTGAGGCAAAGCGAATTCCGCTACCAGCAGATGTTCGAGGAAAGCGCCGCAGTGAAGCTCGCGCTCGACCCCGAGAACGGGAAAATCGTCGATGCCAACAAGGCTGCCGAGGAATTCTACGGCTACTCAAGAAGCCAACTCCTGTCGATGAAAATAACTGACATCAATACCCGGCCCTGGGCTGAAATCTCGGCAGAAATTGAGAAAGCGGCGAATGAGAAGCGGCTTTGCTTCGACTTCAAGCATCGGCTCGCCTCGGGGGATGTCCGCGATGTCGAGATCTATTCCGGACCGGTCGACCTGGGAGGCAAAACGATCCTTTATGCCATCGTGCATGACATCACCGACCGCAAGAAAAGCGAGGAATCGCTCCGGCGATTCACTTCCATATTCGAGGCAAGTTCGGAGGCGGTGATGGTGGTGGATTCGGATAACCGCATCGTGGCGGTCAACCCCGCCTTTACCGACATCACCGGATATGCCCTGCACGAGGTTGAAGGAAAAAACCCGCGAATACTGGCTTCTAGCCGGCATGACGACGGCTTCTACCGGGAAATGTGGCGCTCTCTCGAAACTTATGGCCACTGGCAGGGCGAGATCTGGGACAAGCGCAAAAACGGAGACGTTTTCCCGGAATGGCTCACCATCAACACGATCTACGACGAACAGGGCAACGTCCGGGAGCGCGTGGCGCTCTTCTCGGACATCACGAAGAAGAAGGAGGCAGAAGAGCAGGTCTGGCGCCAGGCCAACTTCGACGACCTCACCGGCCTGCCCAACCGCAGCATGTTCCGCGACCGCCTCGATCTCGAAATCAGGAAAGCCGCGCGGAACGGTTTTGCCTTCGCCCTGCTGTTCATCGACCTCGACCGCTTCAAGGAGGTGAACGATACCCTGGGCCATGAAGCCGGGGACAGGCTGCTGGTCGAGGCTGCGCAGCGCATTGCCTCCTCAGTCCGGGAATCGGATACGGTGGCGCGCCTGGGAGGGGACGAATTCACGGTCATCCTCTCGGACCTGCCGGGCGATGCTCATGTCGAGAACATGGCAACCACGATCATCCAGAAGCTCGCCGAGCCCTTCCACCTTGGCAAGGAGCGGGCATATGTTTCGGGCTCGATCGGAATCACGCTCTACCCATCGGACGCCGAGCAGTCCTCCGAACTCCTCAAGAATGCGGACCAGGCGATGTACGTCGCGAAAGGTCTCGGCAAGAACCGCTTCGCCTATTTCACCCCGGAGCTTCAGGAAGCGGCGCTCGAGCGCATGAAATTGACCGGGGAACTCAGAAATGCGCTATCGAACGGGGAACTCCAACTCGCATTCCAGCCCATCGTGGCGCTCGAAACAAATGCCATCGTCAAGGCGGAGGCATTGCTGCGCTGGACAAACCCCAGGCGCGGAGCGGTCAGCCCGACCGAATTCATCCCGCTTGCCGAGGAAACCGGGCTGATCCACGAAATCGGGGACTGGGTGTTCAGGGAAGTAGCGCGTTGGGCGAAGCGCTGGCAGATCCTGCGCGAGAATTTCCAGGTGAGCCTCAACGTCTCCCCGCTCCAGCTCATGGTGCAGTCCGGCGGACATTCCTGGCCGGATCACTTGAGAGAGATCGGGCTTCCCGGGCGGAGCCTCGTGGTGGAAATCACCGAAGGGGTGCTGCTCAATGCCTCCGAAGCTGTCGCCGAAAGGCTCGCCCGCTTGCGCAACGCCGGAATCCAGATCGCGATAGACGACTTCGGCACGGGATATTCCGCACTCGGCTATCTCAAGAAGTTCGACATCGACTACCTCAAGATCGACCGATCCTTCATCTCGGGAATAGAAAACGATTCGGATGACCTGGCGCTTTCCACGGCGATCGTCGCCATGGCCCACAGCCTTTCCATGGAAGTCGTGGCCGAAGGGGTGGAAACGCCGGGACAGCAAGCGATTCTGCCGTCGATCCGCTGCGACTACGCCCAGGGCTATCTGTACGCCAAACCCCTATCTCCCGACGAATTCGAGCAGCTGCTCGGATAACCTGCCTATCGGTGCGCTGCCTTTGCAGCTTCGGGGCGATTCCACCAGCCTCCTCCCAGCGCCTGGTAAAGCGCTGCCGTATCCCCGAAGCGATTGGTGCGAGCCTGCACCAGGTTGATGAGTGACGACTGGTAATTCTGTTCGGCCAGCAGCTGCGCCTGATAGCTGACCGCCCCCAGCTCATACTGCTTGCGCGTCAATTCGAGCGCAGTCTGCGCCGCCCGGGTGGCGGCGGCGGCATGCTTCAGGGCTGTCGCATCGGACTGGACGGTATAGAGCACATCGGCAACATTCTGCAGCGCGGCAATCACGGTACTGCGGTATTGCGCCCCTGCCTGGAGCAGCGCCTGCTTCGCCGCCCGCGACCTCGCCCTCAGCGTCCCGCCATCGAAAATGGTGTAGGCGACATTGGCGGTCAGATCGAAAAACCCGCCACCGCTGCGGAACATCCAGCCGGGCGTCGAGGCCATTCCTCCGATGGCCCCGGTCACTGCGAATTGCGGCAAGGTATTGGCAATGGCAACGCCTGCCTGGGCGCTGGCAAAATGCAGCTGCTCTTCCGCTGCCCGGACGTCGGGGCGCTGTTCGACGATTTTCGACGGCAGACTGAGCGGAAGCTCGCGGGGCAAATGCAGGGATGCCAGCTCAAACTTTTCCCCCACATCCTGGTTCGGCAGGTTGCCTGCAAGGGCGCGAATCAGATCGCGCGTCTGCTCCAGCTGTTTCCGCAGCGGATCGAGCGCCTGTTCCATGGCCGCAAGAGAAGCCTCCTGTGAAGCCACTTCGACGCCGGATACATCGCCCAGTTCAAGCTGATTTCTGAGCAGGGCGAGCATCTCCCTGTTGATTGCGACGATCCTTTCCATCGCTGCAATCTGCGCCCGGATTGATGCCTCCTGCAATGCCGCTGCAACCACATTGGATGCCAGCGTGATGTAGGTTGCCTCAAGCTGCAGCCTTTGCGCCGCCTCCTGTGCCTGTGCCGACTCCACCTGTCTGCGGTTGAGGCCGAATACATCGGGCGCATAGCCCACCGTCAACTGCGCAACATGGAAATCGTAATAGGCCGGGGCATTGAACGGAGCCGGACCGGCAGGATTGGAATAAGTTTGTATGACCGTGCCGTTGCCCTGAACCCCCGGGGAATTCCCGCCCATATTGCCGGCCAGCTTGTTTCTCGACGGCGAATAACTCGCGCCGACGGTGGGATAAAAGTAACCTTCCTGCGCAACCACATTTTCCCTGGCCTGACGCAAGGCTGCCTGGGCTGCTGCTATGCTCGGGTTGGCTTTGAAGGCCTGCTCGATCAGCGAATTGATCTGGGGCGACCGGAACAATTTCCACCAGTCGAATGGAATTGCGGCCTTCACATCGAACTTCTGGGATTCTCCCCCTGCAACAGGGGCGCGATCCGTTGCGCCGGGAAGCGCTCCGGAAGGAGAATAGCTTTTCGCAGTGGGCGCAGCGGGCCTCTTGAAATCAGGCCCCACCGCACATCCTGGCAAGCTCAGCAATGCGATCGTGGCAAGAATGCGGCCCGGAAGGCTGGCGAATTTCATGGGTGCTCCGCCGTTTCGGCAGCCTCTATGGGCATCGGCTGGCGCACCGAAAAAGTCATGATCAGCACCGGCAACACGGTCAGGATCAGGACCGGCGCCAGCAGCATCCCGCCGACCACCACGAGCGCGAGCGGTTTCTGCACCTGGGAGCCGATCCCGTTCGAGACCGCAGCCGGAACGAGCCCGACGCAGGCGACGATGCAGGTCATCAGCACCGGTCTCATCTGTACCTTGCAGGTGCGCAGCATGGCGCTGGTGCGATCCAGTCCGATTTCGATCTGGCTGTTGAAATAGGAAAGCACGATGATGCCGTCCATTGCCGCAATCCCGAAAAGGGCGACAAAACCGATGGCGGCGGAAACGCTGAAAGGAGTTCCCGTCAGGTAAAGCGCAAGAATGCCCCCCATTATCGCCATGGGGATCACGCTGGCGGCCAGCAACACGTCGACGAAAGAGCCGAAATTGATGTAAAGCAGGATGCCGATGAGCAATATGGCGAGCGGCACGACCACGGCCAGCCGCTGCATGGCTTCCTGAAGATTGCCGAATTCTCCCACCCATTCCATGTGGTATCCGCCGGGAATTCGAACCTGTTTCGCGACCGCCTGCTGCGCATCGAGCACGGTCGTGCCAAGGTCTCTTCCGCGAACGCTGAACTTGATCGGAATATAGCGCTCCTGCTGCTCGCGGTAAATGAAGGCGGCACCGGAAACCAGCCTGATCCGTGCAACATCCCCGAGCGGAACCTGGACCACGCCGCCATTGGGGTCCGGGGCGCCTATGGGAATGCGCTTAATCGCATCCAGATCTTGGCGATATTTCGCAGCGAAACGCACCATGATCGGAAAGTGCCTGTCGCTGCCTTTCTCGTAGATATCCCCTGCGGCCTGTCCGCCTATCGCTGCCTGCACGGTCGCATTGATGTCGCCAGGAGCAAGCCCGTAGCGCGCCGCGCGCGCCCGATCGATGTCGATGCGCACCGTAGGCTGGCCCAGGGAATTGAAAACGGCAAGATCGGTGATTCCCGGGATCCCTTTCATGACCGCCTCGATCTTCGCAGCGGTCTTTTCAAGGGTGTCGAGATCGTTGCCGAAAAGCTTCACCGAATTTTCCCCCTTGACGCCGGAAGCCGCCTCCTCGACATTGTCTTCGATGTACTGGGAAAAATTGAATTCCACGCCCGGAAACCGGTTCTGAAGCGCAGCCGTCATCTGCGCAGTCAGCTTTTCCTTGTCCACCCCCTTCGGCCAGGTATCGAACGGTTTCAATGGCACGAAAAATTCGGCATTGAAAAACCCCGTTGCATCGGTGCCGTCGTCGGGCCGGCCATGCTGCGAAACGACTGTTTCGACCTCGGGAAAATTCCTGATCAGCATGCGCATCCGGTTGACGTAGCCGTCTCCTGCTTCGAGCGAAATGGAAGGCGGCATGGTCGCACGTATCCAGAGATTGCCCTCCTCCAGCTTGGGCAGAAATTCCAGCCCCAGCCCTTTCGCTGCGAAGGCAGCAAGGGCCAGCAGCAGCGCGAAGCCGGCGAGCGTGGGATACCTGTTGCCGAGCGTCCATTCCACAAGTGGCGTGTATACCCGCCTGATGCGCTCGACCACGAAAGTTTCGACCTCTTCCACCTGCTTGGGCAGCAGGAGCGAAGACAGGGCAGGGGAAACCGTAAAGGTTGCGATCAGGCCGCCGGCAATGGCATACGCATAAGTCTTCGCCATGGGGCCGAAGATGTGTCCCTCGATTCCGGAAAGCGTAAAGAGCGGCAAGAAGCCTGCAATGATGATGGCTGCAGAAAACAGGATCGCCCTGTTCACCTCGGTCGCGGAATTCGCGATCACCCCGAATTTGCCGCGCAACCCCGTGCTCACGCGGGTGCGATGCAGCAGCGATTCGCCCTCGTGCCGCGATGCCCAGCTTTCGGCAAGATGCCGGTAAATGTTCTCGACCATGATCACGGAAGCATCGACAACCAGTCCGAAATCGACCGCTCCCATGGAAAGCAGATTCGCCGATTCGCCGCGCACCACCATCAGCACCACGGCAAAAGACAGCGCAAAGGGAATGGTGACCGCAACGATGATGGCGCTGCGAAGATTGCCCAGAAAAATCCATTGCAGCAGGAAAATCAGCAAAACTCCCGTCAGCATGTTGTGCAGCACGGTGTGCGTCGTCACGTTGATCAGATCCTTGCGGTCGTAGATCCGCTCGATACGCACGCCCGGGGGAAGGATGTTCGAATGATTGATCTTCCGCACTTCGGCCTCGACCTGCTTGATGGTCGGCATGCTTTCTGCGCCCCTGCGCATCAGAACGATGCCCTGGACGATGTCGTTTTCCTGGTCGAGGCCCGCAATGCCGAGGCGCGGCTCATGCCCGACTGAAACGGTGGCGACATCGCCCAGCAATACCGGAGTCCCCTTGTTCGATGTCAGCATGGTGCGCCTCAGGCTGTCCATCGAATGGATCAGCCCGATTCCGCGCACCACGGCAGCCTGCATTCCGAAATTCACCGTCTGTCCGCCGACATTGATGTTGCTGTTGTTGATCACCTGCAGCACCTGGGGCAGCGTCAGCCCGTAATTCACGAGTTTTTGCTGATCGATGGAAACATCGTAAGTTTTGGTCTTGCCGCCCCAGCCGTTGACATCGATGACGCCGGGGATCGCCTTGAAGCGCCGCTCCAGTATCCAGTCCTGGATGGTCTTCAAATCCGTCACCGAATAGCCGGCAGGGCCGACCACATGGTAGCGATAAATCTCTCCGATGGGGCTCGTGGGAGAAATCTGGGGCTGCACGCCGTTGGGAAGGGGAGGGAGCTGGGAGAGCCGGTTGATCACCCATTGCTGGGCCTCTTCGTAGGTGAAATCATAGGTGAAATTCACTTTCACGTCGGAGAGGCCGAAAAGCGAGATCGTCCGCACGCTGGTGACATGCGGGATTCCCGCCATCTGTATTTCTATGGGGATGGTGATGTAGCGCTCCATCTCCTCCGCCGACTGGCCGCTGCTTTGCGTGATGATGTCGACTGAAGGCGGGACCGGATCGGGATAGGCTTCGATGTTGAGCTTGAAGAAGCCCGCGACGCCGGCGGCCAGCATGAACAGCAACAGCGCAACGACCAGAACTCGCTGGGTCAGCGCAAACTTTACGATTGCATTCATGACCCGGCGTTCGTCCCCACGGTTACGGCGCGGTCGATGAACAGGGTTCCGCCGGTGATGATTTTTTCTCCGGCAGACAATCCCGAGGCGACTTCGACCATGCCGTCATCGCGCGCGCGTCCCAGTTTTACCGGACGCAGGGCGACCGTACCGTCGTTGCGCACCACATACACTCGGGTTGCTTCGCCATCGAAGACAATCGCGCTCTGCGGCACGCCTGGCGCAACGGTTTCATCGCCCGCAATGATGCTGAAGCTCGCAAACATCATCGCCTTCAGGGTCCCGTCCGGATTCTCGATCTCGGCACGAACCGGCAGCCTGCGGGTGCCCGGATCGATTGCAGGGGCAACCCAGGTGATTCTGGCCTTGTACAGCCGCCCCGGATAGGCCGATACATGAACCTCGACCGGCTGGCCGACACGGACGCTTCCCGCATCGGACTCCGGCACATTGGCAATCAGCCAGAGCGTCGACAGGTCGCTCAGGGTATAAACCGGATTGGTCGCCCCCCCGGCCGCGCTGTTGATGTACTGGCCAAGGCCGACCTGGCGCTGGGTCACCGTGCCGGCTATCGGCGCCAGAACCAGCGCCTCGGGACTGCCGGCTTTCGATCCCGATTCCAGCGCCCGGATCTGCCGGTCTGATTTACCCAGGATACGCAGGCGTTCGCGGGCAGCCTGGAGGCTGTTCCGTGCGGCAGCAAGATCGGCTTGGCTTTGCAGCCAGTCCTTGAGCGCCCCGGACTTGGCGAGATAAAGCGCATGCTGGCGCTTCTCGGCAGCTTCCGCCAGAGCGACCTGGGCGCGAGCGGCAATCAGGTCGCTCTGCCCCTGCACGAATTCGCTTGCCGCCACGGCCATCAGCGGAGCGCCTTTCTTGACCACGTCTCCGGGCTTGGCGATGATGCGCGTGACGCGTCCGGTAAAAGGCGAAAATACCTGGGTCATGGCGTCTTCGTCGTAGGCGAGATTGCCTTCGGCCGAAAGCTCGGTGCGAAAAGTCATTGCCTGCACCGGCGCCACCGCGAGATTTTCCCACTGGCCTCTGGTCGGGCGGAAAGTCCCTTGCGCGGAAGAAGGTGCGGCGGGCAATTTCGGCTGGGCGGGATTGAAGAGGCGAATGCCGACCGCAACCAGAATCGCTGCCAGCGCCACCCCGAAAAGATATTTTTTTTCGATTTTCATTGCCCGTTTCTCTCCCCTGCACCCGGCTCAGGGCCCCGTTGATGCGAGGGCGAAGGATAGCATGGGGCAAATTACACATTCCTTACAGTCTTCAGACGGTTGCGGCATGATCCATGATCGGCTTAGAATCGGCGTGTTGATATCGGATACCTCATGAAGCTACTGCTGGCTGAAGACGACATGGTCCTCAGGGACGGATTGACCCGCTCGCTGCAGCAGGCAGGCTATGCCGTCGACAGCGCCAGAAACGGCCTGGATGCGGACCATGCGCTGTCTTTCCAGAATTACGATCTGCTGATCCTCGATCTCGGGTTGCCCAAACTGGATGGATTCGAGGTACTCAGGCGATTCCGGGCCCATAACCAGGCCACTCCCGTTCTGATTCTGACTGCAAAGGACGCCGTGGAAGACAGGGTGGCTGGGCTCGACCTCGGCGCGGACGATTATCTGACCAAGCCTTTCGATCTTGCCGAGCTCGAGGCAAGAGTGAGGGCCTTGGTGAGGCGCGGACAGGGCGCGCACAGCAATCTCCTCAAACATGGAAGGCTCGCATTCAATATCGCCGGAAGGCGCGTCCATATCGACGAAACCCCCCTGGAGCTTTCCGCCCGGGAACTCGGGGTGCTGGAAATCCTGATGCTGAAGGCAGGCCAGGTGGTCGGCAAGGAGCAGCTCGCCGAAAAGCTTTGCAGCTGGGACGAGGAAATCGGCCCCAATGCGATCGAAGTTTATGTCCATCGGCTGAGGAAGAAGCTGGAGCCTGCCGACATCGAAATCCGCACCATACGGGGGCTGGGGTATCTCCTCGAGAAGGAGCAATGAAGCCGGCTTCGCTGCACCGCCAGCTCATGCTCTGGCTTCTTGTCCCGGTGCTTTCCCTGTGGATACTGGGCGGGGTGATCGCTTACACCATCGCGGTCAGGTTCGCCGATCTCGCCCACGACCGCTCCCTTTTCGATTCCACCCTGACGCTTGCCGAGCAGGTCAGGGCGAAAGACGGCAAGGTGATTCTCGATCTGCCTGAAACCGCCCTGAAAATGATCGAGATCGATCCTTACGACAAGGTCTACTTCAAGGTCAGCAGCCGCCTCCATGGGCTGGTCGCGGGTTCTCCTGGCCTTCCCGCGCCGCAGCCTGCCAGGATCTATCTCAACAAGCCCTATTATCACGACGGCACCCTGGAAGGCCGTCACATCAGGATCGCCTCCCTTTATCTGCGCATGCCCGGCAACAAGGCGGACTGGATCCTGGTGCAAACCGCGGAAACCCTGATCAAGCGCAGGGTTCTCGCCAACGAAATCCTGGCGGGCGTGATCCTGCCCCAGATGCTGCTGACAGGCCTTGCTGCGGGGATTATCTGGCTGGGCGTCACGAAAGGTCTGTCCTCCCTGGGGCGGCTCCAGGACGAGGTACAGAGCCGCTCCCACAAGGACCTGAGTCCGCTGTCCGAAGAAAACGTGCCGCGGGAAGTCGGCTCCCTGATCCGCGCCATCAACAATCTGCTCGAAAGATTGAACAAGGCCATCACTGCGCAGAACCGCTTCATCGCCGACGCGGCGCACCAGTTGAGGACCCCCCTTGCCGGACTCAAGACCCAGACGGATTACGCCCTGCGC
The DNA here is from genome assembly GCA_021835845.1 of Pseudomonadota bacterium. Lineage (GTDB taxonomy): Bacteria > Pseudomonadota > Gammaproteobacteria > Burkholderiales > JABEVD01 > JABEVD01. The sequence continues at coordinate 1,454 of JAKBJU010000019.1, read as the reverse complement.
CAGAGCGATCCCGATGAAATTCGGCATTCTCTCGAGCTGCTCCAGACGAGCAGCGAAAGGACCATCCACCTCGTCAACCAGCTGCTTGCGCTCGCCCGGGCCGAGCCCGGCTGGGAAAAGACCGGAATCCTGTCCGAAATCGACCTGAACGGACTCGCCAGCGAAATCACCGGACGCTGGGTGCCCCAAGCATTGAAGAAGGGCATCGACCTGGGCTTCGAGGCATCAAACGAACCCGTCCTGCTTTCAGGATCGACATTCCTGCTTCAGGAAATGCTGGGCAATCTCGTTGACAATGCGATCCGCTATACCCAGGAAGGAGGGAAAGTCACCGTGCGGGTCTTCAGGAGAGGAGAAGAAGCGGTCATTGCCGTCGAAGACAACGGCCCGCCGATTCCGGAAGCCGAGAAGGAGCAGATCTTCGAGCGCTTTCACCGCATCCTGGGCAGCCAGGAGGAGGGCTGCGGCCTGGGGCTTTCCATCGTCAGGGAAATCGCCCATGCCCACAACGGGGAAGTTTTCCTCGTCGATTCGACCGACTCCAAGACCTTCGAGGTGCGCTTCTCCAGCCGGACCTAGCTCTCCCCGTCGAGCGGGTTTGGATGGGAGACAACGAAACCGGGCTGTCGCCAATTATGATTTAACAAGCTGCTGAAAAAATCAGAAGCTTCCCGAAGTTGGTAAGATTGCGGAATTGCCAACTGGGACGGAATGAGATGAGCGGTATAGACAGCAAGGTGATGAACCTGTTCAGCTACGTCAAACTGGAAGATCGGGTACCGCAGGGTCATCCGCTACGCTCGATTCGCGAGATGGTGGACAAGGCGTTGATGCGGATGAACGCACTTTTCGACGAGATGTATTCGGAAATGGGGCGGCCTTCGATTGCACCGGAGAAGCTGCCGCGGGCGCAAATGCTGCAGATTCTGTACACGATCCGTTCCGAGCGCCAGTTGATGGAGCAGATCGATTTCAATCTGTTGTTTCGCTGGTTCGTCGGGTTGGAAATGGGTGATCAGGTCTGGGATGCGACGGTGTTCTGCCACAACCTGGAGCGCTTGCTGACGCATGACGTGGCGGAGAAATCCTTCGAGGGGATCAAGGTGCAGGCGAAAGCGGCGAATCTGCTGTCGAAGTAGCACTTTTAGGCTGACGGGACCTTGCTTCTGCGCTGCTTCCCAAATCGAGGCATCGTAGTAACCGTAAATCTCGCGGTCAGGTTTGGTCAGCCAGTGATTGCGAACGACATTTGCTCGAAAGTCGGCAACATTCTTAGTAGTGAAAGCTAAAGAATACTCGTTTTGTCATTCGTCATCCCCCCCCCCTGTAGACTCGGCGGAATAAAGAATGAACTTTCATGGGTTTCTGATGTCTGATGAGGATGGACAAAGAAGACGCTCGATATCAGAAGCTGGAGCAGTTGCACGAGAGACGCAAGCAGGTAGTGCGGCTAC